>JAFQCL010000018.1 GCA_017416425.1 Clostridia bacterium
ACTTTCTGCGTTCTAAGACCATTCTCATCGTAGGCGTAGGTATAGTTGTAGAGCTGGTTCTTACCGGGCTGATAGTAGTACCTTATAAGCTGTTTTCCGCTCCATGTAAGCGTTTTTGAAGCGTAGCTCGTGGGATTGCCCATGGCGTCATGGTTGAAGGTCTCCGTTCCAGCGATGGTCATTAGACCCATGGAGTCCACGTTGTATCGCTTGATGGCGGTGAGCATGTCACCCCATTGGGCGTTGCCGCCCCTTCACCCAGAGGGGTTGCCCCCTCCGGGTTGGGGTTATATGCAGCTATCTCTCAATAGTCGCTATATGTCTGACAAAGCATCTACATACATGCTTTTCTCACACTAACATCCATACGATCACGCTTGCTCAATAACAATTTTCATAGCGTCGTTGTCAATTTCTACGGTTGCACCTACGATCTTTAAGATCGTTTCTAAAGCGTAGCTATCTATGTACACTTCACCGCCACGTACATCGCATATGCTTACACCTCCCGGTGGTGTCATTATATAATTATAGTCATCACCTATTTTAGTAAGGCTGTGTTGTGCGGGACAAAGCGCATAGCGTTCACTATCGAGGATAAGTTCAAGCTCCGTTTCGTCTTCATTCCAATGTACTTCACAATCCAAAGCACTCAATACAGCAACAAGGGGGATCTCCACTAAGTCGCCATTAAGCTTTGCCATAGATTCGCTCAAAGCATTACCCTTTAAATATATTAACATCGCCTTTGGGAGAACTTTATCCAAATATTCGTCACCGGTATACATCCTGTATATATAGTCTTCTTTATCCATTCTATCATGATAATCACTGACATATTCATCGACCGTAATAAAATAGTGCTCCTCGAAAGTTTCAACCCAAATGGTCAATGGATACCCTCTGCTGTATACGACCGCATGATTCTTTACATCTTCTCTTATGCCTTTATCGAGCAAAAATCCGGCTATCGCATCAGCACCGGCGGTAAAGTCTATCAGCGATCCATATAGCGGCAATGCGGCATTGTCCTCAATTCTAAAAACTCCTTCGGGGATCATCTGCTTTTCTAAATCAGCCCCAAAGTATTCGATATTACCGGCAGTCTCCGAACGCACATAGTGTGTGATCCTATCCGCACTCAAAGACAATATTTCCATTGAGGGATTTTCTACGAAGGTATTAAAACCCTTTGTACCTATAGTATATATTGTCATTCCATCCATGTCAAAGGCCTCACCAGATATTACATTCGTGTTTTCAACTTCCAATTCATCCGGAAGATCATTACAGCCTGCAATGCATACCATACAAGCTATAAGAATAACTATAATAAGTTTGCTTTTCAATATATATCCATCCTTTCTATACGCAAGGGAAAGAGACAATAATTAAACCTCAAATCCGAACTGGTACCCATTCCGGCAAACCCATTCAGAAATTCATAAAATGTCTGTTCACCCTTTATTCCCCATGGATTATTTGTAAAAATGACCTCATTTTGCAAATCAACCCCGGTTACTACAACCATATGTGCGCTATCTTCTCCACGATAATAAGCATACACCGGACCATATGTATATAACAAGTAGTAGAGGTCATATATGGAGTCTACGCATACATCTGCTTTACCGTCTGATAGTATATTTGTAGGCCATCCACCCTTATTCCATTCACTTGAACCATGCACGGACTTTGCTATACTTTGTGCACGCATATCAGCTTGCTCCTGCGTCAAAACTTGACCTGTTTGATAGGATTCAATCATTGTTTGTGAATATGCCCAACGCAAATTATATGATCCCTGGTTGTACATTGGTACATCATATCTAATTTCTGGCCCCACAATAACTAAAGCAGAAATAACGGCGATAAATTTTTCCAATAATTCCCAGAAATATCCATTATTATCAATACGCACTAAAGGATTATTCCCACAATAAGCGTAGGAATTATGCCCCAGCACACCCTGCCCGGTAGAGAGATAGACATCGGCAGAAATAAAGCGAGCAATGCTCGGATCATAATACCTGCTTTGCAGATAATACCACCCAGTTTCAGCATCATAGACATACCCTCTGTAGCGGAACGGCTGGTTTGCCCCCAAAGTAGATGCCATGCTGCCTGTGGTAGAGAGTAACTTACCCCAGCTATCATATTTATATTCTACGACAGTTGCACCATTACCGTCAATAATCTTGACTATATCATTCTGGGCATTTCTGAGGTAGTAGTAGGTAGTAAAAGTACT
>JAFQCL010000002.1 GCA_017416425.1 Clostridia bacterium
GCGGTCTCAAGGCCGAAATCCGCAGGGGAAGTGCCGCTGACAGCATAGGGGTTAAACTCGGGCAGCGGAGTGGGAGTAGGCTCGGGAATGGGAGTGGGGTCAGGCTCTTCCTGGGAGAATATGCTTCCGCCCTTATCCTTCTTGCCAAAAAGACGGGCAAAGAAGCCCTTCTTTTCCTCCTCGGGCTGCTCTGCGGCTTGATCCTCCGGCTGTTCGCCCTCTGCTGTCTCGGGGGGCAGTTCGGCTGTTTCGTCATCCTTGCCGAATAGACGGCCAATAAAGCCCACCTTTTCTCCCTCGGGAGCGGGCTCCTTATCCTTATTGATAATACCGGATACCAGCAGCACAATACCGGTGATTATCGCCGCAACCACCAGCAGCGCAAACGCTATGCGCAGCGCATTGCGCAGCTTCCTGTATTTTTTGCTTCTTCTCCTGCGCCGTTTTGCCATTATGACATACCTCGCCTAATATACATTAAAGTTATTTCATATTATACTTCAATTCCCATAAAGCTACAAGCGTGACGGGGATAAGTTTACATATCGGCAAGAAACGCGAAAATTTATTGCAAAGTGATAAGCAAACCATATATAATTATATCATCACTTTTATTACATATCGTTTTCTTATTTTTCTTTTCTTGCGTGCGAAAAAGGAGCATCAATATGACTGAATTAGAAATGATCCAACGAGCAAAAATTTACATGGAAAAGTTGGCCATGGGCATAAATCCTCTGGATGACAGTCCAGTGCCGGAAGAAGAGCTTATCAACAATGTACGTCTGTCACGCTGTTTCGCGTTTTCGGCGCAGATGTTGGGGCGTATTCTTCAAGGAGATTTCACAAAACAATCGATTAAAAAAATCCCTTTGGATATTCCCTTTGAAAAAAGAAAATATTTCAAATATTCGGATGAGCCAATTGCAGCAAGCGTTATTGCGCAGCGCATAAATGCCCTTTCAGACGTGGAAAATATGTATCAACTTGCCTATTCGGATATAGTAACGTGGCTTATGGAAATAAACCTAATAAATTCCGTTTTGGCGCCGAATGGCAAAGCTAATCGCTTTCCCACTCCACAGGGTATGGATATCGGCATAACCGAGGAGTCCCGTATGGGCCAATATGGTCCATATCAGGTTATAGTGTATAATAAAAATGCCCAACAGTTTATATTAGACAATCTGGACGCTATCATAGATATACGAAACACACGCGCTATAAAAGGAAAAACACAATGGTCCGCAGAAGAGGATCAGTTACTGCGAAGCATGTACGCAAATAATGTGCCTCCCACAGATATAGCTAAACACCTAAGGCGCAGTTACACTTCCATCAGCAAAAGAGCCTCCATGCTTAACTTAACAATTGATCTTCCCCAAAAACAAGTTTAATCCTACTCGATCACATTGCAAAAGCGCCGCACAATATGTGCGGCGCTCTTACAATGGCGCATATTGAATTATTGTATTTTTGCCCATAAGGGCAAAACTTTATTACGCAAGTGAGAATACCCCGCCGCAAGGATTAAGCGGCCTTTGCCTCCTCCTGAAGGGTGCAGACGTAAAGCTTGTTGCGGGGCACGGAACGCAGGGCTGCACGGCGGGCCCTTACGGCCTCACGGCGGCGCCTGTCGGCGGCCTGCTTGGCAGCCACAGCGGCCATAGTACCGATAATGATACCGGGGATCATAAAGGTAAAAAACAGACCAAAGTAATTCATATCGCACCTCCGAATTTATATCTCTTGCGGAAACGTCATGTTTTATTTTCCGCCTCAAAGTGTCTTGTTAGGTTACATTTGCATTATAGTATCTTTGTCAGATACTGTCAATACCGTTTTTGGTACTGTTGCGGCATTATTTTGGCTTGATTTGTATTTCTTTTTAGGATACAATAGATTCAGATAATAGCGGGGCCTATGCCCGGAAGGAGCGCCATCATGAACAGACTGCGTGAGCTTAGAAAGCAGCACGGCCTTACTCAGGACGATATGGGCCAGCGGCTTGGAGTTCAAAAGGCCGCCATCTGCAAATATGAGACCGGTCGTGTGCCCATACCCAACGAAGCCATCATGGAGCTATGCGACATGTTTGACGTTACGGCGGACTATTTGCTGGGCCGCGATACGGTAACTCCCCTCTTTAAGGAGCGCAGCAGCGTTTCCTCCATGTTCATGCCGGTAACGGATACCGTAGGCGTCCCCCTTGTGGGCCGGGTGCATGCGGGCCTTCCAATATTGGCAGATGAAAACATCACCGAATACATCCCCCTCCCCTCCTCGGATGTTATCGCCGGCGAATACTTCTACATGGAAGTCGAAGGCGACTGCATGACGGGGGAATTCATCCCCGAGGGCGCGCTGGTGCTGGTGCGTATGCAGAGCAGAGTGGAAAACGGCCAGATAGCAGTTGTGCGCATAGAGGATGAGGTGCTTCTCCGCAAGGTAAAATGGATGCAGAACCATCTGGTGCTGATCCCCTCCAATCCCAAATACGAGCCCATGATAGTTTCCGGCGGCGATGTTGAGATAATCGGCCGTGTACTGGAGGTAAGGATAAGAGGGCTGTAACAAAAGCAGGCTTAAATAGCCACCGCTTCTTGGCGGTGTTTAAAAACATTATCCAAGGAACAAAGGAACGATACGAAGCAGTATTGACTGGGGTATCGCTCCTTTTTATAATTTTCTTGAAAAGTGTAACCTTTCTGACATAAACGGCGCTTATTAGTATGAAGGCCCTTCAATACAGAAAGAAAGGAGGCCAAAGCTTTGGAGGATAACATAATCGTTGAATTATATTTGCTGCGTGACCAAGCCGCAGTCAGGCAGACCGCGGAAAAATATGGCAGCCGCCTGCGCTCTCTGGCCTATGGAATAGTCAAAGATACGCAGACCGCGGAAGAATGTGAAAACGATACTTATATGCAGGCGTGGAACGCCATCCCGCCCCATGAGCCGAAAAGCTATTTATACGCGTTTCTCGCTCGTATCACCCGTCACATTTCTTTGAACTGCTGCCGTAACCGCAGCCGGCTGAAACGCAGCGCATTCATATGCCAGCTCAGTACAGAGATGGAGCAATGTATTCCCGCTCCCGACGATGTGGAGTGCCGCATAGATGATATGGCTTTGAGTGAATCGATCAACGGATTTCTGGCTGCGCTTCACCAGGAAAAAAGGAATATTTTCATTCGCCGATATTGGTATCTTGATTCCATAGCCGACATCTCCAAACGCTTTGCTTTATCCGAAAGCAAAGTAAAAACCACGCTGTTCCGCTGCCGCAATCAGCTTAGGGAACACCTTGAAAGGGAGGGCTACACCATATGAGAGGAAATGAACTTTTAGATAAAATGGAGCTTATCCATTCGGCTTATATAGATGCCGCCGACGAAAAGCCTGCCGGCAAAAAACATCCCTGGAGGAAATGGGCGGCTGCCGCGGCCTGCCTTTGCCTGATAATCGCGGCAATTCCATTTTTTGCAAATAAGCCGTCAACCCCCCATGGGGGAATTGATGCGGAATTCGGCCCTCCCCATATTGTAATAGATAACATAAAATATTATATTTCAGCGCATTTGTCAGCTTCCAACGAATTGCCCGATGGATTTGTCGCCGCCGGAAATATAGATATTGACGGGGGCTATGAAAACTGTCCGTATTACCTTAACCCGGATATACCGGAATGGGTATATGTTTATCACGAGGTGCGGACAAACGGAAATATTGATGAGACCGGAACCCTTATAAATACCCCTCCCCATAATGCCTATGTCCGCTATGTTGACGAAAGGCTGAGAAACGCATGCTTGGTCTGCTTTAACGGAAAATACTATATCTCTATGTGGAGCGCGGATTGTTATGGCGATAACCCGGATGTAACAAAAGAGTATTATGACAAAATCTATTCTATGTACGGTGTGCGCATGGAAGGCGCCGTACCCCATGGTTTTGAGCTTGCCGGTACAGCAGTATTTACCGGCGATGATACTGTTCCAAAGGGAATGCTTGCAAGCAACGAAGCGGAAGCCGCTGTATATTTTAATCCCGATGACCCTTCTGTAATTCTTGTGGAAACTCATTGGTTTACGGCGACCGCCCAGGAAAACGGGCAGACACGACATGATGGATACGATGTGTATATTCTCTATGATTGTCCCTTCATAACGGAAGCTGAAACAATACAGTTTCACGATAAGTCATTTAACCGCTCGGATTTATCACAGAAAACAATAGAGTGGCTTGAATGGTATAACGGACTAACCCAAGATGAACAGCTGTCAATAAGCAGCATTCCTTCCGACCTGTATAAGCTTTATGGCTTCCCCGATGCAGAAACCATTGATGCCGGTAATTGACTTTCATTTTGAACAGGGGTGCGCCTTTATGCAAATGTGCGCCCCAACGGCTGTTCAGCGGTTTTATGAATCCCCCGCACCGCGTCTCTTGTTTTTTGCCGTTGGCAATGATATGTTAATCATGTCAGCGTCATTGGAGGAAACAACGCCATGGATAAAACCATAACCGTAAACAAAAAGGAATATGCCGTCATAAGGCTCCTTGGCAAGGGCAAGGGCGGCTATTCATACCTTGTAAGCGCTGATGATAAACAATACGTACTCAAGCAAATACATCACGAGCCCTGCGACTATTATCAATTTGGAGATAAGCTTGCC
>JAFQCL010000019.1 GCA_017416425.1 Clostridia bacterium
AAAGGGCAAACGAAAGGAGTAGTTTATGGAGATGCAGAGCAGAGCAAAAAGCCCGCTATTTTGGGCAGGACTTATATCGGCGGTGTATTCGGCGGTGGTGAGCGCAGGCGTTACAGCAGGCGTTGATATGCCGTGGTACATTGGCGCCATCGGCGTAGGGCTGGCTGCCGTTTTGACTTACTGCAATGGGAATAATCCTTCGATTGCAGGGAAGTATTAAGGGGAATGTGGGGTCGTTCCGGGGTAGAGATGCTTCGGGATGACCCTCTTTTTTGTTGTTATTGCAAACACATCGAGTGCAATTTGCGCAACACTTTAGAGCACCGTAGAGTACACTCCAGAGGCGGAAGCAACGCAAGAGACCTTGTCATTAAAGACACTCGTTCACCATCCGACATGCCATTCTATTTAGTTGTTAAGCAGATTGAATAATCAAAGTGCGGGAAAAAGTGCGGTACAGGTCGATAAAAAGAAAAAGAAAAAATCCCATTATACTGGGATTTTTAATTGGTGCGGTCGATGGGACTTGAACCCATACGGTCTCCCATACGCCCCTCAAACGTACGCGTCTGCCTATTCCGCCACGACCGCAGAAAAAGTTTTATGAAGATAAATATCTTCAACCGACAAAATGTATTATAATCGAAAGCAAAAATAAAGTCAACAGTTTTTTTTATATATTTAGTTACATCTGATACTATTGGACATACTATGGCCATGGAACGCAGGAAGCAAAAATCGATATATGCAATAATTGCCTTCTCAGCTCTTTTAATAGCGCTGATATGCTATCTGCCGGAGTGCTTAAGCATACTCGGATGGCTTTTTTATGCGCTTAGACCTGTTACGCTTGGACTTTTATTTGCTTTTGTTTTAAGTGTGCCCCAAAACGCCATAGAAAAGCGTTTGGAGCGCGTTTTCAGGCGCGTGAAGAGAATAAGAATAAAGGCGATAAGGCCGATATCGGTCGTGCTTACGCTTGTTTTCATGTTTTCATTGCTGTTCTTGCTTATAATAGTTGTAGTGCCTCAGATTATGTTATCCGTTAAATCAATAATAGCTTCGGTTCCGGAATACATAAGATCTGTTTCAGGTTGGATAGTTGAACGCTTTCCAAGTTTTGATCTGGATTCACTTGTGGAAGGTGTGCTCGATGTTGTTTCAGGTATGCTTAGCGAAGATACCGGGGGCAATATGATACAGAATGTTATAAACGGAGTTGCCGGTATCATAGGGGATATAGTAACCATAGTAATAGCCTTCATAATAGCCGTTTACGTTCTGTTTTCAAAGGAAAAGCTCAGTAGGTATGTTAGAAAGCTGCTCGCGCTTACGCTGAGACCATCATATTGCGATGCCATACTTCGTATATCAAGGCTTACAGGGGAGGTATTCTCATCATTTGTAGGAGGGCAGGCTTTAGATGCCGCTATACTCGGAGTTATGTGCTATGTGGGTATGATGCTGCTTGGGCTCCCTTATGCCCCTGCCATATCAGTATTAGTAGCGGTGACAGCGCTTATCCCAATGGCGGGTTCATTCATAGGAGAATTTATCGGTGCGCTGCTGCTTTTAATGACAAGCCCTATAAACGCAATAATATTTGTGGCTATGATGCTGGTGCTTCAGCAGATAGAGGGTATGTTCATATATCCGAGAATAGTCGGAAATTCGGTCAAACTATCGCCTCTTCTCGTACTTTCGGCGGTTGTGATCGGCGGAAATATAGCAGGAGTTTTAGGCGCTTTGCTTGGAGTGCCTATTGCGGCTCTCATATTTGCGCTGATAAAGGGATTGATAATGGCAGGAGATGAAGAACCGGTATAATTAAAAAGAGAGCATAAAGCTCCCTTCATGAAATTGGATCAAGCTCTTTTCAGCACGAAGATTTCATCCAAAGTTGCTATCGCTATCGTGTTTTCATCCGTTATGCTTATGCTGTATAGATCAAAATATTCGGTAGGGGACGTATAGACCCTTATCGTTCCACGGATCACCGCTATCGCATAGTGTTCAAAAGGAATAACGATATTATCGATGATAAACGGCTTGTTTTCACCATCTTTATCGATAAACCCTGCCGTAAGCGTTTTACCGCTTCCTATCCAGTCACCGTTTAAAAATACGGTCGTAAACAGCGTATTATAGGTAAATAGCTCAGCGGCGTTTTCAAGAAGGATATGTGGCATGAGCTTATTTGAGTAGTATACCACATCATCATATTCGGCTGTATCAGCACAAAGCCAGGCCGAGGATAACAGTGCGTATACTTCGGATAGCTCATAATCATGCGCTGAAAGCTCGATCATTATAACCTTACATTCGGTATAGTCTCCGAGCTTAAAAAGCTCTACAGCCTGATCATACGCGCCTGGGATGCAGGCATGGTATCGTTCTTCCGCGTCTTTATAGTGGAGCACATTTTCATAGTATTTATAGGAACTATAGAAATCCCCCTGCTCGGCAAGAATGGCGGCGGAAGTATAATAGGTTTCATCGATAAGAGCGGCAACATCGATACCTTCTGTTTGAAGAATATTTAGCATTGATATCGCTTCATCAAATGCACCTTCGCCGCAAAGCTTTATTGCATAGGTTTCGGCCGATGAAAGTATTGCCTCTAAAGCTTCGGGATACTCCTTTATGCTCAAAAGTTGGTCTATTGAGCGCCCAAAGTCTCCCTGTGCCTGATATGAAAGCGCCTGATTATACTTGGTATTCTGTGCTAGCTCAGCTGAATCCTTATAATCGTCAAGCCCGATAAAAATATGATAGGCGCCGTCAAAATCACCCTCAGCCAGTTTATCCTTCGCAAGCCTTAGATAGCATTCCTTTGTAAGCGTCACGGAATCCATATAGCCCCCAAGTGCATAAAAACCTTCTATGGCGTCCTCATAGCTTCCATTTATCATATACATGCCGGAGTCTATATAAGCTGAAAGCAGGGCGTCCGTATCGCCTATAAACCATGCCAGATCAATATGCTTTGACGCATCGGTAAAGTTGTAAATATTTTCACCCTCCTCCAGCTTTGAGGCATTTTTTGCCATTAAAAGATTTATATACATAAAGGCAAAGGAAAGTAGAACAAGGGACAGCGCGGAGATAGCCGCTATGCATATTATTTTTCTTTTATTTACAGGGGCTGCTTTATGCACGATAACACCTCTTTTTTAATTTATCCAGGTAATGATATCATAGCCTAAGATCGTATTCAACACGAGAAATCGTTAAAAAAAGTGAGAAGCGCATGTCTTCTCACTTTTTTCTATTTAATTCTTACTTCTCAAGCTTTGCCTTGTAATAGTTCATAAGGCAACCATCAAGCAGTATCTGACGCTCATCGGCGGTAAGACCCTTGATGTAGAGGGTAATATCGTGTACGCCGTCCTTTGCGATGACCTTTGCGGGTATCTCTTCCACTCCGTTTGCAATGGCGCTTCTGATACCGGGAACGAATACAAAATCATCTACCTCATAGGGGAACTCTGCATCTTCGGCAAGCGTAAAGGGGAGGATACCCCAGTTGATGCAGTTGCTGCGATAGCGTTTGGTCGCATATTCATAGCAAATGTTGGCAGAACCGCCAAGCACCTTCTGACAGGAGGCAGCCTGCTCACGAGCGGAACCGTCACCGGGCTTGTTTGCAAAGAGTACGGAAGCTACACCGGTGTTGTTGACGAGCTCGGAAGCATTGCCGACCTTGGACAGCGCGTCCATGATCACATCGGCGGGCTGACCGTTTCTTCTTGCGGCATCCAGCTCATTTGTTGCCTTGCTTCTTCCTACGTAAGCAGGCTCACGGCGTGAAAGTGTGAACTCTGCAAGCCTGAGCGGATTGGAACGATATGATGAGGTTTCACCGGAGGGTATAAGCTCATCGGTAGTGGTAACGGCATCACGGATCACGGCAGCCAGCCTGAACATCATGTTGTCATCAAGGGCATGCATGGTGGGCCAATCGGTGATGTTGGGACCATAGACGAGTTCTGCTTCGGGGTCAGCCTTGCCAAAACCGTTATAGCAGCGCTTTTCATAGATGCTACCATCGAAATGATACTCCGGTACACAGTCGCAGTAGTCTATTTCGGTAGCGGGGGTTATCGCGCCCTGATTGAGCGCTGTTGCTGCAATGGAACGTGCGTCCATGAGTGCAACGGCTGAGAGCTGACCTTCGCCGGGCTTTGAGCCTTCACGGTTCGGGAAATTCCTGGTGGTGTGGCGGATGGACAGGCCATTGTTTGCCGGTACATCGCCTGCGCCGAAGCAGGGACCGCAGAAGGAGGGCTTGATTATCGCGCCTGCGGCAAGCAGATTTGCGGTAGCGCCGATCCTTGTAAGCTCAAGGCTTACGGGAACGCTGGTCGGGTATACGTTAAGTCCGAAGTTTCCGTTTCCGGTGTCGCCGCCTGCGAGTATACTTGCAGCCTCTACTATGTTGTTGTAAAGACCGCCGGAGCAGCCTGCTATTACGCCCTGATCCGCATAAACCTTGCCATTTCTTACCTTACTTACAAGGTCAAGCTTTGCCTTCTTACCAAAGGAACGCTCCGCTTCAAGCTCAACTTCATGGAGTATGTCGCTTGCGTTTGCGAGGAAGTCCTTGATGGTGTATGCGTTTGAGGGATGGAAGGGGAGCGCTATCATAGGCTCAACCTTTGCAAGGTCGATCCTTATCATGCTGTCATAGTATGCGCACTCGCCGGGCTTAAGCTCACGATAGTCGCCGGTACGACCATGTACTGCAAGATATTCGGCAACCTTATCATCGGTCTCCCAAATTGAGCTGAGACATGTAGTCTCGGTGGTCATTACATCAATGCCATTTCTAAATTCAACGCTGAGATTTGCAACGCCCGGGCCTACAAACTCAAGAACCTTGTTCTTAACAAAGCCTGATTTAAAGGTTGCGGCAACAAGCGCGATGGCAACATCATGCGGACCAACGCCGCGTTTAGGTGCATTTTCAAGGTATACAAGCACAACTTCGGGAGCGTTGATGTCCCAGGTGTTCTTAAGAAGCTGCTTGACCAGCTCGCCGCCGCCTTCGCCAACAGCAAGGGTGCCAAGAGCGCCGTAGCGAGTATGGCTGTCGGAGCCAAGTATCATCTTGCCGCAACCTGCCATCATTTCACGCGCATATGAGTGGATAACGCTCTGATTTGTGGGAACATAGATTCCGCCATAGCGCTTTGCAGCGGACAAACCGAACACATGATCGTCCTCATTGATGGTTCCGCCAACAGCACAAAGGCTATTGTGACAGTTTGTCATCGCATAGGGAATAGGGAACTCTTTAAGTCCGCTCGCCCTTGCAGTCTGTATAATGCCTACATAGGTGATATCGTGTGAAATGAGGGCATCAAACTTGATCCTCATCTTTTTCTGATCACCGGATACGTTATGTGCGTTTAAGATCGAGTATGCAATAGTACGGTTGCGTCCGTCCTCGGGTGCAACACCGCATTCGCAACATTCCTGTGGTACGCCGTTCTTCAAATAAACGCCATGTGGAATAAGCTCTACCATTATACTTTGCTCCTTTTATTTGTAGTCCATGTTTTTGGACATTAATCAAATCTATCCTACCTCAAACCAACATATATTTCAATACTTAAAGCGGCTTTTGAACATATATTTTTGTATAAATCGGCTAATTTCAGAAGAATAAATACATTTTACATATTTTTAACATCATATATGCCAAATGTAAATTAAGTAAAAAATAAAGGTAGATATTTTAAGCGCTCGATAGTTGTGTTATAATAAAATTAAACGTTTTTAGCGTTTATTTTTAAGAAAGGTACATATATCCATGAAGGTTCTTGTTACGGGTGGTATAGGCTATATAGGGAGTCATACTTGTGTAGAGCTTATTGAAGCCGGCTATGATGTTGTTGTATTAGATAATCTGTCAAATTCCCATCCCGCCATAATCGATGCCATTGAGAAGATTACATCAAAGCGTATTCCGCTATATGTTGGAGATGTGCGTGACAGCGATGTTTTGGATAAGGTATTCACTGAAAATGAAATAGATTCGGTGATACATTTTGCTGCTTTAAAATGCGTGCCCGAGTCGGTTCGCATGCCTGTGGAATATTACGATTGTAATGTTGGTGGAACTATATCCATAATAAAGGCGATGAAAAAATATGGAGTAACAAAATTCGTATTCTCCTCATCCGCTACCGTATATGGAGCGGATAATCCGGTTCCATTTAAGGAGGACTTTCCGCTTAGCGCCACCAGTCCCTATGGAATGACAAAGGTAGCCATGGAGAGGATACTTACCGATACCGCGAATGCGGATGAAAATTGGAGCGTGGCTCTTTTGCGCTACTTTAATCCGATAGGCGCCCATAAGAGCGGTCTTATCGGCGATAACCCCCAGGGTATACCCAACAATCTCTTCCCTTATATAGCAAGAGTTGCTGCGGGCATATATCCCGAACTTTCGGTATTTGGAAATGATTACAATACCCCTGACGGCACCGGTGTTCGTGACTATATACATGTCGTTGATCTTGCAAGAGGTCACGTTGCCGCGCTTGATTACCTTGAAACCCACAAGGGCGCTGAGGCTATAAATCTTGGTGCGGGACATGGCTATAGTGTTCTTGAGGTGCTGCATGCCTTTGAAAAGGCTGTGGGTCATAAGCTTCCTTTTAAGTTTATGCCAAGAAGAGCAGGCGATATCGATGAGATGTGCGCTCACACGGAAAAAGCGGAAAAACTGCTTTCTTATAAAACAAAGTATGGCATAGATGAAATGTGTGAGGATGGCTGGAGATATACCAAAAAGTTTTACGGCATAGAGTAATGAAGAAGAGATAATAAAGTACAGAAGCGTCATTCAAAAGCTTGGATGGCGCTTTTAAAAATCATTGTTCATTAGTTTCTGATCGCTTTAGCCTGAAAAGCAAGTCTTTACGGGAAGCATTAAGTACATTTTCATCGACCTCCACATTTATGCAGGCTTCGCAATGGCCGTTAATATCGAGCGATATTTCGTGCAGGCTGCAAGCGTTATCAGACCAGTAAATACAGAATGAATTCTGACACTTCATGGGTACATTCCTTAGCAGGTTTTAGTAATCTTTAAGATAAATATAACAAGTTTTTTATGCTACTGTCAATACTACTTAGTAATGTTTTAGATAAAAGGGTAGCAGAATGAAGATTTATCACTATAATGGCGCGTGCAATTGTTCCGGGAAAAGGATAAAGCTTATGAGAGAAAAGCTTGGTATTTCCCAGGAGCAGCTTGCGGCAAAAATGCAGATCCTGGGGCTTGATATCAGTCAGCGTACTATAAGCCGGGTTGAGACGGGTCTGCGCGTTGTCCCCGATTATGAGCTGTCCTTCTTTGCGTGTGCGCTTGGGGTGAGTATATTATGGCTTCTTGGCGAGGATGAAAACAATTAGGAGAAGTTCAGATATTTAGAGAATATCCTTAATTTTACCGCGCTTTATTTTGTTTGCATTTCAGATTGATTATTGGTAAAATAAGTATCTAGTGGACTTAAACGATAATGAGGGTCTTAGTATGGAGGAAAAATGTACCCGCGAGTAACAGTAAACTTAAATAAGCTACGGCATAATCTGGGCCTGATAAATGATATGTGTCATGGCCAAAATATCAGTACTGCTATAGTCACAAAATGTGTTTGCGCGGATAGCCGCATCGTGCAGCTTATAGAAGAGAGCAGCGCAGACATGTTTGCGGACAGCAGACTTGAAAACCTTAAAAAGATAGTTACAAGGAAGCAAAAGCTGCTGCTCAGGCTGGGTATGCCATCGGAGGCAAGGGATATAGTTGCTTATTCAGATGCTAGTCTACAGTCACAGCTCTCGACTGTTTTTGCGCTTGATGACGCAGCCAAAAAGCTGTCAAAGAAGCACAAGGTAATACTTATGGTAGACCTGGGTGATCTTCGTGAGGGTATTTATTTTAAGGAGATACAAACCATAAAGGCTACGGCAAGAGCGATACATGCCTGTGAAAATATTGAATTTTTCGGCATAGGCGCCAACCTTACCTGCTTTGGAGGAATATTACCGGATGAGAGTAATATGAAGTCTCTAGTTGATATTGCAAATGAGATAAGTGATGCTATTGGTTTCTTCCCTCCAGTGATAACAGCGGGTAATTCTTCCGCAATGAGCATGCTAAGAAGCGGGAAGCTGCCCTGTGAGATTAATAATCTTCGCATAGGCGAGGCGTTCCTTTTGGGTAAGGATACTTCCGATGGCTCGCACATGGACGGATTTTATGATGACGCTTTTATTTTGGAAGCAGAGCTTATCGAGCTTGAGCGTAAGCCTTCAAAGCCCTTTGGAAGCTCCGGTCCGAACGCCTTTGGCGAGTATGTGGAGTTTGAGGACAAAGGCAATATGAAAAGGGGTATATGCGCGATAGGAAGGCAGGATGCGGATACCGATGGACTAAGACCGCTCGACGAAGGGATTGAAGTGATTGGCGCAAGCTCGGATCATCTGATATTGGATACCCATGAGAATGGCAGTTTGAATGTTGGAGATGTGCTGCGCTTTGTGCCTGATTATGGAGCGCTGCTTAGGCTATTTACAAGTCCTTATGTAAAAAGGGAGTATATTGAGTAAATTTTGCAGGAGGGAAATGGTTTGAAACTTTTATATGTTGATGCGTGTATGCGTGATTGTTCTCGAACCAAAAGACTTGCAGAGCACTTTATTTTAGAGCTTAGGGATCGATACGAGGTAAAGCATATAAGGCTCAATGATCTTGGGCTTACACCCCTTTTACATGATGAGCTTATTATGCGTGACGCTTTGATTGCGGCTTCGGATTATCAAAACGATCAGTTTAGGTTTGCGCGGGAATTCGCGGCTGCGGATAAGATCGTTTTTGCCGCGCCATACTGGGACATGTCCTTTCCCGCGGCGCTTAAGATATACTTTGAGCGCATCTCTGCGGTAAATATTACTTTTTGCGGCGAGGGCGATAAGCTTAAAGGCCTTTGCAGGGCTGACAAAGCGCTTTATATAAGCACAGCTGGAGGATATGTTAATTATCATCATGGAGAAGCATACACCAAAGCGCTGCTTGAGATGCTTGGAATATACTGCTTTGAGGGCGTATGCTGCGACGGACTTGACATACAGGGAGCCGATATTGAGGCAAGGCTTTGTAATACAAAGCAAAAACTTTCAACGATAGCGATATCGTTCTAATAATTTTTGCTCATGCTTTGGCGCTTTTAGCGCCTTTTTATGTTCGTTCGCACTTTTTGGCTATGCTTCCGGATCAAATAGGAAAGGCCTTCTTGCATATTTAAATACATCTCCGGCAGGTGTTATAACAACACCGCCAAGGCTAAAGGAACTGTGAGCGAAATAGGGTATACCAAATCGGTCAAAGCCTATACATATCCCCACATGGTTTCCGGCGGCTTCGGGATAGCTGTATTGAAATACGAGATCACCCACTTGAAGCTCACTCCAACCTATCGGCGCGGATAAATTCCACTGAGCAAGCGTGCCATCGCCAACCTTTTCCCGCATCGCCTCCCAATCTAAACCAAGATGCATAAAGCACCAGGATACATAACCCGAGCAGTCAAGCCCAAGGGGTTGATATGTTCCGGTAGTTTCGCTGCCCTTTGAGGTCACAAGAGTGCGCACGCCCCAGCGCAGATTTTTATAAGGGTATTTGGTTTTGCCTCCCCAAAAATAGGGTACTTCATTTAAAATTGAAAGCGCTGCATTAAAAACGGTGCGCCTTTTGCTCGAAAGACAGGTCATGGCTTCAGTTTCATCTATTACTTCAGATAGCTTATATTCATTGGGCTGAACATATTGCTTTGCGATTTGCTCGGCAAACTGCCTTTCCGTCATTACCCATGGCATTATAGCATCTGGGGCATCATAGGTTTCACCTTTTTGGTTAAGATGAGATGGGGAGGGTATGACATGTTCTGCACTGAATGTATTTTCAGGAGATGAACTGTAATCAATTGTGTTTGTATTATAAGAGCATGCGCTTATGATCGGAATTAAAAGCAAGGCTAAAAAAATTGCTGCAAGAAAAATTGAGACGAAAAGAATTATCTTCCTTATAACATTTTTGCGCATACATATCTCCTCTTTTGCAAAACGGATTCTTTAAAATCATTAAATTATAACATATTGCTCTATGTTTTTAAGCGACAAACTCATTTTCAATATAATTCTTTCTTTGGGGAGCAGCAAATGGTAAATCATGCTATAATATGAGCAGTTATACCGGTTTGGTGTATAGAAAATATTTTTGTGAGGTAATGAGATGTACGATTTTGATACAGTGATCGATAGACATGGAACTGCTTCTGTAAAGTGGGACATGGCTCCCAAATCCATTAAGGAAAAGGGTTATACTCCGCTTACGATCGCGGATATGGAATTTAAGGTAGCTCCCGAGATACTAAAGGGCATTGGGGAAACTTTAAAGCATGGCATATTTGGCTATACATATGCCGATGAGAGCTATTTTAATGCTGTAGCGGGGTTTATGAAGCGCCGCAGGGGATATGATGTTGAAAGAGACTGGCTTATTGTAACAAATGGCGTAGTGTCGGCGCTGGGGCTTTGTGTAAGAGCATTTACCTCTCCGGGCGATGGCGTTATAATACAGCCGCCGGTATATCCCCCGTTTATGAGCGCTATAGCAAGTAACGGCAGAAATATTATTGAAAATCCGCTGATACTGTCGGACGGTAGATACAGCATTGACTTTGACGATCTTGAATCAAAGTGTGCCAGAGAAGATGTGAAGATGATACTTCTTTGCAGCCCGCATAATCCTGTGGGAAGAGTATGGAGCTATGATGAGCTTAAAACGCTCGGAGAGATATGCAAGCACCATGATGTATTGGTAATTTCCGATGAGATACATGGTGAACTCATACTCCCCGGCTTTAAACATACTACCTTTGCTACGATACCTGGTATGGCGGATAATTGCGTTGTATGCACAGCCATGAGTAAGACCTTTAACCTTGCGGGAATGTGCTGTTCTAATATATTTATAAGCAATCCCGATATCAGAGAGAAACTGGCAAATGTAATGAGAATAGAGGGTGCAGGAGCTATGCCTGCGCTTTCAAGAAGCGCCGCGATCGCCGCTATGACGGAGGGCGATGCATGGCTTGACGAGCTTTTAAGCTATATAGAGGGCAATTTTGCATATCTGTATGAATTTATAGAAAAAAGGCTACCCATGATACGCTGCATACGCGCCGAGGGTACTTATCTTGCCTGGCTTGATCTTCGTGCGCTTTCGCTATCCGATGAAGCGCTCGAAAGGCTTATGATCGATAAGGGCGGACTTGCGCTTGATGAGGGCTACATTTTTGGAACCGGAGGAAGCGGCTTTGAACGCTTAAATCTTGCTGTGCCTCGGAGCATACTTGTGGATTCTTTGGAAAGGTTTGAAATCGCTGTTTTAAGTGTGGTATAAAAAACTTGAAAAATGAAAATTTAAGATAATGGGAGAGAGGCGGTTAGAGATTTTGGGCTTGACCGCCTAAATTGCTCATAGCACCCGGCATTATGCCATTGTAAGGGATGCCGGATGCGAAATGTATTGGGTCAAAGTGCGTATATCTTTAAAGATTCTATCGATAGATATAATTTAAGCTTAACGCAAGGGAACGGACTTGCCTTTTAATTTTAAAATGCGTTTTTACATAAGCGCTGTGAAAATCAGTGAATAAAGCGTTTAAAAAGGCGCCGTTTACCGTAAAATTTGGAGGTTTTAATTTGGACTTGAAAAGGATCGGGAATAAGCTTTTACATCCTCCGGGCTGGCTTTTAGCCGTACTTTCCATCATCAGCGCGATGATGCTTACGGTCGTGTTTGTGAAAGATATTTCTAAGACCCTTATCGCTTATGCGGTGTATGCGCTGGCTTCTTATACGCTTTTGGTTGATTGTATCTTTATTGCAATAGTATTACCAAAGCATTACAATAAAATAAAGCAGATGATCTATGACAATAAATATGGAAACCGATATATGACCGATGCTGCGTTTAAGGTGGAAGTTTCACTTTACATCTCCCTTGCGATAACATTGGGATTTTCGGTATATAATCTTGTCTCAGGGTTTACCTATTCCTCTCTGTGGCTTGGAGCAGTTGCGGTCTATTATATTCTGCTATCAATTATCCGCTTTCTGCTTTTGCGTTTTATCAAGAAGAATAATGGCAAGCAGGATATGATTGCGGAATATAGAAGCTATCGCTTGAGCGCCATCCTTATGATGCTGATCACCTTTACTCTTTCGGGGATTGTGTTAAGCATGATATTAAAGAATAAATCCTATGTTTATTCGGATGTTTATGTGATCACATCGGCCACTTATACTTTCTATACGCTTACGGTTTCGATAATTGATATTATTCGTTATCGTAAATATGAAAGTCCTGTTTTATCAGCGGCAAAGGCGATACGACTTGCAGCGGCGCTTATTTCGATACTGTCTTTAGAAACCGTTATGCTGATACATTTTGGCAACGATGAAGTCTTGCGCAGAAACATTACGGCCCTCACAGGAGCGGCAGTCAGCATTATCTTGATTTTGATGTCGATCTATATGATAGTTCATGCGAACAAAGAAATTAAGAAACTAAAGGAGCAATGATCAAGGATGGAAAATAAAAAAGATAGATTTAGCCATACCTACTCATCAAACAAGCAGGAGATGAAAAATATTCGAAAAAAATATTTGCCGCCCAAAGAGGATAAGATGGAGCGGTTTTTTAGGATCGATTAAAGCGCTATAAGAAAATGCAAGATAGTTTCACTGATCGTGAGTATTATGGCCGCTCTTTTTATGGAGCTTTATATGTACTGCGTTATGATATGGCAGGAAAGCATGTATATTCAGGATGTCTCATTGATATCGTTGGTATTGCCGGGTTTGCCCTGCATACCCTATTTATAGTTATATCACCAAAAAGGAGCGGGAGAGGATAGCTCCCGAGATAATCAGACTCACGGACTAGCTGATAAAATAAAACATACTAAAAAGGCGGTATTGAAGAGTATTACCGCCTTTAAATTCTTACATACTTTTTTATGACTCGACTATCCTGAATCGTTCCCATTTTGAGACCTTGTAGTAGATTATGGTTATTATGCTGCTGAGAACCCAACCGGCCGGATAGCCAAGAGCTATGGTAACGATATCGTTTGATACAAAGTTTGCCATGACATAGAGATATATCTGCCTGAATATTACAAAGGAGCATACCATTATTATCATAGGGGTGCGGCTGTTGCCAGCTCCGCGAAGGGCGCCCGCCAGAACCTGGTTTATGCAGCAAAACACATAAAATGGCGACATTATACGAAGCAGCAATGATCCATATTCTACCACCTCCGCTTTTGAATTGAAGAAGGTGACGAGCTGCTCCGCGAGCAGAAGTACAGGCGCCATAAGCACGAGTGTTGATAATATGGATATAAGGAGCGTGAGCTTAATGCCCTGCTTTGCCCTGTCAAGCTGCTGTACACCCAAATTTTGACCTACAAAAGTGGTTGAAGCAAGCGCAAGGCTCTGCATGGGAAGAAGCAGAAACTGATCTATTTTGGCGTATGCCGTCCAACCGGACATGCAGTCGGGACCAAAGTGGTTTATATAAGACTGCACGAACACGTTTGAAAAAGCTGTTATGGCCATTTGAATGCCTGCGGGTATGCCAACTCTCACTATTTTCTTTA
Source organism: Clostridia bacterium (assembly GCA_017416425.1). Taxonomy (GTDB): domain Bacteria; phylum Bacillota; class Clostridia; order Christensenellales; family CAG-138; genus RGIG1693. Next base: position 13,746 of record JAFQCL010000019.1, read on the forward strand.
ATACGGCAAAATTTAGTTTTAGCTTTTTAAGGTAGAGCTTGCAGCAGTTGGAGGAGCGCATCAGCGTTCGAATGATAAGTGCGGCGGAGAGGCATTGAGCTATTACCGTGGCAAGAGCAACGCCCTCTACACCCATGTCGAATACGAGTACGAATACAATATCCAGTACGGTGTTTGTTACAGCCGATATCACAAGAAAGTAGAAGGGACGCTGTGAATCACCAACGGCACGCAGTATGCCCGAGCCTATGTTATACACCATAAGACCGATAACGCCTGAAAAATAGATGGTAAGATAAGCCGATGACTCGGGAAATACCTCTTCAGGGGTGTTCATAAGATCAAGCATGAGCGGGGTCATGAGTATGCCAATAGCCGTAAACAAAACGGAAAGTATGAGTGTCATCGTTATTGCCGTATGAACGGTAGCCTCGACCTTATCATATTTTTTTGCGCCGTAATACTGCGATATGACGACGCCAGCACCCGATGAAAGACCCATGAAGAAGCCTATCAGCATATTGATTATGGGACCAACGCTTCCCACTGCCGAAAAGGCTTCGTTGCTTACGTAATTTCCGACTACCCAGCTATCAACAGTGTTGTAAAGCTGCTGGAATATATTTCCTATAAGTAACGGGACAGCAAATGTGATGAGATGCCGAAGTATGCTGCCTTCGGTCATATCAACATCTTTCTTAGCGCCGATATGCAAAAGCTTTTTTATACCTGTCACGTCTGATCGCTCCTTATCAAGTTTGCTTACAATCTTGATTATACTCTTGAAACTTTGCTAATTCATCCCTTTTTGTCAAATATAATAATATAGTGCCATTTTTAAAGTAAAGAAGAAAAATACGAAAAGATATGTGATTATGTGTGACTAGTAAAAATCTCCGCAAATATACCAATAAAATCGGAGAATCTGCGTGTTTAAGCTTGTGCGATTTTAAAAAAGATGATATGATTATTTATACGCATAAAAATGTGTATTAAAACGTATATCGAAAGGATGAATTTGTAATGTTTAAAGGAAGAAGCCTCCTTACACTGCTTGATTATACACCCGATGAGATCCGCTCGCTTCTCGAGCTGGCACACAGGCTTAAGGCTGAAAAGAGCCAAGGCATATTCCCGCATCGTCTTGCGGATAAGAATATCGTTTTGCTTTTTGAAAAGACCTCTACACGTACCCGCTGCGCGTTTGAAGTTGCGGCATATGATGAGGGCGCTCGTGTTACATTCCTGTCAAACAGTCAGATGGGCAAAAAGGAATCCCTTGAGGATACCGCAAAGGTTCTTGGAAGATTCTATGACGGTATTGAATTCCGTGGCTTTGAGCAGCAGACAGTTGTTGATCTTGTTAAGCATTCCGGCGTTCCGGTTTGGAATGGACTTACCGATCTTTATCATCCCACGCAGGTGCTTGCCGATGTCATGACTGTTCAGGAGCATATAGATAAGCCTCTTAATCAGATCAAGTTTGTATATGTCGGAGACGCAAGAAATAACGTTGCGAATTCATTGATGATAATCAGCGCAAAGCTTGGTATGCACTTTGTAGCTGTTTCGCCAAAAGATCTGTTCCCGGACGCAAAGCTCACTGCAGATATGAAGGCGCTTGCCGGTGAGACCGGTGGAAGCATTGAGATCACGGACAGCATCGACGGCGTTGTCGGTGCGGATGTGCTCTATACTGACGTATGGGTATCCATGGGTGAGGAAGCTCAGTTTGGCGAGCGCATTAAGCTGTTGGAACCCTACAGAATTGATATGGATATGGTTAAAAAGACCGGTAATCCCGATATGATATTCCTCCACTGCCTGCCCTCATTCCATGATCTTGAGACCGTTGTCGGAAGGCAGATATTTGATGAATATGGACTTCGCGAGATGGAGGTTTCCGATGAGGTATTCCGCAGCAGGCACAGCAAGGTGTTTGATGAGGCGGAAAATCGCATGCATACCATAAAGGCTGTTATGGTAGCAACACTTACGGATGAGCTTGATAACTGATTTAATTAAGAATAACGAACAGGGAGAATGTTGCATGGAGAATATCAGAGTTGCAATGTGGGGATTCGGCGCCATGGGCGGAGGGATCGCAAAGGTTCTTCTCAACAAAAAGGGCGTGACCATAACGGGCGTATGCTTAAAGGATGATTCCCTTGAGGGAAAGAGCATGTTTGAGCTACTTGGCGTTGACAGAGAAGGCCGCGAGGATGTATTTGTTACAAATGATCTTTCAAAGGTGGTCTATAGAGGAAGCTGCGATATAGTGGTAATAGCTACCGACTCGTTTACAAAGAATGTATTCCCCAAGATTAAGCATGCCGTTACAAATGGTATCAATGTTATAACTATTGCCGAGGAGATGAGCTATCCCAAGGCACAGAATCCTGAGCTTGCCGCTGAGATGGACAGGCTTGCTAAGGAAAACGGTGTTTCTATATTAGGAACGGGCATAAATCCGGGACTCATGATGGATCTTCTTGCGATTTGTCTTTCGGGCTGCATGAGCGATGTGGAGCATGTGCTCTGTAAGCGCGTAAATTCGCTTTCACCTTTCGGTCAGCTTGTAATGGAGGAGCAGGGCATAGGTCTTACTGTAGATGAGTTTAATAAGGGCGTTGAGGAAGGCACTCTTGCCGGACATGTCGGCTTTGCCGAGTCTGTAGGTATGATAGCTGAAGCATTCGGCTGGGAGGTAGATAAATTCGAGCAGCAGATGAAGCCGATCATCACGAACGTAGATAGACAAGCTCCCCATGGCTTTGCAAAGGCCGGTGATGTTGCCGGTGTAAACATGACGGGGCAGGGCTATGTGAACGGAGAAATGAAGATAGAAATGATCCATCCGCAGCAGATTGAGCCGGAGCTTGAAGGTACCTACACCGGAGATTATATTGAGCTTACAGGAACTCCAAACGTCAATATGCAGATACGCCCAGAGGTCGATGGCGGCAAGGGCACTATTGCTATGGCTGTAAATATGATACCCCATGTTATAAACGCAACGCCGGGTCTTAAGACTATGCTTGACATGCCGGTGCCACGCGCTATCATGGGTGATATGCGTAATTATATAAATAGATAAAGCAAACGTTTTGTGTTTAGTGTGGAGGAGATACTCCTTCACACTATTTCGTAATTTTAGGGCAGTTTATTTAGAATGAGGAGGATAGCATAACTTATGGCAAAAAAAGGCGATTGGGTTCAGATCCATATCGAGGTATTAAAGCCAAGCGAGCGTGCCGCGAATATTCCCGAGGATACAAGCCATGTGCCGCTTGAAATGTGGGTAAAGGGAAACCTTATTGACGAAGCGGCAGAGATAGGGGATATCGTGCAGATAACCACTCGCACAGGTCGCACCGTTTCGGGAAGCCTATGCGCGGCTTTTCCATGCTTTATACATAGCTTTGGTGAATATGTACCGGAGCTTCACAGGGTAGATGATATGGTAAAGGCTATTGTATTCGGAGGTGAGAATAATGCTTGATAACAGTTATTCCGCAGTGATGGCTCGTAAAAATGAGATAATGAAGTCGGCTGTAGGTCTTGATTATAATCGCTTCGAGAGCGGATCTATAGCCTTTGACTATGAGGGTATGATGACCGCTACCGGCTATACCATCGATGATGTACGCCGCATACAGATGGAGGAGTTTGCCATAGGAGATTCCCCTATAATCGAGCTTAAAAATATGACAAAGCTGGCAAGAGCCTGTGCCCCCGCAGGAAAGGGCGCTCGCATATTTATAAAGGATGAGGCCAGCAATCTGTCCGGGAGCTTTAAGGTAAGGCGTGCCGCTATGAGCGTATACCATGCTAAAAAGATGGGTTATAAGGGCGTTTTGACTGCAACCAGCGGCAATTATGGAGCGGCGGTCGCGGCTTGCGCGGCAAAGGCGGGACTTTCATGCATAGTCGTGCAGGAATGTTTTGATAGCCGGGGTATAGGTCAGCCCGAGATAGTGGAAAAGGCGCGCAAGTGTGAGGCGCTTGGAGCCGAGGTGGTTCAGCTCACGGTAGGTCCTGAGCTTTTCTATATGTTTTTAAGACTGCTTGAGGATACCGGTTATTTTAACGCTTCACTTTATACTCCGTTTGGCATTGCGGGCGTTGAGACTTTGGGCTATGAGATAATTACTCAGTTTAAAGGGAAATATGGCAAAGAGCCCGATATGATAGTAGCGACAAATGCCGGCGGAGGTAATCTGACGGGCACTGCAAGGGGGATGAAGAAAGCGGGAGGAAGCTGTGAGATAGTCGCAGCATCCGTAAACCTTAAGGGACTGCACATGGCTTCGGATACCCAGTTTAATCTCAAGTCGTTTACGACCGGTCATACCGGATTTGGAATGCCATTCTCTACCTGGCCCGATAGGAGCGATGTGCCAAGAAGCGCGGCGAGACCGCTTCGCTATATGGATCGCTATGTTACCGTCAATCAGGGAGAGGTGTTCTATATAACAGAGGCTCTGGCGGCGCTTGAGGGCATGGAAAAGGGCCCTGCGGGCAATACTTCGCTTGCGGCGGCGTTTGCCTTGGCACAGACGATGGATAAGGATGCCTGCATCGTGGTTCAGGAGACCGAGTATACCGGCGCGGGCAAGCATGTAAACGCACAGCTTGCGTTTGCAAGGCATAACGGCGTGGATATAAGGTTTGGAAACCCGGACGATGAGATTCCCGGAAAGAGCATAATACTTCCCGAACATCCATCGCTCATCAAGGCGCGTGAGGCCGATATAAACCACATGAGGGCTTCGCTCATAAAGAATGCGTGCAAAATGATAGATGGCGCGCCGACCGCTGAGGATATTAGATTCCTTGCGGAAGAAACAAAGACCGATATTACATTTGTAGAGGAGCATATATGAAAAGAACAGACGATTATGAAAAAAGGCGTGAGCACCTTGCCGAACTTAGCGATGAGGAGCTTTATGACCGCTTTTGGGGCTCTATAGATAAATTGATCGAGCCTTTGCTGAAATACGGCTATGAGTATACCAGCCCGGCTATCGAAAGAAGCGTGCTTTTAAGGATGGGTTTTTCATCCCTTGAGGCTAAGGAGATAGTAAATGGCTGCCTTGAGCATTCACTTTTAGGGCATGGCGCTGGAAATGTGGTATACAGGCTTTCAAAGGCAGAGGGCTGTGGTATAAGGCAGGCAGGAGAATTGCTTATTGCAGGAAATTCATGGAATAAGGCTGTAAAACTTTTTGAAGGAGGAAGCGCAGATGAGTGATTACCGTTTGGAAAGGGATAGACGCATCGACGTCGCCGAAATACTCAAGGATCTGGCATCCTACCATCCAAGGCGCAGAGGCTGGACTTGGCGTACACCTGCGCCGAAGCTCAATCTTGGACCATTTGAATACCACGATTGCTCGACGCCGCTGCACGACAGCGTGGGACTTCCGCCGGCACACTATTTTGAAAATATAGACCCTCAGCCTATGCCCGTAATAACCACCGAGATAGCATCCGGACGCTTTGAGGATGATATCAGAAGGATGAGAATGGCTGCGCATCATGGTGCAGATCACATAATGGTAATAAGAACAGCCGGCCAGAGCCACTATGATGGTCTTATTGAAGGCTCTCCACAAGGAATAGGCGGCGTTCCGGTCACAAGAAAGCAGGTTCGTGCCCAGAGAAAGGCGCTCGATATGATAGAGGATGAAGTGGGTCGTCCGATAAACTATCATTCCTATGTATCAGGTGTAGCAGGTCCCGATATTGCCGTCATGTTTGCCGAGGAAGGCGTAAACGGAGCGCATCAGGATCCGCAGTATAACGTTATCTATAGGAATATAAACATGGTGCGCTCGTTTGTAGACGCATGCGAATCAAAGCGTATCATGGCATGGGCTGATATGGCTCAGATAGACGGTGCGCACAACGCCAACGCGACCGCAAGGGAAGCATGGAAGGTAATGCCCGAGCTGATGGTGCAGCATGGTATCAATGCGCTTCTTTCCCATAAGATCGGAATGAAGAAGGAGAACATCTGCCTTTCGACCGTTCCTCCTACGGCTACCCCTGCACCCTGCGTATACATGGATCTGCCTTATGCGGTAGCTCTGCGCGAGCTCTTTGCGGGATATCGCATGCGTGCGCAGATGAATACAAAATACATAGAAGCATCCACACGTGAAGCAACGGTCACTCATGTGTTGAATATGTTCATATCAAAGCTCACAAGCGCCGATATACAAAGCACTATCACGCCCGATGAGGGAAGAAATGTGCCGTGGCATATATATAACATAGAGGCTTGCGATACCGCGAAGCAAACGCTTGTGGGCCTTGACGGCCTTATGGAGATGGTCGAACTTAAAAAAGATGGATATTTACGCGAAAAAGCGCGTGAGCTTAAGGAAAGGGCTGTTTTATTCCTTGAGGAGATGCTTGAGCATGGCGGCTACTTTAATGCCGTTCAGGAGGGCTTCTTTGTGGATTCCGGACTCTTCCCTGAGCGAAATGGTGATGGCATTAGCCGCGATATAAACGGCGGAATAGGCGCTGGCACCGTAATAAAGAGAGAAGCTGACTATATGGCGCCCGTTACCGCGCATTATGGTTATAACAATGTCGCTCAATATAACGAAAGCGCTGTGAATGATCCTTCAAAGCTTATAGGTGGCTGTACATTTGAAGACCCCGATAAGATTGTATTCATAGACGAGCTTGATGACACCGACAATGTATATATCCGCATGCGTGAGGTCGAGCAGTACGCAGGTCCAAGCGCGAAGCTTATAAAGCCCGAGATGGAGTGGCTCGCTGATGGCACTGTCCTGCTTACACTCTTCTTCCCGACGGATGTTCGCCATGCCGAAGCCGCGGCTCTTGAGGTAGGAAAGCGCATGAACCTTGTTGATTGCGAGGTAAACAACCGTGAGATCATGCAGGAGGCAGAGGGTACACGAATCGAGATGAGAGGTCGCTTCCCGTTTGATATCGACCTTGATTCTTTGGTGCTTCCAAAGGAGCCCGAGGTGCTCTCCGATGATTATATGCGTAAGGATATAGAACGTAAGCCCATGGTAGTGGTTGCCGGCACGATAGGTCAGGATGAACATTCCGTTGGTCTTAGAGAGGTCATAGACATTAAGCATGGCGGTATAGAAAAATACGGCATCAAGGTGTATTATCTTGGCACTTCCGTACCCCCTGAAAAGCTTGTCAGCGCCGCTATCGAGGTCAATGCGGATGCAATGCTGGCTTCCTGCATCATTTCGCATGACGATATACACTATAAGAACATTTCAAGAGTTGACAGCATAGCAAGGGAGATGGGTGTGCGCGATAAGCTGATGTTCGCTGCAGGCGGCACTCAGATCACGCATGACGCCGCTGTTGCTGCGGGCGCCGATGCGGGCTTTGGACGTGGAACAAAGGGCTGCCATGTTGCTACATTCCTTGTAAATGAAAGACAGCGCAAAGAAGGACTTCTTAATAACTGATATGCATATCGATGCTATTGTAGCCGAAATAGGTTCAACAACTACGATATTAAATGCCTTTGCGGGGCTGAGCGACAAGCCCCGCTTTATAGGGCAGGGACAAGCGCCGACCACCGTACTTTTCGGGGATGTATGTATCGGTCTTTTTGAGGCGAGAAAAGACCTTATGAACAATCTTGGCGTATCCGAGCTCACATACGATACCATGCTTGCGACGGGTTCGGCAGCCGGTGGCCTTAAGATGTCCGTACATGGACTTATGCACGATATGACCGTTCATGCGGCAAAGTCAGCGGCTCTTGGCGCGGGCGCTATCGTGGTGAATACCACCTCGGGAAAGCTTGATGAATACGATATAGACGACATTTTAGACTGCAGAGCCAATTTAATATTGATAGCCGGCGGTACTGATTTTGGCGAACGTGAAACAGCGCTTCAAAATATGCGGCGTATTGCCGAGGCTGGTATAAAGACGCCTGTAATATACTGTGGAAACGTTCAAAACCATTCGGCAATAAAGCGCATATGCGGTGACTATGGCATACCGCTTCGCATAACCGAAAATGTGTATCCCAGGCTGGATACGCTTAATATAGAGCCTGTGCGAAGATGCATACATGATATGTTTGAAGAGCATATCACAAGGGCTCCGGGAATGGAGCGCATTCGCGAAATGGTGGATGGACATATACTTCCAACGCCCGGAAGCGTTATGGAAGCTTCGATGCTGCTGTATGACATGCTGGGTGATGTATGCGTTATCGATATCGGCGGCGCTACTACCGATGTGCATAGCGTTACGGAAGGTTCGGACGAGATAGCGCAGCTTATGACCGTACCCGAACCTTTTGCAAAACGAACGGTAGAGGGGGATCTTGGGCTTTATGTAAACGCAGGCAATCTTGTTTCATGCATAGGTAAGGATAAACTTAACCGGGAGCTTGAAGTATCCGTTGATGAGGTAATGAGCCGCTATAAGCCTATACCTGATACGCCTGAGCAGTTTTTACTTACCGAGCGCTTGTGCCTGGAGGCAGGTTTACTTGCTATATCGCGTCACGCGGGTCAATTAAAGCATCTTTATACTCCGCAAGGCAGGCAGACCATAGCATTAGGAAAGGATCTTACGTCTTTAAAGTATCTCGTTGGCACAGGCGGTGCTCTCACAAGGCTCCCCGGGCGTGAAAGGATAATGCGGCAACTTGCGGATTGTAGAATTAATAATTTGATGCTATATCCAAATCCCGGTGCTCTTAAGGTGCTTCATGATAATGACTATATTATGGCTTCTTTAGGTGTACTTTCACTTCGCTATAGGGAGGCCGCGATGTCACTATTATCGGATAGTCTTAGGAGAGCATAAGTTTGAAAATAAATTTTCAAACCGTGTTTTGTGACCTTTGAAGTTAGTAAACTTTGATTTTGTTCAAGCGCAAAACCGGTCATAGTTCCACCAGAAAGGAAACTTTCGCTGTGCGAAAGCAATATTTATAGTTATGCAGATAATACGCTCAACGCAATCGTGGATAGAATTTGATGCGTTCAGACACAATATAGATGTAATACGAAAATATATTAGGCCTCAAACTAAGGTAATGGCTGTTATAAAAGCAAACGCATATGGGCATGGAATAGTAAGGGTGGGTCAATACCTGGATCAACTGGATACGGTGCATCATTTTGGCGTAGCCATACCCGAAGAGGGAAGAGTATTAAGAAGCGTTGGGATCGCAAAACCGATACTCGTGCTTGGTCCCACGGATCCTGAGCATGTAAATATGGTCGTAACAAACGATCTTACCCCCGCCGTATTCAGATTGGATGTGCTTTCAATGCTTCAGGAAGAAGCGAGATTGCAGGAAAAGATACTGCCTGTTCATGTAAAGGTAGACAGCGGCATGAACAGAATAGGAGCCAAGAATCTATTTGACTTTGATCTTTTAGTGCAGGCCATTGAAGATAGCCCAAACATAAGGTTCGCAGGTATATTTACACATTTTGCAAAATCTGAAAGTGATCCTGACTTTACAGATAGACAGTATGAAGTGTTCATGCAATACGTAAAGCGGGCAAAGGAACTGGGTCATGACCCTATCATACATTGCTGCAACAGCGGAGGCATTTTTCAGCATCCCGACAAGCAGTGCGATATGGTAAGACTTGGCATATCGCTTTATGGCTATCATCCCGACCCTCAAAAAACGCTTGAATCTGGCTTAAGGCAGCCTTTATCATGGCATACCAGGGTTACCAATATTAAGACGATATACCCGGGAGAGGGAGTGAGCTACGGATTACGTTTTATCGCTGATTCTCCTAGACGCATAGCGACTCTTCCTGTAGGTTATGGTGATGGCTATAAGCGCTGCATGTCAGGCAGAACTTATGTACTGATACATGGAAGGCGCGCGCCGCAGGTGGGAACCATATGTATGGATCAGACCATGGTGGATGTGAGTGATATACCCGATGTACATATCGGAGATGACGTTGTATTGATTGGTAAACAGGGCGATGAGATCATACTTGCGGATGAACTGGCTGGAATTTGCGACACGATAAGCTATGAGGTGCTGCTTTCCATTTCCGAGCGTGTGCCGCGTATATATAAGCGTGCAGATAGCTGAAACCTGATCTGAAAAGCATTAAAAAACCCACGGCAGGATTTATATTCCGCTGTGGGTTTTATAGTAATAAAAAATTATTCTTCGCTTGAAGCGCTGCTTTTTTTCCTATTTTCATCCGGTATAATGAGGTTTAAAATGATAGCAACGATAGTAGCTATCGCAAGCGGAGATATCTCAATATTTCCTATCATGATTTTAAACACGTTGCTTCCGGTTATATCACCTGCAAGACTCATTGCGCCAAGACCCAGGCCTATAGCAAGAGTTATGGAGACAACGAGTATGTTTTTGCTGTTTCCAAAATCCACTTTGCCGTCGACAAGCGCTCTGAGTCCAGATGCTGATATCATGCCAAAGAGTACGATAGAAGCTCCGCCTACAACAGGCGAGGGGATGGACAGAAGTATTTCACTGAAAGGCACGAATATGCCGAGCGCAACCGCCATTATTGCCGCGATAAATATGTTTTTTGTATTGTAATTCTTGGTTATGGCAAGCACAGCGGTATTTTCTCCATATGTAGTGTTTGCAGGGCCGCCGAGCGCTCCCCCTATCATGGTTGCAATACCATCGCCAAGCACCGTTTTATCAAGGCCGGGATCGATCATGAAATCCTGACCACATACGGTAGAGTTTGCGGATATATCCCCAAGGTGTTCCATAAATGTTACCATAGCAAGGGGTACTATCATGAGTATTGCGGAGATGAGCATGTCTGGATCAAGACTTCCAAACCCATCCGCGCCGTAGAAGCTGAATGTTTCAGAAGCCTGCTGGAATATAACTATATCCCCGGAGAACTCAATATTCACAAGACCTATACATGCGCTGTAAGCGTAGCCTATTATGAATCCAAGAAGTATCGGAATTACCTTTAAAAAACTCTTGGGCTTTGCAAACGCGTTTATTAGTATCATGGATATCGCAGTGACACCCGCTGCCGTCCACTGTTTCCATGCTTCGGAATAGCCCCATCCAAAGGCCTGATCATAATTTCCAATTATGTTATTCCAGAATGTTTTAGGAACAAGTATCATACCAATTATAATAACAACGGGACCTACTACAATGGGAGGAAAAAGCTTTTTTATCTTTTGTACGCCAACTGCTTTGATGATAAATGAAAATATTATATAAACAAGACCTGCAAGGATGATCGCTATAGAAACGCACGCCATCCTTTGGCTCCACTCAGGTGTTCCTATCCCATATTCGCCTCCACCTACGATAGAGATGAGCGCCGGGAGAAAAGCAAAGCTGCTTCCAAGAAATACAGGTACCTTACGTTTGGTTATGAAGTAGAAACAGATAGTTCCAAGACCTGCGGATATAAGGGCGGTCGGGACGCTCATGCCGGAAAGTATTGGTACCAGCATGGTAGCACCGAGCATAGCAAACATGTGTTGAAAGCTCATTATACCGGTTTGAAAGACGCTTGATGTTTTTTTCATATAAACCTCCTTTTGTTCTGTTAAAGCAGCATCCGCCTGCTTTTAATAAAAAATGCTATCACAATTGTAACAAAATTGCAACATTGATTTGTCGTTTTCTTGAAAATATGAATAAGGGCATATTAACATTTAACCTAGATTTAACATAAAAACAAAAAACATTATGCTATAATTTACATATTGAAATAGTCTTTGATATTTGTGAAAGGATTGATTTTTATGGACATAGCTCATATATTGAGTTTATTGGGCGGCCTTGCGCTGTTTCTATACGGAATGCAGATGATGAGCGCAGGTCTTGAGGCTGCTGCCGGCAACCGCATGAAGAACATACTCAGCAAGCTTACTTCAAATCGTTTTCTCGGCGTTACCGTTGGCGCGGGTATTACAGCGCTTATTCAGTCCTCATCGGCTACTACCGTAATGACGGTGGGATTCGTAAACTCCGGAATGATGACGCTGCAGCAGGCGGTGTGGATCATAATGGGCGCAAATATAGGTACGACCGTGACGGGTCTTCTTATTGCGCTTGATGTAGGACTGCTGGCGCCTTTGTTTGCGTTTTTGGGAGTAGCGCTTGTCGTATTCTTTAAAAAGCCAAAATTTCATAATTATGGACAGATAATCGCGGGTCTTGGTATCCTGTTTATTGGTATGGATATGATGAGCGCCGCCATGAATCCTCTTCGGGAATCTGAGATGTTCATAAATCTTATGACTACATTCAGCAACCCGATAGTAGGAATTTTGGTAGGTATGATATTTACCGCGATTATACAGTCTTCATCCGCCTCCGTTGGCATACTCCAGACGCTTGCCATGAGCGGCCTGATTGGGCTTCCAAGCGCTGTATATGTGCTGTTTGGTCAAAATATCGGTACATGTATCACCGCAGTGCTTGCCTCGATAGGAACTAGCAGAAGCGCCAAGAGGACAACGATAATCCACTTGATGTTCAACATTATCGGTACTACAATATTCACGCTGCTCTGCCTTACGACTCCGTTTACGACCTTTGTAGAGAGCTTAGCGCCGGATAATCCCTCCATGCAGATCGCAAGCATGCACATTATATTCAATATAACAACAACTGTGCTGCTGCTGCCCTTTGGCACGCACCTTGCAAGGCTTGCTACAAAGATATTGCCCGAGCTTCCAACCGAAGACGCCAGTGTTCAGAAGCTCTCCCATATAAAGTCTGTAGACACCATTAAAGAACATGGTGTTGGCAATATAGCCGTAGTATGCAACGATGTTAAGCTTGAGCTTGAGCGCATGGCAGAGATGGTAAGGTCAAATGTCCGGCAAAGCTTTGATGCAGTGCTTATGGGTAATAGCGGCAATTTAAAATCTGTGCTTGAAATGGAGGAGTATATCGATTATCTCAATAAAGAGATATCAAAGTATCTTTCACACTATATATCCTATGGCGCGGAGAATTCAATGAGGATAGCTTCCTTCTTTAAGATCACGGGAAATTTGGAGCGCATAAGCGACCACGCTGTGAATATCTGTGAATACACAAAGCTGCTTGAAACAAAGAAAATAAGCTTTTCCGATATGGCAAAACAGGAGATAAAGGAGATGCAGACCATAAGCGTATCGGCGATGGATTCGATTTTAAAGCTTGACGCAGCATCTGTGGAGCTTCTTACCAATATTGCGGCGCTTGAGCAGCGCATGGATGATATGACAGGCCAGTTTAGAGCAAATCAGATAGAAAGAATGCAAAAAGGCGTCTGTTCAGGAGAGGCGTGCATAATCTACTCTGAAATGCTTACCGACTTTGAGAGGATCGGCGATCATATTTTGAATATAGCCGAAGCGCTTGCCTATATGGATGAGGAATAAGACTTGGTAGAGATGAGCGGTGTGATCCTGCTTTTGGACCACACCGCTTTTTGTTGTATGCTTTATTTTGCGACTATATTGATGATATTCTTTACGATTATTACCTTACGAACGGTCAGGCCCTCTATTAGTCTCTTTACGTCCGCGTTTTCTATCGCAATGTGCTCGAGCTCGGAATTTTCGGTTCCCGCGGGTGCGGTTATGCGCGCTTTTACCTTTCCGTTTATCTGTACACCATATTCAATGCTTGCTTCAACAAGGGCGGATTCGTCCCAAGCAGGCCAGGTCTCGGCATAGAGGGGCGTGGTATAGCCTAAAAGCCGATTCATCTCCTCGCATATATGCGGTGAAACAGGTGACAGCAGCACCAGAAGCATATGAAGCTCATCCTTTGTAACGCTTTCCATGGTGTAGAATTCATTTACCATGCTCATAAGCGCAGCTATTGCCGTGTTGAACTTCATGCGTTCTATGTCTTCTGAGACCTTTTTGATGGTCGAGTGTATCAGATGCTTATTCTGATCACGTATTCCTCCGTCAACCGCCATATCCATCAGTCGCCACACCCTGTCAAGGAAGCGTCTGCAACCCTTCGCGCCGGAGGTGCTCCACGGAATGGGCTGGTCGAAGGCTCCCATGAACATTTCGTACATCCTGAAAGCATCGGCGCCGATCTCATCTATCAATACATCGGGATTAACTACGTTTCCGCGTGATTTTGACATCTTTTCGCCGTTCTCACCAAGCACCATGCCATGGCTGGTACGCTTTAAATAGGGTTCGGGCGTATCAACAACGCCTAAATCATAGAGTGCCTTGTGCCAGAAACGGGAGTAGAGCAGATGCAGCGTAGTGTGCTCCATGCCGCCATTATACCAGTCTACAGGGAGCCAATAGTTCAGCGCTTCCCTTGCGGCAAGGCGTTCATCATTGTGCGGATCGCAGTAGCGCATATAGTACCAGCTTGAGCCTGCCCACTGCGGCATTATATCGGTCTCACGCTTTGCAGGACCGCCGCACTCCGGGCATGTGGTGTTTATCCACTCGGTAGCATGTACAAGCGGAGATTCACCCATATCCGAGGGCTTAAATTCCTGAACCTCGGGAAGCATCAGGGGAAGCTGATCCTCGGGCAACGGAACCCAACGCTTACAATGCTCGCAGTATACGAGGGGTATGGGTTCACCCCAATAGCGCTGGCGTGAAAAGACCCAGTCACGAAGCTTGAAATTGACCTTACGAGTGCCAAGGCCATTTTCTTCAAGCCAATTTATCATGGCCTTTTTTGCTTCATCAACGCTAAGTCCGTTTAAGAATCCCGAATTGACAAGCGTACCTGTAGAGCACTCAACGAAGGCTTCACGCTCAATATTACCGCCGCTTACTACCTCAACTATTGGCATATCAAATGCCTTTGCAAAGTCATAGTCACGCATGTCGTGTGCAGGAACGGCCATTATCGCGCCGGTGCCATAGCCCATAAGAACATAATCGGATATCCAGATGGGTATCTCAAGACCGGTCGCCGGGTTTATTGCCATAATGCCCTTAAGCATTACGCCGGTTTTTTCCTTTGAAAGCTCGCTGCGTTCAAAATCGCTCTTCTTTGCGGCTTTTTCACGGTATGCAATGATATCGTCCATATTGGATATCACATCGCTCTTGCTGTCGATCATGGGATGCTCAGGCGAAATTACCATATATGTCGCTCCAAATATGGTATCGGGTCTTGTGGTAAATACCTTGAGCGTAAGATCCCCATGATTGAGCTTAAATATTATTTCCGCGCCTTCGCTTCTGCCTATCCAGTTGCGCTGCTGTGTTTTTACCTTGTCGATAAAATCGACCATGTCCAGATTATCGATAAGACGCTGAGCGTATGCCGTTATTTTTAGCATCCACTGGGTCTTTACTTTTCTTACGACCTCTCCGCCGCAGCGGTCGCATTTTCCGTCAACCACTTCCTCATTAGCAAGACCTACCTTGCAGCTCGTACAGAAGTTTATTGGCATTTCGGCTTTATATGCGAGACCTCTTTTAAAGAGCTGAAGGAATATCCACTGAGTCCACTTAAAATAAGAGGGATCGGTGGTATTTATCTCCCTTGACCAGTCAAAGGAGAAGCCAAGCCTTTTTAGCTGCTCTCTAAACTTTGCAACATTAGTTTCGGTCACAACGCGCGGATGACAGCCGGTCTTAATGGCATAGTTTTCGGTCGGAAGACCGAAAGCGTCGTAGCCCATCGGAAACAGTACATTATAGCCCTCCATGCGACGCTTTCTTGATATAATGTCGAGAGCCGTGTTGGAACGAGGATGTCCCACATGCAGTCCTGCTCCTGACGGATAGGGAAATTCTATAAGGGCATAGAATTTTTTCTGTGTAAAATCATTTTTTGCTTCAAAGCAATGGGCATCCTCCCATATTTTTTGCCATTTTGGTTCGATTTCGGCAGGATTATACCTATCAACCATATTATTCTCCTCCAGTTTAAAAAATAAAGACCTTCATCCTTTGAGACGAAGGTCGTTTTCGCGGTACCACTCAAATTGCCGCAAAAAAATACGGCCGCTTAAAACCCGTAACGAGGGCAACGATAGTTCATACAAAGCTTAAAAATATAGCCGTTCCGAACTATAGCTCAGCGGCGAGCTTCGTCCCAGGTTCATACCGCTTTGCACCACACTGCGGCTCTCTTTGATGAACTTTATAGGCTTACTGTTCCGCTTCAACGCATTTATAGTAGTTTATTCCCAAAAGAATACTTTGTCAACACCTTTTTTACTTAAAATAAAACGCGCGAGGCATAGTACGCTGCCCCGCACTGTGATAATATTGTTTTTATAGGGATTTACGGTCTTTCGACTATAGTTGTAACGCCCATGCCGCCGCCTACGCACAGCGTTGCCAGTCCATAATGAGAATCACGGCGTTTCATCTCATGCAGCAGTGTTACAAGTATACGGCATCCGCTTGCGCCGATGGGGTGTCCCAGCGCTATTGCGCCTCCGTTTACATTTACCTTGTTTATGTCCCACCGAAGATCCATGCCAACGGCTAAGGATTGTGCGGCAAAGGCTTCGTTTGCCTCGATAAGGTCTATCTGGTCTATGCTCATATTGACTTTATCAAGCGCTTTTCTTGTGGATGCAACGGGACCTATGCCCATCATGGAAGGCTCTACGCCTGCGCTTGCTCCAATGACGAATTTGGCCATGGGCGTTACGTTGAGTTCCTTTGCCTTTTCTTCGCTCATGATGACAATTGCCGCTGCTCCATCATTTATGCCGCTTGCGTTTCCTGCGGTAACGGTGCCGTTAGCTTTAAAGGCGGGGCGAAGCTTTTCAAGACCTGCCATGGTGGAGCCGGGGCGGGGATGCTCATCGCGGTTAAACATAACTATATCCTTTTTTACTTTAATAGGAACGGCTACTATCTCCTCGTCAAACCTTCCGGATTCCTGAGCTGCGGCTGCGTTAAGCTGGCTTCTAAGAGCAAATTCATCCTGCATTTGCCTTGTTATTCCATACTGCTCCGCTACATTCTCCGCCGTTACTCCCATGTGATAATCGTTAAAGGCTTCCCAAAGTCCGTCCTTTACCATCATATCGGTAATAGTTGCATTGGGGGTACTCATCCTATAGCCATAGCGTGCATTTGGAATCGCATAGGCGGTTGCGCTCATGTTTTCCATGCCGCCTACGACCATGATATCAGCTTCACCGGCCGCTATCATAGCTGCTGCCATGTTTACCGCCTTAAGTCCGCTTCCGCATACATTATTGATAGTGAGGGCAGGTACTTCAATGGGTATGCCCGCTTTAACGGAAGCCTGGCGAGCTACATTCTGACCCAGGTTTCCCTGTAGTACGCAGCCCATTATAACTTCATTTACATCCTCCGGCTTTATGCCAGCTCGTGTTATAGCTTCTTTTATTACGATCGCGCCAAGTTCTGCTGCGGGTACGTCTTTGAGCGCACCACCAAATGTGCCTATTGCGGTACGAACCGCACCGGCAAGTACTATCTGTTTTGCCATGTTGTATTTCCTCCTTTTTGCTTATATTTTATAGTGAATTCATTAATTGAACTTCCAAATTTACAAATATTTCAGGGCTATCCAAACACCCAAGGCGCTTATTTTACATAGATTTTCCCGAACAAGGTAAGTAAAAATACCAGTTCGCATAATATGAACCGTCTGAGTCTGAGCGGCGTGTATCAGCTGCTCAGAGGGAGGTTTAACGTAAAATGATAGTCAGGTTTTCTTAAACTTATCTATAGAGCACTAGATTATTCGATATCCATTACGATCAGATCAGGGCTTATTATCAGCTCCGCACCGGTTGCGGCCTGAACCTGTTCTACCGTGTAATTGGGAGCTATCTCTTCAAGCACAAGGCCTTGGTCTGTTACCCGAATAAGACCCATTTCAGTAACGATAAGGTCTACAACGCCAGCTCCCGTAAGCGGAAATGTACATTCCTTGAGTATTTTGGGATTGCCCTTTGCTGTGTGCTCCATAGCGCATATTACCTGCTTTGCGCTTGCAACAAGATCCATAGCACCGCCCATACCGGTAAGGCGTTTACCGGGAACGGTCCAGTTAGCAAGATTTCCCTTTTCATCGACCTGAAGCGCGCCGAGTATTGTAGCATCCACGTGGCCGCCTCTTATAAGAGCGAACGAATCGGAACTTATAAGGAATTTCGCTCCCGGCACGACTGTGATATATGACCCGCCCGCGTCAAATACATAAGGATCCTCTTCGCCGGGCTTTGCCGCGCCGGCAGCGCCTACTATACCGTTTTCAGCATGAACGGTCACATTTACGCCTTCGGGGATATGGTTTGCCACAAGCTGGGGAAGTCCTATGCCGAGATTTACAACATCGCCGTCCTTTAAAAGCAATGCTACGCGCTTTGCAATAAAGTTTTTATTATCCATTGATTTAGTCCTCCTTGGGGCGTGTTACGATAGCATCGATGAATATGCCTGATACGGTTATAAGCTCGGAATCTATTGCACCAACGGGCACGACTTCATCAGCTTCAACTATAACATAGTCACAGGCTGTAGCTATGATGGGGTTGTAGTTCTTTGCGGAACCCTTCATGAAGCAGTTCCCAAATTCGTCTACAACGGCAGCGTGTATAAGACCTACATTTCCGCGAAGCGCAAGCTCCATGAGGTATTCCTTATCGCCGAAGCGACGGACCTCTTTGCCCTCCGCAATTACTGTGCCAACTCCGGTAGGAGTATAAAATGCGGGTATGCCTGCGCCACCACAGCGTATGCGCTCGGTTAGCGTGCCCTGCGGATTAAGCTCAAGACAGCCCGGATTCTCTTTATACATCTCCTGAGCTACCGCATTTTGGGCTATATAAGTACATATAAGCTTATCTGCGCGGCGGTTTTCAAGCACACGAACCATGTTAGTATTGGGCGTGCCCATATCGTTGTTCACTATGGTCAGATGTCTTGCTGGGTGATCGATGAATTGCTCGAGCAGGTATTCTGGACTGCCTCCCTGGAGGAAACCACCTACCATTACGATGTCTCCGTCCTTGATATGAGCAAGCGCATCCCTTGCGGTTGTCAATTTGTTCATACAGCCTCCTTCCGTAACATTGTTCACGGTCAAAATTTTGTAGTACCCTTATCAAATTTATGATACACAATTTATTCTATCACTTTGATGTGATAAGTCAATATCAGAATCATGATCTGCCAAAACAGATTAAAACAAAGCTTTATATATTATTGCTTTTGGAAATATTCTAGCTAAAGCAGACCGCCAATTTGTAAAGAATGGGAAAAAAGCGTTGAATAGCATTAGAAAACTGTGTAAAATAATAAAAGAAGTGCTTTTTTGTTTACAGGCAGGAGGAAGCGATGAGCTACGATGATCTGAGCGTGCGTATAAATAATGGTGACAAAGCGGCATTGAGAGAATTCCTTTCGGATGTGGGCAGGGAGATATACGACATTGCTATGGCTGAGCTTAAGGACAGAGATAAGGCCATGGAGGTGGTGCGTGTGGTATTTAGTCGCATTAATGATAGCGCAAAGTCGGGGGATTGTCCTTCTGAGCTTTCAAGCTGGATCGTGCGGCTTACTTTGGAGCAATGCCTTATAGCGCAGGACACATTGAAGGATATGGGGTCTATCATAGAAGAAGATGCGCCCATTGAGCAGAAGCGTGAGTCTATTGAGGCAAAGTGTGCTTATGAGAAGGTGAGCCAGGAAAGCGATGCGGATGTGACCCTTGATGTTTTAACCGATGAAACCGTGTCTTTTGGCGAGAGTAAAAAGCGTAAAGATGAGCGGAAAATTTTGAGGGAAAAGAAGCCTAAAAAGGCTTGGGATATTATAGTTATAATGATACTATCAATACTTACACTGTTTATGGCATGGACTGTGCTTGTGATGCTGATAACCGGCCGCTTTATAAGCGATATAACTCAAGGTATCGCTTATGACTATGCGGCATGGTTCAATGAAAATATTTTCAAGCTGTTTTGAAATAAAGACGCTGGTATGTCTTTAAATAAAATATAAAAGGAGGCAAAAATGGATTTTATTCTGGGATATCTTGCGGGCTGGAATGTCGCGGCGATCATATTTTTGGTGCTCGGCCTTGCGCTTGTTATTCTTGAAATGTTTACTCCGGGTTTTGGTATCTTTGGTATATCGGGAATAATTTCTCTTATCGTGTCGATATATCTAAGTTGCGTGAACACGGACAATCCTGTGGTATACGCAATGATAACGCTTGTTTTGGTGGTACTACTTTTAATTCTTTCGGGCACTATTGTGTTTAAAATGTTTAAAAAAGGTACGGCTCCGATAGTTTTAAATGAGACCATAACCGCCAGATCAAGTGGTGAAGATGCTGAACGGTTCGCTGCTCTTATAGGCCTTTCCGGCTGCTGCGTTACTTTTCTCAGACCTTCGGGCAAGGTAAAGATCGATGGTGAATTGTATGATGTTACAACAGATGGTGAATTCATTAATAAAGATGAAACTGTGGTAGTAAAAGAAGTAAAGGGTCTTAGAATAGTCGTAAAACGGGCTGAGGAAAATCCTAAGGTATAAGATCACATGAAAAGATGTAAAAAATGCGGTACGGTTTATTCGAGCATATGCGGAGAGTGTCCAAAATGCTTTGATCCCGAAACGTTTGTAGAAGAGGAAAAAGATGAATGCGGGGATACTCAAAAAAGGAACTCATGGATAGCTCTTATAATAGGCATACCGCTATTTATGATCGTTATATACGCGTTATATTATGTGATTAAAACACTTGTAATAAGCGGCTGAGACCGTTTTATATAAAAATTTTTTAAGGAGCAAATTATTATGTTAGCAATATTAAAAAACGTTGTAGCAGCGCAGATAGATCCTATACTGCTCGTTGGACTCATCATTTTTGGTATTATCTTTATCATCATATTCTTTACATTTGTACCTGTTGGACTTTACATTTCAGCCGGCGCATCAGGTGTGAAGATCAAAATCACACAGCTCATAGGAATGCGTATAAGAAAGGTAGTGCCCCAAAGGATCGTAAATCCGCTTATTAAGGCTACAAAAGCGGGTCTTGAGCTTTCGATAAACAAGCTTGAAGCTCATTATCTTGCGGGCGGTAATGTTGATCGCGTAGTAAACGCCCTGATAGCAGCACAAAGGGCGGGAATACCTCTTGATTTTGCGCAATCCTGTGCTATCGATCTTGCAGGTCGCGATGTACTTACCGCAGTTCAGATGAGCGTAAATCCTAAGGTTATAGAAACTCCCGTAATCGCGGCTATTGCAAAGGATGGTATCGAGCTGCGCGCAAAGGCAAAGGTTACGGTACGCGCAAATATAGACAGGCTTGTTGGCGGTGCAGGTGAAGAAACTATTATCGCTCGTGTAGGTGAAGGTATAGTAACGACAGTAGGTTCATCGCTCAGTCATAAGGATGTGCTTGAAAATCCCGACAGCATATCAAGGACCGTACTTGGAAAGGGGCTTGATTCGGGCACCGCTTTTGAAATTCTTTCCATAGATATAGCGGACGTTGATGTTGGACGAAATATAGGTGCGCAGCTTCAGATAGATCAGGCTGAAGCCGATAAGCGGATAGCTCAGGCGAAAGCAGAAGAGCGTCGCGCCATGGCTGTAGCGCAGGAGCAGGAGAATAAGGCTGCCGTTCAGGGAATGCATGCCAAGGTAATAGAGGCGGAGGCAGAGGTGCCCAAGGCAATGGCCGAGGCCTTCAGAAATGGAAATCTTGGCATAATGGACTATTATAATATGAAAAACATTCAGGCGGATACCCAAATGCGTGAATCCATAAGCGGCACAAATAAGCCCAAGGAGAACAAATAATAGCGTAGCCTTTGAATTTGGGTATTAAGCTGAAAGGAAGGTGAGGCAATGACATTTGTAGTTTTAATAGTGATATTTGCGGTAATTGGATCCGTAATAAGGCTGGGACGCTCCATTTCCGTGGAAGCCAAAAAGGATGCAAAAACGCATACTGATCACCAAACTAAAGAACCCACTTTGCGTTCCCGTAATCAAAATGGACGCATGTATGAGGGTGGGGAATATGGAGGTTTAGCGTATGGGCAGATATGCCCCTATTGTGGAAATGAAGCGGACTCATTTGGCCAGACGTTTTGCATATATTGCGGTCATCGCCTTGATGCGAACAATGGGGCTGAAATAAACAAGGCGGCTGATAAAAAAAGCTCTTTTAAAAATACGCATGTGGTTCAGCCGTCATTTGGCGGGAAGCATGCGCATATGGAAACTAGTATTACGGGGGGCGCCGAGTGTCCACCTGAGTATGCCTCAACTGAGATAGCTACAGAGACGCCTGAGACGGCATCTGCTTGCGCGTTTGATTTGCGATATGCTATAATTGCATCGGAAATTTTAGGTAAACCGCGCGCAATGCGCAGATATAAGGGATAACGCTTAAAATCTTAGTACGGAGACCTGCTACTGGGTCTCTGTGCTAAAATGCAAATTGCGCCTACCTTGCGGATCGGAGGAGTTTATTTAATGAAAAAAGCCTTTTATATTGCGGCATCGGCAGCTTTGCTGCTACTCATAGTGGTGTTTGCATTCTGGATAATCGAAAAGAATAATTTAACGGTACCGTCCATGATTACAAGCACCTTATGTACTCTGATTGTCGGAGTGTTGCTGGTATGCTTTATCGAAAAACTAATAGACTTTTGGGTAAGCAAGGAGCAGGTGGAGAATAAACCGCTATACCGTAAAGATCGGCTTTCATTAAAGCACCCTTGGGTGAAAATAACCGTATGGATGATAATATCAAGGCTTGCGGTATTCCTTATAGCCTATTTCATCTATTGTGTTCAGCGTGATTATCAGGGCGGTATCATCGATGTTTTT
The DNA here is from genome assembly GCA_017416425.1 of Clostridia bacterium. Taxonomy (GTDB): domain Bacteria; phylum Bacillota; class Clostridia; order Christensenellales; family CAG-138; genus RGIG1693. The sequence continues at coordinate 36,567 of JAFQCL010000019.1, forward strand.
GATGATATCTGGCTAAGGTGCGATTCACCCAGCTATCTTGGGATAGCGGAACGCTGGTATGTAACAGAGGGCGATCCTATGTATCATATCGTGTTCTTCCCATTCTATCCCTGCCTTATCAAGCTATTTTCGTTTGTTATTGGGGATTATTTCCTCTCCGCTATGGCGGTGTCCTTTGTAACCAGCATACTGGCGGCGAATGTATTATATGAACTTATAGCGATAGATTATGACAGGCGTACAGCCATGAAAACGGTGCTGTTTACATTTATGATGCCTGCCGCACTGTTCTTTTCTGCGCCGATGACGGAGAGCGTATTCCTTTTGGTTTCGGTAACAAGCTTATTGTTCCTAAGAAAGAAAAACTATCTCTTAGCGGGACTCTTTGGCGCTTTAGCGGCGTTCACAAGGTCCGTTGGCGCCGTGCTTGTGGTTCCGATAGGGATAGAAGCGGTGCGCGATATAATCGAATTTGTAAGGCTTAAAAAGTGCGGCGTAAAGCAGGTTTTACCAAGAGCGCTTTCGCTGCTCATAGTTCCGCTTGGAATAGTTGGATATTTGATCATAAACGAAACGGTATGGGGCGATCCGTTCAAGTTCCTTGAGATACAGCAGGATCATTGGAATCAGAGCTTCGGCTTATTCTTTAACACTGTCGAGTATCAGACCAGGTACTTTATAGATTATCTTAACTCCGATAGGGTAAATGCCGCATTTGGACTCTGGTTTTCCAATCTTTTCTGCATATTTGCTTCTTTGATAGTGATGATAATCGGTCGAAAGAAGATGCGTGTTTCCTATATGGGCTTTTTTGGAGCATACTTCATAATTGCCATAGGCGTGACATGGCTCCTATCGGCGCCGCGCTATATGCTTGTGATGTTCCCGATAGGATTGTCGCTTGCTACCGTGACTAATACAAAGCTTAAGGAATGTGTAACAGCCTGCGTGCTTTCTGTGCTGGCGCTTTTATACCTTGTTGCATTTGTTGCGGGCGGTTTCCAAATTTGGTGATAAGGAAGGATTTTTGTTGTGAATAGAATATTAATCGTTGTAGATATGCAAAATGATTTTATATCCGGAGCGCTTGGTTCAAGCGATGCAAAGGCCATTGTAAATCAGGTCTTAAACAGCATACGAGAAGCAAAAAAAGTCGGCGATACTGTCATATTTACGCTTGATACACATGATGATGATTACATGGCGACCCAAGAGGGAAAAAAACTTCCTGTGCCGCATTGCGTGAGGGGAACGTGGGGACATCAGCTTGAAAAGGAGCTTCTTTGTGAGATAACGGAGGATATGCCGTTGATTGAAAAACGTACTTTTGGGTCTATTGAGCTGATCGAGGTCGTGAAACAGCATGTGAATGCGGATACGATAATAGATATCTGCGGCCTTTGCACGGATATTTGCGTTATAAGCAACGCCATGCTTATAAAAGCGGCATTTCCCGAAAACAGCATAAGGGTGATAGAAAGCGCATGTGCAGGCGTTTCAAGGGAAAGCCACGAAAATGCGCTGAATGCCATGCGTATGTGCCATATTGATGTAATATGATCGGAATTTATAATAAAAGACGGCTGCGAGGCTTGCATCTGCGGCCGCTTTTGCTTATAAATCTTAAATAATATAGCATCATAGCGTAAAAAGGTATGGATATATTTGAGAGAATGAGTTATAATTTCTATAACGCCCTTTTAAAAGGGTAGCAATACTTGGGAGGATAATGGTATGAAGGACTATATGGAATCGATCGGAATAGTAGCGCCTAAGGCAATATATCGCAATCTATCGCCTGCGGTACTCACCGAGAAGGCTCTTTTGCGCAATGAAGGCAAGCTTACCGAGACGGGCGCGCTTATCGTTACAACGGGCAAATATACCGGCAGATCACCTAACGATAGATTTGTCGTTGATGTACCCTCGGTGCATGACGACATTGATTGGGGAAAGGTCAATGTCCCTATAACGCGTGAAAAGGCCGATTCGATATATGGCAAGATAACAAGCTACCTTCAGGGCAGAGAGTTATTTGTATTTGATGGTTTTGCCGGAGCGGATAAAAAATATTCCATGGCAGTTCGAGTTATCAATGAGCTTGCAAGCCAGAACCTGTTTATCCATCAGCTCCTAATAAGGCCTACGGCAGAGGAGCTTGATAGCTTTGCGCCTGATTTTACAATAATAGCGGCTCCGGGCTTTAAATGCTCACCGGAGATCGATGGAGTAAACTCAGAAGCAGCAATAATCGTAGACTTTGAAAAACGCCGCGTAATAATAGCAGGAAGCGCATACGCAGGTGAGATTAAAAAGAGCGTATTCTCCGTTATGAACTACTATTTGCCAAAGAAAAATGTATTCCCGATGCATTGTTCCGCGAATATAGGTAAAGATGGCGATAGCGCTTTGTTCTTTGGTCTTTCGGGTACAGGCAAGACCACCCTTTCAGCCGATCCAGAGCGTATGCTCATAGGCGATGACGAGCATGGCTGGTCCGAGGAGGGCGTATTTAACTTTGAAGGCGGCTGCTACGCAAAGTGCATAAACCTTTCACAGGAAAATGAACCCCAGATATGGAACGCAATTAAGTTTGGAGCGCTGGTAGAAAACGTAATAATGGATGAGGATACAAGGAAACTTGATTTTGCTGACGGCACGCTTACGGAAAATACTCGCGTAGGCTATCCTGTTACCTATATTCCAAATTGCGTGATTGAGGGTGTAGGCGGACATCCTAAGACCGTAGTGTTTTTGACCGCAGATGCATTTGGAGTACTGCCTCCCATCTCAAAGCTTGATAAAGATTCAGCAATGTATCATTTTGTATCGGGATATACCTCAAAGCTTGCCGGTACCGAGAGGGGAATCGTAGAGCCGCAAACCACATTCTCGACCTGCTTTGGCGCACCCTTCCTGCCGCTGCATCCGTCCGTATACGCGGAAATGCTCGGAAATCGTATCGATGAGCACGATGCCGATGTATTCCTCATCAATACCGGTTGGGTAGGCGGTGCGTATGGCGTTGGAAGCAGAATAAAGCTCCGTTACACAAGGGCAATGGTGACTGCGGCGCTCAGGGGCGAGCTTAAGGATGTCGAATATGATATACATCCCGTGTTTAACATCAAATTCCCAAAGACCTGTCCGAATGTTCCGGATGAAGTTCTAAATCCGCGCGAAATGTGGGCGGATAAGGAGGCTTACGACAAGCAGGCAGTATTGCTTGCGGGCAAATTTATAGATAATTTTGCGAAATATTCCAACATGCCTCAGCATATAATCGATGCGGGTCCCAGAATATAATCGATAGCTAAAAAATAGCGGTCTGAGCTTCAGACCGCTATTTTACTTAACCATGCTTTAATTTAAATGAAGACGAATACCGAGGTAGCGGCTGCTATGTTAAAAATTAAAAACAAAGGCATGAGGAGTTTGAATTTAATCTTCTGTGTTTTGTGGCGAAAAAGACTCATACCGATAAGTCCGCCGAGCGCTCCGCCGATAAAGCCCATTGTGAGGAGCGTGGCTTCGGGTATGCGCCAAGAGTTATTGACCGCCGCCTTTTTGTCCGCGCCGAAAGCTATAAAACATGCTAAACTGCATATGAATATGTAGCAAAGCAATATTATATGAATGGTTTTCATAAAAATTGCTCCTATGGTTGGATAGTTATAGAATACTTTTTCAGATAATCCGGGAATTCACCATCCTGAACGCTGATACTTATTATTAGTTTTATATTGCAGTTTTTTGAAAAGACATCAAGATATTCAAAAAATTGTTCAAGTGTATCCAGGGGATGGTTTACAATCTTTGTAAAGCCATCGATGAAAATGTACTCAAGATCAAAATCTTGAGCAGCGATGCCGGAAAGGAAGCCCGCGAACATCTTAGGACCATTTATGCCGTATTCGGTCACATCTATGAATCTTATGGCATGTTTTAAATTATATGTGGCATTTTTTCCTGATGCTATAAACACGCAATTTCCTTTTGCGCTACTCGCGCTCTCATTTGCAAGCGTAAACATACGCATTGTTTTTCCGGTTCCTTTGGCACCGTGGATGATCTTTATCAATGTCTTACTCCTTCTATGATTTTTTACATTATACTATGTGCTGCTTTATCTTTCAAGCTCAATTTATTTATGCATATATGTGGTGTATAATTAAAAAAATATAAAAAAAGGGTAGTATGTTGACATCGATTATGATATAATACTTTTATGACAAGTAAAGAAATTTTTAGTTTCTTAAATTGTCATATTTATTCTGAGAATTTTTAAGGAGGAAACATTAATGAAGTTAACAAAGAGACTTGTTGGCCTTATCGTCGCTCTTGTGATGGTGGTTTCCAGCTTCGCTTCCGTTGCTTCCGCTATCGACTTTGATGTCGTGATTATGAGCGATGCAAGAAAGCTTGATCAGCTGTATTCTGCCTGGGACGAGATCGAAGCATATGAGGCGACAGTTGAGACCCGTAGCAATGATGATAAAGCTATACTTGAGGAGATGTATGACTTTATCAGTGAACTCGACGAGGTCATTGAGATCGAGTGGGGTAGCGATGAATATTTCAGCTTCCGTTTCTCATCCGGTCTTTGGAGCGAGTATCACCGTTTTGAAGCGAAAGATGCCGGTCAGGCGGCAGCAGAGATGCAGGCAATTGCCGATGCATTTGCGGCGCTTGACACAAAGGACATCACCCCTGTTGACAGCATTAACATCGGCGTATACAGCCCCTATTATGGCAATGACAGCAACTTTACCCAGAACTATCTTCAGGCGGCTAATGCGATGAAGGAAGTTCTTGGCGATGGTTGCACCGTTGAGTCATGGTATGGCTACGGCTATGATTGGAGCACCGGCTCCGGTAACGTTGTAAACTTCCAGAATTGGGATCGTTATGGCGTGATCATCGTTGACAGCCACGGCTCCGCAAGCGGCGGAAAAAGCTGGATCTGGTGTCCGGTACCCGGTACCTATGATCAGCAGGACGTTGCCGACGGCCATCTCCTCTATTCCGGCGGTGAAATCGCTGTATCCGGTACATACATTGAGAAGTACTGCGATCTGCCCAATAGCTTTGTCTATATGGGAATCTGCGAAGGCATGAAACAGCTCGGTACCGCTGAAGCACTCCTTCGTGCAGGCGCGGGTTTTGTTTGCGGCTATACCGAGAGCGTTACCTTCTATTATGATGGTCTTATGATGGCCACCATCTGCGCGGCGCTCGTAACCGAGTCAGACGTTGAACCCGGCCGCACCATGACCGCTGAGGAGGCTTGCCTCCATGCTCAGGGTGTGCATGGTGACATCGATCCTTATGGTGAAGCTGTTCTTATCTGGCGCGGTAACAGCGACCTCGTTGTTCAGGAGAATCCTGTTCCGGTAACCGGTGTGAACATCGTTGAGAGCAGTGTTGATCTTTATCTCAACAATGAGTATACATTTGAGTTTGTAACTACTCCCGAGGATGCTAACGGCTATACCGTTGAGTGGAGCAGCAGCAATACCAATGTTGCGACTGTTGATAGCGCTACAGGCCTTATCACCGTGACAGGCACCGGTGAAGCTGAGATCACCCTTACTGTAACCGATACCCACGAGCCTAACGGCGCAAGCTATTCCGATACCGCTACCGTGAACGTATTGGGCTCAATGCCTCTTGATGGCTTTGAGATCACCCCCACTGAGATCGAACTCTATCCCGGCGCTGAGAGCGTGCAGATCGAGTGTATCTTCACTCCTGAAAATGCTTCTAATAAGGAAGTTATATGGGAGAGCGCAGATGAAAATATCGCTACCGTAGTTGATGGTCTTGTAACCGCAGGCGTCCAGGCTGGTACTACCACAATCACTGCTACTACCGTTGAAGGCGGCTACACCGCTACAGCAACCGTATCGGTCGTAACCCTTAACGAAGCTCTTAATGTACCCGGCGGTACGCTTATCTTCGAAACTTCAAGCAATTATCCTTGGGAGCTTGCAAACAGCAGCGACAGAACCTTTGCGGTTTCCGGTAATAGAGGCGTGAACAACAGCACCTCAACTCTTACCACTACTGTTGAGCTTGAAGCGGATGATGTCATTACATTTGACTACTCGGTATCCTCCGAGTCAAACTATGATAAGCTGGTATTTAAAGTAAACGGCAGCCAGATATTCCAGAAATCCGGCTCCGTTGCATGGACCACCTATACTTATGTTGCGGATACCGCCGGTGAGTATACCTTTGAGTGGAGCTACAGCAAGGATTCCAGCGTGAACAGCGGTGATGACCGCGCTTGTGTTGACAATGTATATGCGGGTGAGCCGACCGATGATCCCAACCCGCCGTCAGATGGCCTTATCTACGGTACTTCATTCGAGCTTCAGTCAGAAGTAAACGAATGGACTTGCCTCGATGAGGATGGCGACGGCTACAACTGGATTTGGAGTGGTGATGAGCAGAGCCTCTACACCGCATATGAAGGTGAACATGTAATGAGCTCCGCTTCATATGTAAACGATGGCTGGGGCGGCGGTGCGCCTGTAAACCCGGACAACTGGCTCGTAAGCCCTGTAGTTGATATTCCTGCGAATGCAACCGACGCTTATGTAAGCTTCTGGTATGTAGGACAGGATGAATCCTGGGCAGAAGAAACCTTCGGCGTATATGTAAGTACCGATGGCGGCGACACTTGGAGCAATGAGCTTGGATATTATGTAGCAAGCGACGAATACCAGAATGCTGTTATTGACCTTACCGCATATGCCGGCGAGTCTGTAAACATCGCTATCCGTCACTATGACATAACCGATATGTTCATGCTGAACATCGATCTCTTTGAGGTTTATGCAACCACCGACGGCGATGTTATGCTGGGTGATGCGGACGAAGACGGTGAAGTTGATTCACTCGATGCGTTGCTTATACTCAGGTATAGCATAGATATCATTGGGGCAGATGAACTCAACCTTGAGAATGCCGATGTGAATCAGGATGGTGTTGTCAATGGTATGGATGCTCTCTTAGTGCTCCGAATGGCATTGAATATTGGATGACAAGTGAATATCGATAGCAATATAGCAAATTAAATGAAATGGGACTGCCGGGAAGCGTTGGAATGATCGCCGTGGCAGTCCTTATTTTGTTTATTATAGAGTGGACTGGGTGCATAGCAGCAGAATCATGCAATATAGCCGTATAAATACCATATTATGGGCGAAGCCCAGACCGCCCTCCAACGTTAATGCCTCACCTGTCATATATAGGTTTATGCAACCCTTGGCGATGAGCCCGATCCGACTGATGAACCGCAGCCCACTGAAGACCCCGGTCCGCAACCTCCGATCACCGGTGGTGTAGCGCTGACCGCAATGGCTATCATGGCTGTAGTAACCGGTGCTGGCGTAGTTCTCTTCAAAAAGAGATAAGCTAAATTCTCCGAATAATAAAACATAAGTTTTCCCCCTTGCCGCTTGGTGAGGGGGTTTTC
>JAFQCL010000020.1 GCA_017416425.1 Clostridia bacterium
GATAGCGCTATCGGTTTCTTCAACATCTACCCATTCAGTTTGTTCGCCAGCAAGCTGATCTGCCCAATACATCTTAACTTCGAGATCGCCGGACTTTATGATATTGCCGGAACTCTCAACGGTATCAGTAAACCACGCAAAAGTGGTCCCGAGCAGCATGGTCGCGCAGAGAACAAGTGCAATAACACTGCTGATCAGCGCTTTTTTTGTTAAATTACTTTTCGACATTGTTTTTCCCTCCGTATTTCTCTGTCGAATTTTATGTTCGCGCATTTCTGCGTTTACATCATTATTTATCGTCCTGCTTTTGTTCGTCAGTAGAAGCAGCAGCCGCATTCTGCTCAAGCTGCTTGCGTAGAGCCATAATCTCCTCCATCATCTCGGCAGAGCGCTTGCGTTCTTCTTCGAGCGACTCCTTTTCAGCCTTAAGCTCCTCCATCTGCTCCTTCTTATATCTGCGGAACAGGCGAATAACTCTTACTCCCTGCATTCCAATAAGAAGCATAAAAGGGACAAGAATGCAGATAATATAACCGGGAGTTGTTTTTAGAAACTGGAAAAAGGCGCCCACCTTGGGGATGCTTCCAGTACATTTACCCAATATGTAAGGATAGGTGACGATAGTATCATCATCGGTATTTGTCGTGGTACCATAGGTAATAAAGCCCGGGTTTCCGCTTGCGTCCGTAACGAGGCTACGAATCATATGAGTAACGGTCTCACCGAAGTTGTTGCTGCTCTGAGAGATATAGGCAATGATATCACCCTCTTTCAATGTAGAGGGGTCGACCTCTTTAATCAGCACAATATCTCCGGCATTGATACCTGAAGCGCTCATTGAATCCGACCTGACGATGAAAGCCTTATATCCAAACAAGCTGCGATGGTTCTGATCAAAGGTATTCACAGATACGATGGTAAATATCATCATGCTTACTGTTAAGATTATGATCAGCCATACAAGGATATTTTTAATGATATTCAGTGTTTTCTTCATGTAAGGTTCCCTCCGGTTCAATCAAACAATCTATCAGGGTTGTTTTTGGTCTGCACGGCTTCGGCGCACATATCAAAAGAAAGAGTCTGATTTTGCGCGCTGTTTCCGGCCTCCTCGGGAAAATGGAAGTATATCGTAAGCTCACGGCATTCATGCAAATGCAGGATATCATCCGCAGCGCCTACATTTTCCCTGTTAAGTTCTGCGGCGGTTCCAAAAAAGAGTAAATTCTCCCCATCCATGATGGATATCTCAAGTACATCCGCAAGATCGCCTTGGACATTGGTGAAATAGAGTCTGTAATACACATCCAAAGTACTCTCATTTTGGATAAAGAAATCCTTTTTCACAGTCATACCTGGTTCAAAAAGGAATTCATGCTCCCTGATAATCGGTTCACCATTATTAAGATTAATACTGACATAGCCTGTCTGGAAAAAATTGTTTTCTACCGTAAGTATGGCCTGAACAAGAGCAAAGGTGGTCGCGCACAATCCTGTTAGCAGGAGTATGATTACGATAATTCCCGCAGTTAGCCTTCTGGCGCTTTTACTGGCACTCATGCACTGCCTCCTTTCGGCGCTTAAGCCTAAACACAAAGACTGCAAGCGCGGAAACCATCACCATACCTATCGCCAGCGGGAGATATGCATTATCACCGCTTATAGGTGGCCTTGGACCTTCCTCGGTCTCGATCCACCAGTGGAAATCAGCAAAAAGCTCCTGCCTCTGGTACTCATTCCCAACACTTGTATCCAAATAAGCTGTTATTTCATATAGAAGTTCCTGCTCGGTGCTCTGCTCAGAGGTAAGCACATGGTCAAGACTTTCGGGCATATCCCTCATAAGTCCTTCATAAAGCACCTCATCCGATGAAAGCAGGGTTATCTTACACTTTAAGACTTCTGCCAACTTTTCATAGCCGTCACGAACTTCAGCACGATACTTCACGGTCACGGTATCTTTATAGGAAACCTCTACCTTATAATATTTCGTTTCCACATCGCCCGGGAACATGTTAAGAACGTTAAAAGGAACATTATCGCTCGGGTTTCTTGGGGACAGGGAGATGGTAGTCTCCTTGTCATCCGCATAAGCAACACTTGAAAGCTTTGAAGAGGCTCTCAAAATGATATAGGGCTCGCTGCCACGGGTAAGCAAACTATAGTGCTGATCCGATTCCGCATTCAAGGCATCGTCATCGGGCGTTATGATGTTATCCGGGGCAACCACAGAGGTAGGCTCCGGTACAACAAAACGATCATAGAGAAACACCACCGCAAGCGCAATGCTATTGACGCACAGCAATACGGCCAAAACTACGATCACTATTTTTATTGCTTTGTTTTTTCGTCTCTCCTCCACCGTTACACCTTCACTTCATGTTGCTTTACTATCATAATATCGCTAACTTCATAAATTCATTACTGCTTCTCTTCACGGGAGTAAAGGATTGCTCTCAAATGAGGGTAAAAGTTTGCCTCCTAAAAGCGGAGCTATTGTTTCAAATAACAGTATTCTGTTTACCTAAGTGTAGCACGCTTTCACATTTATGTCAATAAAAATAGGTTCATATTTCTTGAATATATTGCTTCTTTCATTTGTAAAAATTTTAAACACATGAATCAATTTATAATGTGCCTTTTGTCAGGTTTTCAACCTTTAATATCCCTCTTTTCTCTCTCCCCTTGGCATATTCAAGCAGTTCTCTTGAATTTCCAATTTGATGCACGTAGCAGATTATGCTGTCCGCCGCCCTTATCAAGCATTGATTTGCTCTTACGATGGCAAACTTTCCCGGCACCTTCTCCATTCCCTCGGGATAAAGCGTTCCGTCAAAGCCCTCGGGAATATCTATCCGGCGATCAGTGGGGTGATAATGCAGCAGGAGCCGCAAATAAATATCCTTGTGCCGCTCTTTTACGGCTTTTAGCGCATCCGCAGCCAGATGGTCGAAATTTCCACGCCCTCCTACCACAAAGTTCCGTATTCCATATTCGAGATAGTTCTTTTCTACCGCCGTTTCTATGAGCGGCAATGCCTCATCCGGCGTATGGCGGCTTCCAAAAAGAAAACAAAGCTTTTCCATATTTACCCCCAAAATTTTTATTAATATCTTTTAAAGATGTTTAAAATCTTATATGTACATAATTATACAGTCTTTTTGGATAAAATCAATACTAGAGATTAAATATCTAATTCAGATATTGAGAGGACAGCTTATGGCGATTAAACGTTTTTTGATTGAAGGGAATATTTGTGGTGCCCGCGTGAGGATCGGAAGGGCATTGCATAAGCCGCCGCTTACTCAGGATGACCTAGCAAGAAAGATCAACCTTATGGGAATGGATATGACCCCTCTGATCGTTTCCCGCATTGAAAAGAATCAA
>JAFQCL010000021.1 GCA_017416425.1 Clostridia bacterium
CGAATGGGATTATGCTCCTTGATATAATCTCTGTGCATACGCCCCCAACGACCAATAGGTCTGGTTTCCTCCGGTAAGCGAATATCGGGAATATAGTAATCACCGCAACGGATATAGTTCAATTCCTGCATCATATGTACCTCCAATAAGATTCAAACATACTGTTAAAGATAGAAAAAGGCGATACCTGGTTGCGAAAACCAAGTATCGCCAATTTTTCTTGTCGCACTCCTGTACGGCAGCTACCCTATGCCAGTAATGTTCTCATACTGTCTTATTGGAAACTACCCGATCGGACTCATTTTTTATGGTAAAGCTTCTTGGATTGATATTTCGGCTCACATGTAAGGTTTACACCAAGTTTTCGGAACACATTTTCATCCACCTGGGAAAGCAGGACGGAGGAGTGCGCCTCGCAGCCCTTTAGTTTGCTTAATTGACGCATGGCAAGGTCTGCGGTCGGGTTTGTAGCGGCGCAAATGGAAAGAGCTATCAGCACTTCATCGGTATGAAGCCTTGGATTGCTGTTGCCAAGATGCCTTGTTTTAAGATCCTGTATGGGTTCTATTACTATGGGCGAGATGAGATGTATATCGTCATGTATATCGCCGAGCGCCTTGAGTGCGTTTAAAAGCAGCGCAGAGGAGGCTCCAAGCAGCGAAGAAGTCTTTCCTGTGATTATCTTTCCGTTCGGAAGCTGCAATGCTGCCGCCGGATAATTTGTTTCTTGAGCCTTTTTAACGGCGGCGGCAATGACGGGACGCTCCGAAACCGTGATATTAAGGCGGTTCATCAAAAGGTTGATTCGCTCTGCGGAGCCTTCCTTTCCAAGACCGCGGCGCATGGCGCATAGCTCGCCATAATATCTGCGGATTATCTCCTGCCTTGATGCAAGGCAGCAAGCATCGTCATCTATGATGCAATGCCCGACCATATTTACACCCATATCGGTAGGCGACATATAGCTGCATTCCCCATGTATCTGGCGGAGCATTTCGCGGAGCACGGGATATATCTCAATATCACGGTTATAATTTACGGTGGTAACGCCATAGGCGTCATAGTGGAAAGGGTCTATCATATTGACGTCATCAAGATCGGCGGTTGCCGCCTCATATGCCACGTTTACGGGGTGGTTTAAGGGCAGATTCCATATGGGGAAGGTCTCAAATTTAGCATAGCCGGCACGAATATGTCTGATATGCTCGTGGTAGAGCTGTGACAGACAGGTAGCCATTTTACCGCTACCGGGACCCGGGGCTGTTATAACGACAAGCGAGCGTGTGGTCTTTATGTATTCATTTTTACCAAAGCCTTCGCTGCTTACTATCCTTGATATGTCGGTTGGATAGCCCTGGATCGGGTAATGCTTATATACGCGCACTCCAAGCTGCATGAGCCTTTCTTTAAACGCCAGCGCCGCGCTTTGACCCGTATACTGTGTGAGCACCACGCTGCCGACATAAAGCCCTATGCTTCTGAATGCGTCTATGAGCCTTAGCGTATCAAGATCGTAGGTTATGCCAAGATCGCCTCGAACCTTATTTTTTTCTATATCTCCGGAGTTTACAACTATTACTATCTCGGCTTGATCCTTAAGCTCAAGAAGCATGCGAACTTTACTGTCCGGTGCAAAACCTGGGAGTACTCTTGAGGCGTGAAAATCGTCAAACAGCTTGCCTCCAAACTCAAGGTATAGCTTGCCTCCAAATCGCTCTATGCGCTCGACTATCTTCTCGGATTGAATAGATAGATATTTTTGATTGTCAAAGCCAATTTTCATAAATATTACCATAACTTCCGCGCAGCGAAAGCCTCCTCCTAAACTGATAAAAAAACATTATATTACCGCATTCGCTATGTTTCAAGCGATAAGATCATATATTTACGTCATTAATGAACATATAAGCAAGCCGAGCAGTACCGAAAAGCCGTTGCTCATGAGGTTTACAATATCGTTATCAATAACATTGATACCTTGCACTTGCTTTGTATTTACCCCGCAGTGCTCAGTTTTCTCAGTGATTTTTCCGCAGATATCACAGCGATATTTCGCCTGAAGAAGCGAGCCTATTATACTATCTATGAGCATTCCAAGCACCGGGCAGAGCGCTATAATGATAAAGTACCTTAATTCAAAGCCGTAAAAGATAATAAATACGCCACACATTATTATGCTGCAAAAACAGGCGGAAAGCGTCCCTAAAAGGCTGATGCCGCCCGATATGCCCGGCTGTACGCGCACGAAGCGGCATATGTCGATCGGAGGCTTTTTTGAGAGCACGCCTATATCCGAAGCAACGCTGTCCGCCAGAGATTCCGTAACGGATAAAAAATATAGTGCGATACATAGGGTATCGGATGTAATGTAATAAAGTATAGCGGTTATAGAGGCAAAAATACCATTGACAAGCACTTGAACAGCATCCCTTGCGCCATGCTTTTTATGAATTCCCTGTGTCCTTTCAAGCCTTTTATCCTCCGTAAGCTTTCCGGCTATACTTACCAGCAAAAATGAGAATACAAGTGCGAAAAGCACTCCATATCCCCCGAATACTGAGGCTATAAGCATCATAAGGCATGATTCCAAAGCTGCTGCCGGTGTAAGGGCTTTCTTTTTTAGCGTGAAATATGACACGATTGCCGAAACAGCGGCGCCGGCTAGAAATCTTAACAGCATAACATGAACACCGAAGAGAGCGCGTATACGCCCAAAGAGACGCTAAAGTTGTCAAATCCGTTTTGGACAAGCTCTAATATCGCGGTCGCGAGGGAAAGGAGCAGTACCTGCCAAAACGCAAGACCTAAAGGAACAAAAAGACCCAATATGTATATTCCGACTATTGAAAATATAAAGCAGCATATCGTGCCGATAAGCGTTTTATTTCCTATAAGCTTTGGGTTATTTTTCTTAAACAGACTGCCGAATAAAGCGGCGGCGCCATCGCCGAAGCTAAGACAGAATACCGCTACGCCGCTTGCAGGGAGCGTACCTTCAAATATAAGAGTACCTATAAATAGCAGCGTTATCGCTATCGCGTAATAGATAGTACCCTTGTGGTTGGAGCTGTCCTCACGCTCTATCATTTTAAAAAGCTTAAATTTATACGACAGCGCGTTTATAATTATAAAGCATATGGGTAGCACCAAAGATTCCAGGGTGTTTCCAAAAAAGTGATAAATTATGAGCCATGTGAACGCTATTAGTATATGGATAAGCTTCCTTGAGGTCTCTACTGAAAAGCTCAGCAGCTTTTTTAAAAGCCCCACGCCGAATATCACGACGAAAAGATAGCCAAAACCTATTAAATAGCCCATTATGATCACCTCCTATGGAAGATAATGCAATATTTATCATTATAACATTAAGCGTGCGCCATTACAACGCCGAGTATAATAAAATAGAGAGTATGCTTCCATAGCATCACTCAAGGTTGACACGTTTAGCAAATAAAGATATAATTAAATATTAAAATGATGAAATGAGTGCTTTATGGATAATCGACGTTTGATCATTGCTTTTATCCCCGTCGCATTTTTCGCAGTAGGGGGAGGGATACTTCTTATCGTCACCGGCAAGGTGCTTTTGGGCTGCATCTGCCTTGTGCTTGCCCTGCTTTCGGGAGCTTTAGCATATTATGTGCTTATGAAGTATTCCGAGTATGTTGTACAATGTGCCGATAATCTTTTTTATGAAAACTCCGTTGTATCCAGCAAGATAGTAAAGGAGCTGAATGTACCCTGCCTTCTTTATGACGCAAGTGGTCGTATTATATGGAGTAACAATGCCATGAAGCGTGTATACCCATATAAAAGCATACGCACAATAATACCCGATTATAGCTTTGAGGGCGAGCAATTTACCCAGACGCTCGATATAAATGGAAGGTATTATAATGTTTTTTCAATGAAGGTAAAGAGGGATAATCCCCTTGCGAAGGAGATAGTTTATCAGTATTGGGTAGATCTTACGGAAGCGCATCATTATAGGCGGATATATGAGGAACGCCTGCCCGCGGTAGCTCTCATATATATGGATAACTATGATGAGCTTATGGAGGATAAGCACTTTAATAGAAGGAATGTGCTTTTCCAGGTTGAAAAGAGGATAGAGAGCTTTGCAAAGGGTGTAAACGGCATATACCGTAAATTCGATACTACAAGGTTTATTGTAGTGTTTGAGTCGGCCATGATAAAGGAGCTTGAGCGTGGTAAATTTGCGCTTTTATCCGATGTGAGGCAGATAAACACGGGTACCCCGCATGCGGTGTCGCTTTCAATAGCTGTAGGCGCCGAAGAAAGGCTTATGGCTGCCGATGAATCTGCAAGAGAGGCCATGGAAATGGCGCTTGGAAGAGGCGGAGATCAGGCTGTATTAAAGCGTGGCGCGGTGTATACCTATTACGGCGGCACAAGGAGCGCAAGTACTAAGACATCGCAGCTAAAGACCAAGCTTTTTGCAAAAGCGCTCAGGCAGATGATGGAAAATTCAAGCAGCATATTCATAATGGGACATAAAAGACCTGATATGGATGCGCTTGGCGCTGCTTTGGGGCTCTTTAGATGCGCGTCACTGTGCGGAAGACCCGCTTATATCGTTATCGATGAACCAAATGACGCCATATCCGTGGCATTAAAGAATCTTAACGATCAACGTGAATATATGGATGTTGTGATAACACCCGAAAAGGCTCGGGGAATGATAAAGTCGGGTTCAATGCTTATAATCGTGGATAGTCAACGTCTAAATTCGCTTATTGATCCTGATTTTTATAACCGCTTTAATAAAAAGGTGGTAATAGACCACCATAGAAGAGCGATGGATGTGCTTAGCGATGCCATGCTTACCTATCTTGAGTCCGGAGCAAGTTCTACATGTGAGATCGTGACCGAGATAATGCAGAACTTTGATGAGACGCCAAGACCAACTTCCCTTGAAACGAGCTGCATGCTTGCTGGTATAATCGTAGACACGCGCAGCTTTACAAGAAATACCGGTAACCGTACATTTGAGGCGGCGGGCTTTTTGAGGCGGAATAATGCGGACATGAAGCTTGTAAAGCTGATGTTCCAGGACGATATAAGAACCTATATGGATAGGGCAAAGGTGGTGCAGTCCGCGCAGATATCAAAGGGCATTGCTATAGCTGTGTGCCCTCCCGAGGTCGAAAAAGCAGCGCTCATATGCGCGCAGGCTGCGGATGAGCTTATTGAAATAAAGGGCATAAACGCTTCATTTGTGCTTGTGCGCGCGGGTGATGCCATAAATATCAGCGCAAGGAGCTTTGGCGATATAAATGTCCAGCTTATACTTGAAAAATTGGGCGGCGGCGGTCATCTTACCGTTGCGGGGGCGCAGCTTAAAGATGTCGATATTGAAGCCGCAAGAGCGCAGCTTACAGGCGCTATTGACGAATACTTAAAGGATAATGCCGCAAAGCTAAACTGAGTGCGGCAGGGAATATAGGAGGATAGCAACAATGAAGGTATTACTTTTACAGGATGTAAGGAGCCAGGGCAAGGCGGGACAGATAATCGATGTCAGCGATGGCTATGCAAGAAATTTCCTGTTTCCCAAGGGACTTGCTTCGCCTGCCGATGCACAGACGATAAATGCGGTCAGAATCAAAAACGAGGCTGAGGCGCACAAGAAAAAGGTGCAGCGTCAAAGGGCGCTGGAGCTTGTTTCGGAGATGAGCAACTTGACCGTTAAGGTCTATGCCAAGGCCGGCGATAATGGAAGGCTATTTGGTTCTGTTACCAGTAAGGAGATAGCTTCAGCGCTTAAGGAGCAATTTGACATAGTAGTAGACCGCAAGAAGATATACCTTGAAGAGCCAATTCGCGCACTTGGTATCGTGACCGTTACGGCGCACATGTTTGAATCCACAAACGCTAAGTTTAAGGTGGAAGTACTTCCGATAGAATAGTGAAATGGAGCCTTCGATAATTAACAGTGAAAAGGCGCTGTCGGCGCCCCATAGCATAGAGGCGGAGCGTTCTGCGATAGGCAGCATGCTGGTTTCGGCAAACGCTGTGGAGATATGTATAGATGCCCTAACGCCCGATGATTTTTATCTTGAGTCCCATAGAAGGATATTCTCGGCTATGCGAAGCCTTTATAATAAGGGAATAGCCATAGACCTTGTTACGCTGCATGATGAGCTTGAAAAGCGCGGACAGCTTAATGAGGTGGGGGATATCACCTATCTTTCGCAGCTCATGCTGGGGCCAACACCGGGCAATATATCGCATTATGCCAATATAATAGTGGAAAAGAGCGTAATGCGAAGGCTTATGGAAGCTGGGTCGAGCATAGCGTCAAACGCGGCAGGCGGAGCTATGGCTTCGGATGAGCTGCTTGAGGATGCCGAAAGACGCATATACAACATAACCATGCGCGCGGGAGAGGATACGCTTTTGGGCGTTCAGGATGAGCTGAATGAGGTATTTGACAAGATAAGCGAATTTATGCTTACAAAGGATAAGCTTACAGGTGTTCCCACGGGATTTTACGATCTTGATAAGCTTACATCAGGCCTTCAAAAGAGCGACCTTATAATCATAGCGGGTCGCCCCTCCACGGGTAAGACCGCATTTGCGCTGAATATTGCCGCTAACGCAGCCTTTGAGGAGGGTAAATCCGTTGCCATATTCAGCCTTGAGATGTCAAGGGGACAGCTTTTAACGAGAATGCTTTGTTCGCAGGCGAGGGTTAATATGCAGTCTGTGCTTCAGGGCACCGTGACGAGCGAGGATATAGTAAGAATAGTAAACGCTATGCCTCAGATGACACATTCCGGTCTTATGATAGACGACAGCGCGAATGTATCCGTTGCGGAGATACGCTCAAGATGCCGCAGGGCAAAGGCGAGATCGGGGCTTGATCTTATTATAATAGACTATTTGCAGCTTATGAAGACCCCGGGAAAGCGTTCTGAGAACAGGGTGCTTGAAATAGCGGAGCTTACACGCTCTTTAAAGGTGCTCGCAAGGGAACTGGATGTTCCTATCATACTGCTTTCCCAGCTTTCGCGAGCTGCCGATAAGGTAAGACCCACTATGGCGCATCTGCGTGAATCGGGCGCTATCGAGCAGGATGCCGACCTCATCATACTGCTGTATCGTGAAGGCATGTTTAACCCCGAGGCTGGAAACATAGCGGAAGCCATAATCGCGAAAAACAGAAACGGTCCCACAAGCAGCATAGAGCTGGTATTTGCGGGCGAATACACCCGATTTGAAAATAAGTCCTTATATGAGGAATGATAATTAAACGCTTCGGAGATGTTTATGTGGAATAAAATAACGATCGATACCACAAGAGAGGGTACCGATATAGTGGCCGCAAGGCTTGATATGCTTGGAATAACCCAGGTCGAGATAGACGAGGGAATAGAGGCTGTTGACAGCTACCTTAAGGAAAGCGCGCTTTATTGGGATTATGCCGACCCGGATGAGATAATAGCGGGACGTGAGCCGAGCGTGCATGCTTATATTGCCGATCTGCCCGAAAATGAGGAGCTTCTTGCATCGCTTTTTGATTCCATTCGGGAGCTTTCAAAAATGAATATAGGCATCGATCTTGGCACGCTCAATATAACCTCAAAGCTTATACGCGAGGAGGATTGGGAAAACAACTGGAAGCAGTATTATAAGCCGCTTAATATAGGATCAAGACTGCTCGTGTGCCCCTCATGGGAGGAATGCCCCGAAACGGATCGCGCTGTACTTATGATGGATCCCGGAATGGCTTTTGGTACGGGCTATCATAGCACCACAAGGCTGTGCCTTGAGCTTATAGAAAGGTATATAAAGCCCGGTGACAGCGTTATAGATATAGGCTGCGGCAGCGGGATACTATCCATAGCGTCCCTGCTGCTTGGCGCAAAAAACGCGCTTGCCATCGATATAGACCCGATAACAAACTCCATAGCGCGGGAAAATGCGAATAAAAATGGGATTGCGGATGAATATAAGGTGCTTATCGGGGATGTGCTTTCCGATGAGCCTTTAAGGGCTGAGCTATCGCGCGGGCATTATGACATCGTGCTTGCAAATATAGTGGCTTCGGTCATAATACCGCTCACCCCATTTGCGGTTTCGCTTATGGGTGAAAATTCGCTCTATATCGCATCGGGAATAATAGAAGGTAGGCTAAATGAGGTGCTGGATACCTTCCGCGTGTCCGGGCTTGAGATATATGCCGTTCTGCGTGACGGCGACTGGGCTGCCATTGCGGCGGGAAAGGCACGAGGATGAGTCGCTTTTTTTTAACGCCCGATCAGATAGATGGTGGTACGGTAAAAATAACAGGCGATGACGCAAAGCATATAGCCAAAGTTCTTCGCATGGAAAAAGGCGATTTTTTGGAGCTTTGCGATGGCGAAAGCAACGAATATATCGCAAGGATAGAGCTTATCGAGCAAGGCACCGTGACCCTTTTTATAGCAGGGCGTCTGGACGCTCCTTCCGAGCCTCCCTACAGGGTGACGTTATTTCAGTGTTTGCCCAAGTCCGACAAAATGGAGCTTATAATCCAAAAATGCGTTGAACTTGGCGTTTATGAGATAGCGCCGATAATGTCAAACCGATGTGTTGTAAAGCTTGATAAAAAGGGAGCTGCCTCAAAGCACCGGCGCTATGAAAGGATAGCCTATGAAGCGGCAAAGCAGTGCAAGAGAGGCATAGTACCAAGGGTGCTTGAGGTATGCGAGCTTTCAAAGGTCGATTTTTCGGGCTTTGACGCCGTTATCGTACCGTATGAGTGCGAAACGGAGCGCACGCTTAAGAGATGTCTTAAGGACATCCATGACGCAAAGCGGATAGCCGTTGTGATAGGCTCCGAGGGCGGCTTTGAAAAGGGCGAGGTAGAGGGCATTATATCAAAAGGCGGCATATCCGTTACGCTTGGAAAACGAATACTACGGACGGAGACCGCGGGTATGGCTGTTCTTGCCATGATAAACTACGAGATGGAAGGCTAAAGCTAAGTGAAAGTCGCTTTTTATACACTTGGGTGTAAGGTAAATCAATACGATACGCAGGCTATGGCGGAGATAATGCAGGCGGCCGGCCATGATGTGGTGGAATTTGACGAATGTGCTGATATCTATGTTATAAACACCTGTACCGTAACCCAGGTGGCGGACAGAAAATCACGTCAGATCATATCAAGGGCAAGGGAAAAAGCCCCGCATGCTGGTATAATCGTGACAGGCTGTTATTCGCAAAGAGCGCCCGGTGAGGTGCTGGCAATTGAGGGCGTATCGCTGGTGTGCGGCACGGCCGACAGGGGCAGGATAGCGATGCTTGCCGAGGACATCCATAAAAACGGCAATGTAAAGCAAAATGCCGTTATTGATAATAAAAATTTGGAGTTTGAGGATATCTCCGCAATTAAAGAGGGGCGAACGAGAGCCTATCTTAAGATACAGGATGGCTGCGACCGCTATTGCACCTATTGCGCCATACCCTATGTGCGAGGAAACATAAGGAGCAGAAGTCTTGAGAGCATAAGGAAGGAGCTTATAAAGCTTGAGCGGGAAGGCTTCCGTGAGATCGTGTTTACAGGAATACATCTTATGTCCTATGGCAGGGATAAAAACGATGGTACATCGCTTGTCGATGCCATAAGGATGGCGGACGGGCTTTTGGGTATACGCAGGATAAGGCTGGGTTCATTAGAGCCAAAGCTTTTGACGGACGAGCTTTTGCTTGAGCTTTCCCAAAATAAGCGTATATGCAGGCAGTTTCATCTATCGCTTCAAAGCGGCTCAAAGAGCGTACTTAGGCGCATGGGAAGGCGCTATACGCCCGAGGAATATTTGCTTGGGGTAGAAAGACTAAGAGCAGCGCTTCCCGGCAGCGCCATCACCACCGATATAATAGTGGGCTTTCCGGGCGAGACCGATGAGGAGTTTAACGAAACGCTGGAATTTGTTAAAAAAGTCGGCTTTGCAAAGGTTCACGCATTTCCTTATTCAAGGCGAAGCGGAACAGCAGCCGACAGATTTAAAGATCAGATACCAAATGAGATCAAGTCGAAGCGAAACGCAAGACTTATAGAGGTGGCGTCAGGCATAAGGCTCGAGCTGCTTAAAAAAACCATAGGGAGCACCCGTGAGATACTCATCGAGCAGCATGAGAACGGCATTATAATGGGGCATACCGATGATTACTTGTATGTCAGGGCGATGTGTGATGATAAGGAAAACAGAAGCAACACATTTGCTGATATAAAGGTAACCCATGTTGAGGGCGACGGCCTTTTCGGAGTGATCGTATAATATTATTGTTTGCGCTTTAGGGCTTATACCCCCGGGCGCTTTTTATATTTTTTGCAAAATAAAAGCGCGGCTTTTTGCCACGCTGATATTTTCATTTTACTTGCTATTAATAAAATTACTTGCGCTTCCTGGCTGCCTCAGCCTTCTTCTTACGCTTGACGCTGGGCTTTTCGTAATGCTCACGTCTGCGCACCTCGGCTAACAGTCCGGCGCGTGCGCACTTACGCTTCCAACGCTTAAGAGCACTTTCCAAGGACTCATTTTCACCAACGCGAATTTCCATCAATATCCCCCCTCTCTGTTTCGACATCGACCTCCCGTCAATGCTGTGAGTAGGAACTACTTTGCACCAACCTTTGGTTGCCAGTTAGTATTATACCGCAAAAAATAGATAAGTCAATAAAATTTGGTTAATTTTAGAGCGATATTCGATATATTTTTACTGAAAAAGGGCATTTCGTCAGCCGGGAGGCCACTGCATAAGGCGTCCGCCAAGTATATGGATATGCAGATGCGGCACCGATTGATTTCCGTCCTTTCCTGTGTTTATCACAAGCCTAAAGCCCGTTTCGGCAAGTCCCTCATCCCTTACTATAATGTTAGCGGCGGATATGAGCTTTGCCATGAGCATGCTGTCGCAAAGCATCACGTTTTCTACATGAACCTTTGGTACCACCAGTATGTGTATGGGCGCCTGAGGCTCGATATCACGAAACGCCAGCGCAAATTCATCCTCATATACCTTATTTGAGGGGATCTCGCCGTTTGCTATTTTGCAGAAAATACAGTTCTCCATTTAATCCTCCTTTACCATGTGTTTTATAAGATACGCCTCAAGAAGCTCCTCGGCTCTGCCTCCTCCCGAAAATTGGATGGTGGTTATGCTCGAAAAGTCCTTTATGGCGCTTAGAAGCTGTTTTTGTGAAAAGCCTTTTGCGGCCTCATATGCCTTTTTGGCGGCAAATTCATGACCTGGAAGACTTTTAATTGCCTGAAATTTTGGCACTTTATTATCAATAAGCACCCTTGCATGATACATGAGCTTAAACTGCCTTGTAAGGTAGGTTACCATGCCGATGGCAGCGTTTTTATCGGAAATTATGGAATGAAACGCGCTAAACCCATCCGCTGCGCGCCCCTGAATAAAGCTGTCCATCATATCGAATACGCGAAATTCGGCACTTGGTGCAACGCAGGCTTCAATCGAAGCAAGGGTTATGCTTCCATTTTCACCCGCAAATTCAATAAGCTTTGTGGTTTCGTTGCTTATGGTCGAAAGGCTCATGCCTGTACGCTTTATTATCTCGCCGGCAAGCGCTCTTGTTATCCCGATATTGCGGGAAGCACATTCACGCAGTATCCACTTTATAAGGTCGGATTCGGGCAGCGTATCAAAGAGTACTACCCGATCTTCTTTTTCAAGCTCGGCTATAAGATCCGTACCCTTTGCTTTGTCCTTTTTTTCGGGTTTTGTCTTTTTTGCGGGGGATCGATCCAAAGCGCCTCGTTGCATGAATATGAGCAGGGTGGTATCCGGCATGCTTTTGATATAATCCAGCATACGGTTTACCGAATCGCCCTGAGGCAGAGCGTTTACTATGACGATACGCCTTTCTGAGAAAAAGGGATATGTACTGCACGATAGTATTATGGCTTCGGGATCAAATACACTAAATTCATTCAGGTTCATGGCGCGAAAATCAGCAGGCAAAAGCTCTATAAGCTTCTCCCTGGCTTTATTCTTTGTGTACTCCTCAACGCCATGAAGCAGATATGCCCCATGAAGCGTACCCTCGAGTATCAATTTAAAAAACTCAGCATGATCCATAGCATGATTTTATATAAAAAAACTCCCGATGTCAATTAAAAAGGAATGTAATTAACAGGTAAGCCTTGCAAGGAAGTGAGAAATGTGGTATACAATATTATGAATAAGTGTGTTGGAGGTCAACATGGCTATACGAAAGATATTTACAAATGACGCGCCCTGCCTTAGGAAAGTGGCAAGGCCGGTGAAGAATTTTGACGCTCATCTTGCGACCCTGCTTGACGATATGAAGGAGACCATGTATAAAGCGGAGGGAGTGGGACTCGCGGCCCCGCAGATAGGCGTATTAAAGCGTGTTTGCGTGATAGACTGCCGTGATGACATAGGATATATAGAGCTGGTAAACCCAAGGATAGTCGCGTATTCCGGCGAGCAGGAAGGACCCGAGGGCTGTCTTTCTTTTCCGGGACGCCGAGGCTGGGTGGTAAGACCAAACTCCGTTATAGTGCGTGGCTTTGACAGATTCGGAAATGAGGTGGAATATAAGGGCAATGAGCTATTTGCAAGGGCTGTGTTCCACGAAACGGATCACCTTGACGGCAAGGTCTATATCGATATCGCGACTGAGATACCAGATAGTTATGAGGAGGACGAGGTTTGAAAATAAATTTTGAGGCCGTGTTTTGCGACTTTTTAAGCCTTTAGGCTGCGATTCTACAAGAAAGGATGCTTTCGCTATGCAAAAGCTACAGCTATAAATTATGAAAATAGTATTTTGCGGCACGCCTGAGTTTGCCGTACCTTCACTGGCGGCGCTTTATGAGGCAGGTCATGAGCTTATGGTGATAACTCAGCCCGACAGACCAAAAAACAGAGGTCATAAGCTTTTGCCGACCCCAGTAAAGGTGTTTGCCATGGAGCATGGGCTTACTTTATATCAGTTTGAAAAGATAAGGAGCAGGGAGGCTTTGGACGTGCTTTCGGCGTTTGAGCCCGACCTTCTTATAACCTGCGCCTATGGCCAGATATTGTCGCAAAAGAATCTTGATATACCAAGGCTTTGCTGTATAAACATACATGGCAGCATACTGCCCAAATGGAGAGGTGCATCACCGGTTCAAAGCGCGGTGATAGCCGGAGATGCCATATCGGGCGTTACCATAATGCGAATGGCTTTGAAGCTGGATTCGGGCGACATTATATCTGCAAAAAGCACCCAAATACTGCCCGATGAAACATATGGCGAGCTGCTTGACAGGCTTTCTTATTTGGGCGCCGAGCTTCTTCTTGAGACACTGCCGAAGCTATCCTCAAATACGGCTGAGTTTATACCGCAAAATCACGACAAAGCCACCTTTGCGCCGCTAATAACAAAGGATATGGCAAGGATAGATTTTGATAGAAGCGCGCTGTCCATACATAACCTTGTACGGGGCATGAACCCCATGCCGGGCGCTTGGACTATGCTTAATGACAGCGTGGTGCGTATATGGAAAACAAGGCTTTTAGAGGATATTACGCCGCCTGATGTACCCCCCGGAACATGCTTTATAGCAAACAGCAGGCAGGGACTTTATGTGATGTGCAAAGATGGCGCGATAGAGGTGGTCGAGCTCCAGCTGACAGGCGGAAAACGCATGGAGGCAAGAGCGCTTTTAAACGGAAAAAAGCTTTTAGGAAGCGTTTTTGAATGAAAAAAAGCAGTACAAGACGAATAGCGTTAAACGTGCTTATGGATGTGACGGATAGGGGCAAATACGCAGGACTTGCGCTTAAGGACGCTCTTTTTGGCATGGAATCATCCGATGCTGCGTTTATATCCGCGCTTGTTTATGAGACGCTTTCTTCTCTAAAATATGTGGATTTCATCATATCAAGCTTTGCCAGAGGCAGCGTAAAACCCGTGATACGAGCCATACTACGGCTTGGAGTTTGTCAATTTGTTTTGATGAATGCTCCCGCGCATGTTGTATGCAGCGAGAGCGTGAAGCTTACCGAGGAGGTTGGTAAAGCCGCGCTTAAGGGCTATGTGAACGGCGTTATGAGGAATATATGTGCCTCAGACCTTGAGAAGCTTCCACTTCCCAATGATACAATATCGCGTCTTAGCATAAGGTACAGCTATCCCGAATTTTTAGTTCGGGAATACATCGAACTTTACGGTGAGGAGTTCACAAAGGATATGCTGGCGTATGATGGAATCGGCATGACGATAAGGGCGCAAAGCCCATATACCACAGAGGAGCTTACAGCGCTGCTTGATGAACGTGGCATTTACTACACCCAAGGGAAATTAGTCCCGGATGCCATAAAGCTTAAGCGCGGCTTTGACCCGATGAGGGATGAGCGCTTTATTAATGGACAATTGACCGTTCAATCCGAAAGTGCTATGCTGGTGTGTAAGCTCTGCGGGACGCATCCGGGCATGCTCGTGCTCGATGCGTGCGCCGCTCCGGGAGGCAAAACGGCGTATCTTTCCATGCTTATGGGAAATACGGGGCATATCGATGCGCTTGAACTTTATGAGCACAGGGTAAAGCTCATAGAAAATACTTTATCGCGGCTTCATGTTGCAAATGTTTCCGTTATGAGCGGCGACGCAAGCGTATTTGATCCGGAAAAATGTGATAAATACGATGTTGTGCTGGTGGATGCGCCTTGCTCGGGATTTGGCGTGACTCATAAGATGGATGCAAGATACAAAAAGACCTCCGAGGATATAGACGAGCTTTGTAAAATACAGTTTGACATACTTTCAAATTGCGGCAGGTATGTTAAACCGGGCGGAGCGCTTATATATTCGACTTGTACCATATCAAGGCGTGAAAATGAGCATGTGGCGGAACTTTTCTTAAAGACCCACGATGGATTTTATGTTGATATGCCAGATGAATTTGCCAATAATGGGTCTATCGGAATGCAGCTTTTTCCTCATGTGCATGATACCGATGGGTTTTATATGGTGCGGTTTAAAAGGGCATCGGATATTTTATAAAGGGGTGTACCTATGGAGCAAAAACAGCTTAATTCGATGTATAAAGATGAGCTTATAAAGCTTCTTCTTTCTATGGGTGAACCCAAATTTCGGGCGGGTCAGGTATATATGTGGCTCCAAAAGAAGGGCGCTACGGTGGAGGAAATGTTAAATCTTCCAAAGCCGCTTCGGGATAGGCTTGGCGCTATGCCATTTGCTATGGTACGCATACACTCAAGATATGTTTCAAAGCTTGACGGTACTATCAAGTATCTGTTTTTGCTGGAGGATGGGAATCTTGTTGAAGGCGTGCTTATGAGCTATAAATATGGCAATACCATGTGTATCTCAACTCAGGTTGGATGCAGGATGGGCTGTGCTTTTTGCGCCTCAACGCTTGAGGGGCTTGTTAGAAACCTGACCGCGGGTGAGATGATGGCCATGGTGCATGCCGTTGAACAGGACGGCCCTATCCCTGACGGAAGCGGCAGAAGGGTCACAAATCTTGTGCTGATGGGCAGCGGAGAGCCGCTTGATAACTATGATAATGTGGTGCGCTTTTTAAAGCTCATAACCGATGAGGAGGGATTTAATATGTCACAGCGCAACATATCGGTATCCACATGCGGCTTATGTAATAGGGTAGATGACTTTATAAAGGACGCCCCGCATGTTACGCTCAGTATATCGCTCCACGCGCCGAATGATAATATAAGAAGCGATATAATGCCTGTAAACAGGCGCTTTAAAATTGCGGAAGTAATCAGCGCCGCAAAACGCTATGCCAATATAACAGGCAGGCGTGTTATATTTGAATATGCCCTTATCGCGGGAGTGAATGACACCTATGACGCAGCAAAGGAGCTTTCTTTGAAGCTTTCCGGCATAAACTGTCATGTCAATTTGATACCCTTAAACAGGGTGAAGGAAAGGGCGCTAAGCGGATCAACAAAGGATCATGCGAAGGTATTTATGGGTTGGCTTTTAAAGCGAGGGATATCTGCGACCATACGGAGAGAGATGGGTAGCGATATAGACGGCGCGTGCGGCCAGCTTAAACGAAGGGTAATTTTGGAGCAGGAGGACTAACATGATTTTCTCATCGCTTAGCATAACAGGAAGGCGCAATGCCAATGAGGACAGCTTCATATTCAGCGACAATAAGGAGAATATGTTTGGTATCGTCGCGGATGGTATGGGAGGTCATAAGGGGGGCGCCGTTGCCAGTGCGCTTGCTGTAAAGACAATCGAATCATATCTCATGCGTGAAGGCTTGCTTTCGTTTAAAAAGAGGCTTGAGACAGCTATTCACACGGCCAATGACGTCATATTTGACAGAGCGTCAAGCAGCGCTGATGTGCATAACATGGGCACGACCGTAGTATGCGCCATTGTTACGGATGAAATGGTAAGCTATTCCCATGTTGGGGACAGCAGGATATATCTGATGCATGACAGAAAGCTTAAAAGGCTTACCGAGGATCATTCATATGTGTGGTCACTTGTAAAGGATGGCATACTGGACGAAGAGGGCGCGAGAGTACACAAGATGAGAAATATAATAACCCGGGCGGTCGGTTTGCATGAGACTGTAGAGGTGGCAAGCGATGAGATAGCTTGGAGCGAGGGCGATATACTGCTTATGTGTACCGATGGCCTTCATGATGAAATGCCCGCGTCCCAGATAGAGCAGGTGTTGCAACTTGATGAGCCTTTAAACGTAATTGCAAAGCGCCTTGTTGATACGGCTTATGGCAATGGCTCCGGGGATAACATAACTGTGCTTCTTATTAAAAATACAGCGGAGGCACAATGATAGGAACTATAGTTGCGGAAAAATATTGTATAGATAAAAAAATTGGCGAGGGCGGCATGGCGCTTGTATATAAGGCGCACAGGATATCCGATGGCCACACCGTTGCGATAAAAATGCTGAGGAAGGAGCATGCGGATGACGCAGGCTATTTGCGGCGCATTGAGGGCGAGGCGGCGGCAGTTAAGTCCATGTCCCATAAAAATATAGTTAAACTCTACGAAGTTGGCTACTATGGGAATCTGCCCTTTTTGGTGCTTGAATATGCGCCCGGAAGAACCCTTAAGGAGATAATAGAGGATCATGCTCCGCTCGACTTTAATGCGGCGGCAAACTATACCGCTCAAATACTTATGGCGCTTGCCCATGCGCATGAGCGGGGTATAATACACAGAGATGTTAAGCCTCAAAACGTTATAGTATCAGATAGCGGTGTTGTGAAGCTGACGGACTTTGGTATAGCAAGGGATATAACGGCTACAACGCTTACCTTCAGTGGCGATAAGGTTTTAGGCTCCGTTCACTACATATCCCCCGAACAGGCAAATGGCAAGGACTGCTCCGAAATGTCGGATATATACTCCGTGGGCATAATGCTGTTTGAGATGCTCACGGGAAAACTTCCCTTTGAGGGCGATAGCGCCGTTGCCGTGGCCTTGATGCACGTGCAAACGGAGCTTATTATACCCGATATGAATGTAGATGGAGCGCCCATACCGCCGGCTTTCCGTGAGATCATATTAAGAGCTTGCGAGAAGGATCAAAACTTTCGTTATCAAAACGCGAAGGATATGCGAAAGGCTCTTATAAAGGCGCTCGAGCATCCTCAGCGTGTAGAAAAGAAAAACAACCTGAAAACGCTTAAAAAGCGTGCTTCAGGCAATAAAAAGGGCGCAAGACCGCTTTGGGTAGCACCTGTTTTGATGATCGTTCTGGTGCTTGGAACGGTAGCGCTCGTTCTCGATGGACTGGAAAGTACAGGATCCGTGGGTACACAGGTAGCTGTGCCGCAGCTGGTTGGAAGAACCTTAAGCGAAGCTGAAAATTATGCTCAGCTTCGTGATTTTACCGTTGTCGTAGAAGCATTTGAAGCAAACGACGAATACCCAGAGGGTTATGTGATATCCCAAAATCCCACAGGCGGCAACACGAATGCATCAAGTGATAAAATATCGGTTGTGGTAAGCAGCGGCACGGGATCTCTTCTTGCGCCGGATGTAGTCGGGAGCATTCTTGCCGATGCCGTAAACGCGATAAGAACACGAGGACTTGAGGTAAATATTTTGGATGCATATAGCGAACTTCCCGCAGGTCAGGTCGTGCGCCAAGACCCTGTCGGAGGCGTAGAGGTTGAATATGGAGATATAATAACCATCTATGTAAGCAATATGAGCGAGGTGTCGGAAAACGTACCCGATGTTACGGACAGAACTCTTGAACAGGCTATAATAGACATTAAAGAGCTTGGATTTACAAATATAAGGATAAAAACCGACCCAAAGGCGGACGCGACTGCGGGACTCGTAGTGCTGCAATATCCGGCGATGGGCAGCGTATGGGTGTTTAACGATAGAATATCGCTTATAGTCGCAAGGCCAAGCCTTGGTGCGAATTATGCTGATTTTGCGTTTAATGCTGAGATAGGCGCCGTGGGAGACTCTATTGTTGTGACCGCTGTACTTGAAGAGGGAGTAGAAGTGGTGATATATGAGTCTGTGACCGATAGAACCGGAAGCGTAGTTATAAGTGTAGCAGGTCAATTTTGGCTTGAGGGTAGCAGGGAATGTATACTCTACATTAACGATGTTGAAGTAAAGCGTACTAATGTAACGTTTTCCTACCGGGGGTAGATAGTGACAGGGCTTGTTTTAAAGGGTGTAGGAAGCTTTTACACCGTACTCGCGGATGACGGAACGCGTCATGTATGCAAGGCAAGGGGCAAGTTCAGACAGGAACGCCTTTCGCCCATACCGGGGGATAGAGTGGAGTTTATGCCGGGCGATCCCGAGGGTTATCTTCTTTCGATATTAAAAAGGCGTAATCAATTGATAAGGCCAAACATCGCAAATCTGGACAGGGTGATAATCGTGCTATCAGCATCCGTGCCACAGCCTGACCTCCTGCTTTGTGATAAGCTGCTTATCGCGTGTGAAATAAATGATATAACTCCTATCATCGTAATAAATAAGTGCGATGAGCAATCGGACGCAGCAGCTATAGCTGAGCAATATAAGGATACTGGATATAAGCTGCTTTATACATCCGCACACGAAAAAACAGGGCTAGATGAACTTTTTGTGGCGATGAAGGGGCATATATGCTGTTTTGCGGGTCAATCGGCTGTGGGTAAAAGCTCGCTTTTAAACGCACTTATACCGGGGCTTATGCTTGAAACGGGCGGACTATCAAGAAAGACCGATAGAGGCAGACACACCACGCGCCATGCCGAGCTCATACCGCTTGAGGATGGGACTGTTCTTGTTGATACGCCGGGCTTTAGTCTTGTGAATGTTGCGGAAATGGAGCCGGAGGAGCTTTGTAATTTTTATCCCGATATGCGGCCATATCTTACAGGCTGTAAATTCCCGGGCTGCTTGCATATAACGGAGCCCGAATGCAGTGTGAGAGATGCGCTTAGCCTTAAAAAGCTTGATAAACAGCGATATCAAAGATATGTACAGTTTATAGATGAATTGGAAGAGAGGAAGAAACACAGATATGACTGAAAAAACACTTGTAGCGCCTTCTATTTTATCGGCAGATTTTGCAAATCTTGGGTTTGCCGCTAAAAATGCACAAGATTGGGGTGCGGATTGGATACACTTTGATGTTATGGATGGATTCTTTGTAGATAGCATAACATTTGGAGCCGCAATGTGTAAGGCGCTTTTGCCGCATACAAGCCTGCCCATAGACGCGCATCTTATGGTGACAAACCCGATGAAGCATGTTGAGGCATTCGCAAATGCGGGTGCGTCTATTATAACGGTACATGCGGAAGCGGATATGCATCTTCACAGGACGCTTCAGAAAATAAGGTCTTTAAATGTAAAATGCGGCGTTGCCATAAATCCGGCAAGCCCTGTTGAACTTATCGAACCTGTAATTGAAGAATGTGATCTTGTGCTGCTTATGACCGTAAATCCGGGTGCGGGCGGCCAGAAATTTATTCCTTCGGTGCTAAGAAAGATAGAGCGCATACGATCCATGGCGGAGAACCTTGGTGTATTCCCTTATATAGAGGTCGATGGGGGAGTGAATCCCGAAACAGCAAGGCTTTGCCGTGAGGCGGGCGCGAATGTGCTTGTTGCGGGAAACGCTGTATTTAAGGCGCAGTCCCCGAAGGATGCTATCTTGATGATACGAGGAGATATGAGCTTAAATGTGTAATGCTTTTTTTATAAATCACTTGACTTGCTTATGAAATGTGGTTATAATTAATATTACGTGCGAGTGTGGTGGAATAGGCAGACACAGCAGACTTAAAATCTGCCGGGAAACCATGTGGGTTCGAGTCCCACCATTCGCACTATTGCGGATGCAGCAGCATTCGCTTTTTTATGTTCAATTGGATTTATGCTCTAAATTGCATATCGTTATCTATTAAGCAGAAGCGGAAGCTATGATCAGCGCCTCCGCTTTTTATTATACAGATGGATAATGTGTGACGAGCTTAATGAAGCTTGAGCCCAAGATTATCAAGCAATGAGTATTTGGCAAGAATAGTGGCTACGAGCGCGCCTGCGATAGCTCCGAATGCGGCCTGTATGCCGTTGAGCAAAATACCGGCGGATGCAGTGGGGAGATCATAGAGTATGAACTCGTATGCAAAATAACCAAGTATCATGAATAATTCGGCGACTAACGCGGAGATCAGGCGCAAAATCAGCCCTCCTTTTCGCCTTTTTGTGAATGCCTTGAAAAGAAGATAGGCGATAAGTGCAACTAAAGCTTTGATAATAAAAGTGGCCGGAGCATAGACTGTATAGCCAAGGAGCAGATCGGAAAGAGCCGAGCCCAGTCCCGCGGCGACCGCGCCGAATACCGGACCCAGCGCCCAAGGCGCAAGTATTACAAATACATCACCGATATGAATATAGCCCACTATCGGAGCGGGTATGGTGATGAGCATTGTAGCAACGCAGATAAGCGCAACAAAAAGCGCGCAAAGAACATATTTTCTTACATCAACACGCTTCATAACGATATCCTCCTAATGTTTCATTGTTTGACCGTATTACAGTGTAGCACCGGTGTATTATTTTGTCAATCTGCTGTGAATCGCTATAGAATGCGCTTTAAGGTATATTTCACACGAAAGTAACATTTTTTGTGTTGCACATGTTTTAATAACGTGGTACAATAAGCTATCGGTCGATTAACCGATAATAAAGCAAGGAGATCAAACGATGGCAAAACCGAATGAAGCCCAGGAGAGCGCACGCGAGGCGATAATCGAAACAAGCATACGTCTTTTTACAGAAAATGGGATACATTCAACCAGTTTGGCAGATATCGCAAAGGCTGCATCGATAAGCAAGGGTACGCTTTATTATCATTATCCTGCAAAAGAGCATCTTGTGCTGGATATTGCGGACTATCATCTCGGGCGAATAACTGACATTTTATTCGGTTGGCTGGACGATATAGCGCGAAATCAGGATACGACCGACGCCATAAGGCTATTGTTTGACAGACTTGTAGAAAATGACGATATGATAAAATTGCATTCGGTGCTGTGTGTTGAGGCAACGCTTTTGGATAATAATCTTAAAAAGCGTATAAGTTCAAAATATCGTGAATGGGCTGTAATGCTGGAGGTGGGCTCGCTTAGGATGAATACCGAGGCATCGGCCGGCATAAGACGAAATTCAAAGCTGTTTTTCATGCTGGTGGATGGCTATGCCATGCAGAAGATGCTTGGCAGCGAGATGATCGATCGCGACAACATAATAGATATGCTCATTCAAGGGTAAAAAGCTTATCTTACGCATAGATTCGGAGGAAATTGATTATGGTCGGAATAACATACAGAAAAAACAGCATTCTTCTGGCGGGGGACTCTGTAGCCAAGGGCATCGTTTTTGATGCGCAGCGCAAACGCTATGTAAGAGCCAAAAAAGGCGGTTTTGCTGAGGATATAAACCAGCAGATGGGGCTTGATGTGGAGCAGATATCGCACATGGGCTGGAAAGTAGGCGATGTTAAGCGTGCTATCGAAAACAGGCTCGATGAAAATAATGAAGAGCCATTGCCCGAGCTTCTTGTTATTGAAATAGGCGGAAATGACTGCGATTTTAACTGGGAAGAAATAGCGATGGCGCCGGATAAGCTGCATATGCCCAAGACATCCCTTGATGATTATACAAATGAGCTTAGCAGCATAATCGAGTTCGCAAGGGCAAGGGGTGTGCGCCCTGTGCTTATGAACCTTCCTCCTATCGATGCCGACAGGTATATGAAATTTTTTACCGGAGGCGATAAAAAAAAGATCGCAAATGTGCTTAAATGGCTTGGACAAGTGGGCAAGATATACTGGTGGCATGAGCGCTATAATGCAGCGATGGAATATGTTGCGGAGCTTACCGGGACTCGAATGATAAATATAAGGCAGGCATTCCTTCGCAGTGAAAACTACAGGGAGTTTATATGTGAGGATGGAATACACCCAAATGAACGCGGACAGGATCTTATGATAAGGACCGCAAAGCAGTATTTTAACAGGTATCTAAAGAATAAATAGCATGACATATAGCTGGAATTATGAAAAGATCCGCTTTATGCTGGATGCTGAAGCCTATGAAAAAAGGCGCGGCAATGATTTTTACGCCGATACAGCGAAATTGATACTTAAAACTGTTCCCGAAAGCGCGTATGTATGCGATGCAGGCTGCGGGATGGGTTTTCTTTCGCTTGAGCTGGCGCGTGGATGCAAGCTTGTAGATTCTGTGGATATATCGAATGAAGCGCTTTCTTTTTTGCGGCAAAGAGCAAGTGCTGGCATAAGGCCGATATGCTGCGATATGAATGACTATGTGCCTGATAGAAGGCTTGACGCGGCTGTATTTTCGCTGTTTGGAAGCATAGAGAATATGCTTTTTTGGTCACGGCAAATACTTTCATCAAATGGGATGCTTCATATGATAGTGAAAAATACGGATTTTCACAGGTTTTCCATAGGAAGCATACCCATCAGGCGTTTTACAAGGGATGAAGTTGCGGATCATCTTATAAAAAATGGCATTCCCTTTGAGGAGACCCCTCTTACGGCAGAGCTTGGGCAGCCGCTTCGCAGCGAAGATGAGGCGGTTTTGTTCTTTAAAACCTATTCCAGGGATGACGACAAGGAAGCCATTACATTTGAAGCCATTCGGGACAGACTTATCTTTACGGATGATAGGGAATTTCCTTTATACCTTCCGCCTAAAAAAAGATTGGTACTGATAAGCGTTTCTGCTTCGGATTTTATGTAGAAGGTTGATTTTTATGAAGTTTTTTTTAACAGGCAGACCGGGCGTGGGAAAAACAACGCTTGTAAACAGGCTTATAGAGCGTAGCGGGTGCAAGGCAGTGGGCTTTTCGACCAAAAAGCTGAATGTATGCGGGGAATATAAGGTGTATATGTTCTCATTTGGCGAAGATATCGTACCGAATGATGAGAAGATCGTTGGTATATGCGAAGGCTCGTTCCCAAAGGGCTTTCCCGAAGCCTTTGACAGGATGGGCAAGGAGCTGCTTTCAGACATTCAGGATGGAGATATGGTAGTCTTTGATGAGCTTGGCATAATGGAAAATGACGCGCTGATATTTCAAAAGCTGGTAGTAGACCTTCTTAAAAGGGATGTATCGGTGATCGGGGTCATAAAGCCTCACAGCACGCCGTTTCTTGATAGCATAAGAGCTTTGGTATGGCCGCATGTATATGAGGTCACGTCTAAAAACAGGGATGAACTTTTTTTAAAGCTTGTAAAAGAACATTTCTAAGGTTTATAGGCATTGACTTTTTAGCGTGATTTGCTATAATTATCTGCATTGGGCTTGGGGGTTGCTACCGAAATGATCTTGCTGCCCTCTATGTTTTGCGCTTTCAGCACCCTTTCGGCCGTAATCTCGCGCAGGCGCAAAACAAGTTTCAACTCCATATGAAAGGACACTTTCGCTACACGAAAGATATGAGTTATAATTATGAATTATGAAGAAGCGATCGCCTATATCCATGGCATGTATTATCGGGGAAGTAAGCTTGGGCTCGTTCGAGTGACTGAGCTTTTAAAAAGGCTTGGCGATCCCCAGAATGAGCTGAAGTTTGTCCACATAGCCGGTACCAACGGCAAAGGCTCGACCGCCGCTATGACCAGCAGTATACTTGTGGAGGCGGGCTTTAACACGGGACTTTTTATTTCACCGTTTATAAATCGCTTTAACGAGAGGATACAGCTTAATAATAGCCCCATTTCAGATGAGGATCTTGCCTATTTTACGGGGATCGTTCGCGATACGGCCGAATCCATGGAGGATCTGCCGACCGAATTTGAGGTCATAACGGCTGTTGCTATGCTCTATTATAAGGCTAAAAAGTGCGATATAGTAGTGCTTGAGGTAGGACTTGGCGGAGAGCGCGATTCCACCAACGTGATAAAAACACCGGAGCTTGCCATAATAACCGCTATCGGACTTGATCATACGCATATACTTGGCGAAACGATAGAGGAGATAGCTCGCGCGAAGGCGGGCATTATAAAACCGGGCGGAGATGTGCTTATATACGGAGCGGAGGAGTCGGCAGTAGCCGTATTTGAAGCTGCCTGTAGGGAAAAAGGAGCAAGGCTTATAAAAACGGATTTTTCATCCCTTAGGCTTATAACCCATGATCTGGATTATCTTACATTTTCATATGGCAAATACGAGGAGTTAAAGCTGGCGCTTCTAGGTTCGTATCAGGTCTATAATGCTGCTTTGGTGCTTACGGGAATAGAGCTTTTGCGTGGCCGCGGATACGGCATATCGGATGAAGCTGTACGCCGTGGACTTATGAATGTGCGTTGGCCTGCAAGGTTTGAAGTGATAAAGCGTGATCCCATAGTGATAGTTGATGGCGGACATAATCCCCACGGCATAAGAGGTACTGTTGAAAGCATTCGCCGCTGCTTCCCGGGCGAAAAGCTGCCAATATTGATGGGCGTTATGGCCGATAAGGCGGTGGATGAAATGATAGAGATAATAGCACCCATCGCAAGCGAATTTTTCACCGTAACTCCGGATTACAGCAGGCGCGCTATGGAAGCATCGCAGCTTGCCGAGGCTATTTCACGGCTGGGATTTAAGGCGACTGCATATGAAAGCGTTGCTGCGGGAATTGAGGCTATGCTTATTGCAGCAAAGGAAGCCGGCAAGTGCTGCGCCATGGGTTCACTGTATATGGCGGGGGATGTAAGAGCATATTTTGGAAAGAGATGATAAGGAGCCTATAAAAAACCCGGAAAAGCAATCACTTTTCCGGGTTTTTTGCTGATTCTTTATTTAAACGTTATGCTGTTGTTAAGCACTATGGTGCTATAGAGGAACAGCACATCCTGATCGTCGAATTCTATCCAGTTATCCAGCATATTGCTTGATATGTAGCGGATATCCACTATGGTCGTCTTTGCGTAGCCAGCTGCAAGGAGAGGGGCTATGCTGCTTCCAAAGGAATCCCTGAATATTATGAGCTCCTTTTCGGTAGTAGAGTTTGGATTTTCGATGGTGATGAGCGACTTGGAGCCGGACAGAAATATTTCATAAGCATCCTGACCATGGGCTTTTTCAAGGTCGTACATGGGCATGTAGGATTCCGTTTCAAAGTCATACACTATGCACGAATCCAGTATGTCGCTGCTTAGATAGTGCAGCGTTTCTCCGGGTATGGGGAGGGCGGCCTGGCCATAATATACGCCATAAAACGGTACATCGAGCGTATTTTGCTTATAATCATCAGGGAGAGTCGTTCCCATGGCATCGGCAAGCTTTAAAGCTACATCGACTATACATTCCTGACGCCAATGGGTATCGGTTTTATAGTAATCGGACAGCGTAAGAAGTTCCATTATGTCGATGTACTCCATGAATGCAGTCTGCTGCCTGAAGGAGTTTACAAATTCATCATAGTCTATGCTCGGATATCCACTTACTGCGGCCATGAAATAGTTTTTGTCGGGCACAAGGGAGAAATATATGCTTGCATCGGTGCCGTTTAGATATTTATCGCATATAAACTTGAATTTTTGAGCGGCAGACGCAAGTGAATCTTCATTTACGGGGAATTCCAGCTTTGAAGCATAGCTGTCTTTAAAGTAAATATCATTGTTGTCAGCTTGCTGAAACAGGTAGTATACGGAGAGCGCCTTAATTGTTCTTAGTGTATCGCGAATAGGAAATTGATCGGTCGTATACTCCTCAAATTTCGACATAAATTCACCCGAAATAAGGGTATCTGCGTTAAGCTCCGGAAAAGAGGCAAGCGGTCTGCGCTCACTTTCGGATATTTCATCAGAAGGCTTAATTATGCACCAGGCGAAGAATCCAAAAAGGATAGCGCCAATGAGACAAACGGTTACTATGTCCTTAAGCTTTGTTATCATAGATATAACCATAACTTTCACATAATGAAAGTTTCCTTTCTTATGGAATTGGTACAGGCTTTGCGTTTGAGCAAAACATGGTTTGAAAATTTGTTTTCAAACTTCCGTCACAGGCAATGCTAAAACCTGAAGTACAGGAAGGGGTTAAACGAGCCATCGACAAGGTATGCTGTCGCAATGATAAGAAGCGCTGCCAGCACAAAAGGCTCGGCCATGTTCAATAGTTTAGCTCCAAAGGGGCTCTTTTCCTTTATGGAGCAAATCGCATTTTTAATAAGCGGAGTAGCGCCGATAACACCGATTATAAGTATCAAAGCATAGCTTCTAAAGTAATACACGCTTTCTGCCGAGATAAGCGGCAGATCGCCTGCTCCAAACAGCGAGCCTATGCAGGTTATTGCGCTTTTTACACTTGTTGAATCGAATAATATGAAGCTGAATACAACGAATATAAGCACATAGACGTGCCGGAGCACCTTTGTTTTATCGAGCAGCTTTAAGAGGAACAGCTTTTCCATCATAAGCAGCACCGCAAACAGCAATCCCCAAAGTACAAAGTTCCATGCGGCTCCATGCCAGAGCCCGGTGAGCATCCATACGACGAATATGTTAAATATCCAGCGGAGTTTGCCTACGCGATTGCCGCCAAGGGGGATGTATACATAATCGCGGAACCAAGAGCCGAGCGATATATGCCAGCGCCTCCAGAATTCGGTTATGCTCTTTGAAATATAGGGGTAGTTGAAGTTTTCGATGAAATCAAACCCGAGTATTTTGCCAAGACCTATGGCCATATCGCTGTAGCCTGAGAAATCGAAGTATATGTGAAGCACATACGCTATGGCGTAAAGCCAAACAAAGAGTACGGATTGTTCGCAAGAAGCCTTGAATGTGCTGCAAAGTTCTCCTAATGTGTTCGCGATCAAAACCTTTTTCGCAACGCCGATTATGAACCTTCTCGTGCCAAGGGAAACCTTTTCTATGCTGTGAGTCCTTGATTCAAGCTGCTTTGCAACATCGGAATACCTTACTATCGGGCCTGCTATGAGCTGTGGGAACATGGCTACATAGGCCGCAAGGTTTATGAAATTTTTCTGAGCCTTTACATTCCCTCGATACACATCCACAGTATAGCTTAGTATTTGGAATGTATAAAAGCTTATACCTATCGGAAGCGCTATATTTAAAAGCTGTATCGACAAGCCTGTCAGCGCGCTGAAGTTTTCAATGAAAAAGTCCGCGTATTTGCAGTAGCCAAGCAGTCCCAGGCTAAAAACAACGGATAGCGTTAAAAATAGCTTTGAAAGCTTTTTGCCCTGATATTTTTCTATGAGAAGCCCAAGCACATAGCCCTGAATTATGGCGGCTATCATGAATATCAGATACTTTGGCTCTCCCCATCCGTAAAATAGAAGGCTGGACAGGAGCAATATGGTGTTTTTAAACCGCTTTGGCACTAAAAAGTACACAAGCAGCACACACGGAAGAAAATAATACAGAAACGGTATGCTGGAAAATACCATAAGCTA
The DNA here is from genome assembly GCA_017416425.1 of Clostridia bacterium. Classification (GTDB taxonomy): domain Bacteria; phylum Bacillota; class Clostridia; order Christensenellales; family CAG-138; genus RGIG1693. Next base: position 27,991 of record JAFQCL010000021.1, read on the forward strand.
CTCCTGCCTTTCCTTAATAGCTATAAATTAAGCGAATGTTTCCTCGATTACAAGCTCTGCCGACTCAAAGGTTTCAACAACTCTGGTCTTAAAGGTATTGATGATATCGGTATGACCAAACGCGGATACTACATAATCCCCAATGGTGAATACGACAAGTATCTCCGGGGAACCGCACAGCCACTGGCGGTCAGCAAGATTAGCCTTAATGGAATCGGCAACGGTACTGACGTTGGCAGCATCGGTAACATGGAACGCACCGCCTGTAAAGGTATTGGCATTCATCATATGAAGCAGGGAAGCCGCGTCATCGATAAGGGCAGCGGATGAAGCGGGAAGACCGAGCGTAGCGTCAAGACCTTCGGTATCTTCAACGCCGTACTTGCCGGGACCCTCCATGTTCATGTTTTCCTCGTTAAAGTCGCCGCCGGCGGCAGGGAACTTATCTTCCTCAGCATAGCTGTCCCATACCTTTGTAAGAAGCTCCACAGCGCTTTCAACGCCGATATCGGTAGTACCGGGGTCTTCAACGTTGCCGGGCTGCTGGGAAGCATCGGGGTTTTCGGGGGTATCACATGCCATAAATGCGAATACCATAAGCGCGGTGAGTAATAAAGCTACGATCCTTTTCATAATTTACCTCCATATTGGATTTATTTTTGTGTTCTTATCGACCAGGTGCTGCTGCCGCTATTATACATAAGTTCGAGCAGGTAGCCTGCCTTCAAACCATCAACAGTCATTTCAAAGCGACTATCGGAGGGCTTGGTAGTGACCGCCCAGTTTATGGTTACATCCGTATCAGCTTCGAAATGGTCTCCTTCGTAGAGGAAATTGCCTGTCTTTTCATCAAAGACCTGCATCGTGCCCGAGGTTATGGTAATCACAGTTTTGTTCTTTACGCTTATCTCGAGCGGGATGGTGAAGGTTATCAGGTTATCTCTCGGTATTCTAGCAAAGGTTACGGGGTCGGCCAGCACCAGGGGCTGAACTCCGATGGGCGTGCCATCTATGGTGATCTGTATCTGCTGCGCGTTACTTGCCATAAACGCAATGGAAACGGCGAATACAAAGCAGGCGGCGATGGCGATCAAGGCGGTCATGGGCCCGGATCTTCTCTTTCTTTCGGGCATTTTATCAGCCGCTTCAATCAAGTCAGCATCTATTCCCGAAAGCTTCTGTAAGAGCTCATCTCCTCTCATAGGGTGTAGCCCTCCTTTATAAGGTAGTTCCGAAGGTCGTTTCGGACTCTGAAAAGCAAGGATTTTACCTTGCTTTCGCTCATGGAAAAGCGCTTTGAGACGGAAGCTATGGACTCCATATACCAGTATCGTCTTATAAACACATTGCGGCGCTCCTGGGGAAGCGTGCGCAGAAATGAGCTGATGGCTTCGCCAAGTATTATGCCATCCACCTGACCCTCGGTGTCGCTCGGGGATGGTATGCATTGCTCCATTTCGTCCGTAAGCTCCACAAGCAGCGCGCTTCGTTTGGTACGGTTTCTTTTTCTACAGCAATCAAGGGCTATGTTTCGGGTTATCCTTGCAAGGAACGCAAAGAGGTATGTGTGCGGTTCATGGGGCGGAATAAGGTTCCATGCTTCCATGTAAGTGTCGTTTTCACATTCCTCGGCGGTTGCCGGATCATCCAGTATACTGTTTGCCAGATTGCGAAGCTTTGCGCCGTACTTGCATGCAGTGCTAAAAAGTGCTGTTTCATCTCGGGCGAGATACAACTCTACGATACGGTAATCTTCCAAAGCCTTCATCTCCTTTCATCGTCCTAAAGGCCTTCACCCTATAAAGCGTCAACAATGTTTGTTTCGTTGCAAATAATTAAAAAATTTTTAATATAAAGTTTTGCTGCTGTTTTAAACTTAAAGATCGATCTACAAATAGAAAAACCAAGAGTATTTTTAAATACTCCTGGCTTACTTTAATTATGCTTCTTATAAAGTGACCTATAAAAGCTTTGATATATGCGGCCACCTATAAATGTCATATCCATTTTATCAATGTAAATACGTGAATTATGCATTTACAGCTTCTGCTTCGGGATATACGCTTACAGTCCTACGGCGCTTTTTGATCTCAAAGCGAACGATTCCGTCTGCTGTCGCAAACAGTGTGTCATCTTTGCCAATGCCTACATTGGTGCCAGGATGGAAATGCGTACCGCGCTGCCTGACAAGAATGTTGCCGGCAAGAACAAACTGACCATCCGCACGCTTGGGTCCAAGGCGCTTAGATTCGCTGTCTCGACCGTTACGTGAGCTACCAACACCCTTTTTATGAGCAAAAAGTTGCAGATTCATCATCATCGTGTTACACCTCCCTTTCAATAATCTTGAGGTTGTTTGCATAGCTTAGGGCTATGCTCTTAAGTCCTAATAACATTGTTTCGAATAATATTTCCGCAAGGCTCCAATCGCTGTCCGCTATGGCGCTGTCAAGCATGCAATACATGTAGCCTTCCTCTATAACGCAAGCAATGTCAAGGTTTAAATGCTCAGAAAGCCCAAGCACACATGTTTGCGCTATTGCGGATATCGCACTGCATACTATATCGGAACCGTATTCGGCAAATTCGGTGTGCCCCGTAATCTCAAAGCCTACACATCTGCCGCCGCTTCTGGAAATAATTGCTTCTGTCATATCCGATCTTAGCCGATCGATGTGATCTTGACCTTGGTGTAAGGCTGACGATGACCGGTCTTTTTGCGATAGTTCTTCTTGGGCTTATACTTGAAGACGATGACCTTCTTGCCTTTGCCATGCTCAAGAACCTCCGCGATTGCAGCAACGCCCTTTACTATGGGAGTTCCAATAACGGTGTCATCGCCGCAAAGCATCAACACTTCAAAGGAAACGGTCTCGCCAACGTTCTTATCGAGCTTTTCGATCATGATCTCATCGCCAACGCTGACCTTATACTGCTTACCTCCGGTACGAATAATTGCGTACATTCGGATTTCCTCCTAATTTACATACTCGCCTACGCTCGGTGCTGCTTTGGGCATCTTAAAAACCGTCGCAGAGCGGCTTACCATCGCATAGTAGCATAATTTGAACTCCATGTCAACGTCATAGCGCAATATATTTGCGTTTATTGCAGGCTTTTTAGGAAAAACATCGTTGTTTGCGTGTTAATTCCGTATTATAATATCCACTGCTAATATTATAGCACATGAGGTGATGGTGTGAACTATTCTTTGATCGAAAACGGAGTGATACTTCACAATATAAAATGCTTCAACCTTGATCTGTCGTGCGATTGCGGGCAGGCTTTTCGTTGGAAGCATGTAGAGGGTGAAGGCTGGCATGGAGTTATAGGGGCAAGGTCTGCGCTGCTTCGTCAGGAGGGCAGCGATATAATGATTAAGCCCTGCTCGAAAGAGGATATCCCTTTTTGGCGTTACTATCTTGATCTTGACAGGGACTACGAGGCCATAGAGAATATGGTAGCGAGCGACCCGGTGCTGGGCGTGTGCATGGAAAAGGCATCGGGCATACGCTTATTTAATCAGCCGCCATTTGAAGCGCTCATTTCATTTATTATATCGGCCAATAATAACATAAAGCGGATATCCGGCATAATAGCAAGACTGTGTGAGCTTTGCGGCGAAAAATTGAGCGATGGGGCTTATGCCTTTCCAACTCCCGAGGCCATAGCAGACCTTACAGTGGAGCAGCTTAGCGCGATAGGCGCGGGCTATAGATCGCCTTATATTATCGATACGGCTCGGCGCATCGCGGATGGGTATGATCTTTTGGCGCTTAAAGATATGCCGCTTTTTGATGCGAGAAAGGAGCTGTTGAGCTTTAAGGGCGTGGGCCTTAAGGTCGCTGATTGTGTTCTTTTATTTTCGCTGGGGCACTTTAATGCGTTCCCTATGGATGTATGGATGAACAGGGCTATGGATGAGCTGTATTTTGGCGGAAAAAGACCCGATAAAAAGCAGCTCGAGCAGGCTATAAATGCGCTGGGTGAATATTCCGGTATCGTGCAGCAATACATATTCCACTACGCAAGGATGACAAAGCTTGGTGTGGCAAAAAAATAAAGCGTTAAGGCTGAGTCTGCACTTGGCCTTTTATTTTTGCGTCTATAAGATTCTGCTTATGTTCAAAAGGAATACACTTTTTGTTTCTATTTTGTCACAATGCAGCGGTTGACAGTTTTTAGAAAGGGTGTTACATTATTACTGTGATTAGCACTCGAGGTGATTGAGTGCTAACAAGTCAGGATGGTGATCTGCACGAGCACGAAAAATGTATTGCTTATATTGCCAGGTAACGGGCAGGATGGTGATGAAAATGAGACTTGATAACAGGAAGATGCAGATACTTCGAGCAATAATAGATGACTACATTTTAAACGCGGTACCGGTGGGCTCAAGAACGATCTCAAAGCACCCGGGTATAGGTTTATCATCGGCAACCATAAGAAACGAGATGGCTGATCTTGAGGAGCTGGGATATCTTGAGCAGCCCCATCTATCCGCGGGAAGGATACCTTCTGATAAGGCATTCAGGCTGTATGTAGATGATCTTATGAGCAATGCGGACTTAAACCCCGAGGAGATAAGGGCGGCAAATAATTACCTTAGCATGAAGCGGGGAGGTATAGAAGCCGTAGTACGGCAAACGGCCATTGCGCTTTCGGATCTTACCGACTATACTTCGATGGTGCTTTCGCCGCAGCTTAGGGGTATTCGCTTAAGGCACATACAGATAGTGCCGCTAAGGGAGCTTACCGCCATAGTAATAATCGTGACGGATGCGGGAATTACTAAGAATGCATTTATTCGCACACCATATAATATGGATGCGGAGCTTTTAGACAGGATATCCAGACGCCTTACGGCGCAGCTGTATGATTGCCGTGTTGTTGATATAGACACAAATAAGGTCATGGAGTCGCTTTATGAATTCGGAAATAATGTGGACTTCTTTAAGGCGTTGATAAACGGTATCGAGAGCAATCTTGAGGAGGGTTCAAAGCATATCGAGCTTTCGGGTGCGGGCAATATACTCAGTCACCCTGAATATAACGATGTAGAGCGGGCTAAACACATATTATCCGTGATAGAGGAGCAGGAATCGCTCTATAGGGTGCTTAGGGACGCTACTAAAATGGAATTCACGATCACTATAGGCGCGGAAAACGAAAATCCTGGCATGAGGGGATGCAGCATAGTGACCGCGACATATCATATGAAGGGAAAGCCCATAGGCTCTATGGGAGTTATAGGGCCAACCAGAATGAATTACGCAAAGGTGCTTGCGATACTTAGGTATATGGGAAGCTGCCTTAGCGAAACACTAACGAGCATGTTAGAGGAGGATAGCTAGATGGCTAACAAGAAGAAACAAAAGAATGCTGCCGACGAAGAAAAAAATGAGCAGGCGGAGCCCTTAGAGCAGGATGCCTCAGGCGAGAATGACGAGATATCGGCGCTTAAAGCTGAGATAGCCGAGCTTACCGCGCAAAAGGATGCCGCAATAGCCGGTATGCAGCGCGCTCAGGCGGACTTTATTAATTTTAAACGGCGCAACGCAAGCGTGGCGGCAGATAGCTTTTTGGATGGCGAGATCGAAGTTGTAAACGCACTGCTTCCTGTGCTGGACGACTTTGAGCGCATGCTTGCCTGTGAGACGACCGATACAGCATATGCCGAAGGCGCCAAAATGGTCTACAGAAGGCTTACGGATGAGCTTAAGCGCCTTGGTGTTACTGAAATTTCCTGTGATTGCGCCTTCGACCCCAGACTGCATAACGCTGTCATGATGGAGAAGGCCGAGGATAAAGAAAGCGGGGCAATAGTTGAAGTGCTTCGCAAGGGCTACATGATGAATAACCGTATAATTCGCCACAGCATGGTGAAAATAGCGGAATAAGCAATATATAGATAATAAAGTGTTAATAATTTGGAGGTAAATAAAATGGCAAAGATTATCGGAATTGACCTTGGTACTACAAACTCCTGCGTAGCGGTTCTCGAAGGCGGTGAACCCAGCGTTATCACAAACTCTGAGGGCGCAAGGACTACTCCTTCTGTGGTCGCTTTCAAAAACGGAGAGAGGCTCGTTGGCAGCATAGCAAAGAACCAGGCTATTACAAATCCGGATCACACTATAAGCTCTATTAAGCGTGAGATGGGTACAAATTACAAAAAGCGCATAGATGGCAAGGAGTATACTCCCCAGGAGATATCAGCGATGATACTCCAGAAGCTCAAGACCGATGCGGAAGCATATCTTGGAGAGAAGATCACACAGGCTGTAATCACCGTTCCCGCGTATTTCAGTGACAGCCAGCGTCAGGCTACAAAAGACGCAGGCCGCATAGCGGGACTTGAAGTTCTTCGTATAATTAACGAGCCCACTGCGGCAGCGCTTGCATATGGCCTTGATAAGGACCATAATCAGCGCATACTGGTATATGACCTTGGCGGCGGTACGTTTGACGTTTCCATACTTGAGATTGGCGACGGCGTATTTGAGGTGCTTGCTACTGCCGGTAACAACAGACTCGGCGGCGATGATTTTGACCAGAGGATAATGGACTATGTATGCTCTGAGTTTAAACGTGAGCATGGCATCGACCTTAGAAATGACAGGATGACCATGCAGAGGATTAAGGAAGCTGCTGAAAAGGCAAAGATAGAGCTTTCAAACGCTCTGACTGCAAACATCAACATACCCTTCATAACAAGCTCGAAGCATCTTGATATGACCATAACTCGCGCTAAGTTCAATGAGCTTACGGCAGACCTTGTTGAGAGCACCAAAAAGTGCATGCATCAGGCGCTTCGCGATGCCGGCATTACCGTTGCGAAGATCGATAAGGTAATACTTGTGGGCGGTTCTTCCCGCATTCCTGCCGTTCAAGAGGCTGTTCGCAATGTAACGGGCAAAGATCCCTTTAAGGGCATCAACCCCGATGAGTGCGTAGCCATCGGCGCTGCTATACAGGCAGGCGTGCTTGGCGGCGAAGTAAATGACATCGTGCTTCTTGATGTAACTCCTCTTTCCCTTGGTATCGAGACCGTTGGCGGTATATTTACAAGGCTTATCGAGCGCAATACAACGATACCCACTCAAAAGAGCCAGATATTCTCAACTGCGGCCGATGGACAGACCAGCGTTGAAGTACATGTGCTTCAGGGCGAGCGCGATATGGCGCAGTATAATAGAACGCTCGGCAGATTCCAGCTTAGCGGCATAGCTCCCGCACCGCGCGGCGTACCGCAGATAGAGGTAAAATTTGACATAGATGCAAACGGTATAGTACATGTATCCGCCAAAGATCTTGGCACAGGCAATGAGCAGAAGGTAACGATCACGGCATCTAGCAATCTCAGCGAAGATGAGATCAAGAAGGCCGTTAAGGATGCTGAACACTTTGCCGAGGAGGATAAGGCGCGCCGTGAGGAAGTTGAGCAGCGAAATCATGCGGATTCACTCATCTACAACACCGAAAAGAGCCTTAAGGATCTTGGAGATAAGCTTACGAACGAAGATAAGAGCAGCATAGAGGCTGAGATAGCGAATGTTCGTGAAGCGCTAAGTGGCGATTCGACCCGCGCCATAAAGGAAGCATGCGAAAAGCTTACCGATGTCTCCTATAGGATATTCGGCAGCGTATACCAGCAGCAGGCAAACGAGCAGGGTCAGAATCCCGGTGATGGACAGTACGACCCAAATAACGGCGGCAATGCCTATGACGCCGAATACGAGCCGGTGGATAAGGATGAATAAAGCCTTTTAAAAATTAAGCTGTTATGGTGCAGGGCGTGTATTGCGCTTCTGCACCGTTTTATGGTATGATTTCATGGAATGTGCTGTAATAACAGCGTGAAAGTTTCAGGAGCGAGATTGACGTGGCAAAAAAAGATTATTATGAAGTGTTGGGCGTTGATAAGGGCGCCTCGGACGATGAAATAAAAAGTGCCTTTAGAAAAGCTGCTAAAAGCTGCCATCCCGATCTGCATCCCAATGATTCGGACGCCGAAGCGCGCTTTAAAGAGGTAAATGAAGCGTATGAGGTGCTTTCCGATAAGCAGAAGCGAGCAAAGTATGATCAATTCGGCCATGCGGCCTTTGATCCTACCGGCGGCGGATATGGCGGCCAAAGCGGAGCCTATACCACGGGTGCATATAGCGATTTCAGCGATATTCTCAATAACATATTCGGCGGGGCGGGCTTTGGCGGCTTTAATTCGCAGCAAAAAAGAACGGGTCCCGTTCAAGGCGATGATATAGGCTATAGGCTTACGCTTACATTTGAAGAGGCGGTCTTTGGCGTTACCAAGGAAATAAGCATATCCCGTGAGGAAAACTGCCGTACCTGTAGCGGCTCGGGAGCGAAGCCCGGAACCTCCACTACCACATGTCCTACATGCGGCGGAAAGGGTCAGGTGCAGTATCAGCAGCGCACCATGTTTGGCGTGATGTCAAATGTAAGGACATGCGAAGCCTGTAATGGAAGCGGTAAGATAATAAAGGAGCCCTGCACCGATTGTCGTGGAACAGGGCGTGTGGTAAATAACCGCAAGATAAGCGTCAATATACCTGCCGGAGTTGACTCGGGGGATACGCTGACCATAAGGGGCGAGGGCGCGGATGGTCTTCGGGGAGGGCCTAAGGGCGACCTTTATATAAAGCTTACGGTAAGGCCTCATAAGGTGTTCGTGCGTGATGGGATAGACATAAAGCAGACCATTACGGTGCCCGTGACCACCGCTGTGCTTGGCGACACCATCGAGCTTAAGACCCTTAGCGGCATAATACAGTATGAGATACCCGAAGGAACTCAGCCCGGCGCCGTTTTGAGGCTTAAGGGGCATGGCGTATCAAGACCTAAGAGCAGCGCAAAGGGCGATATGCTTATCACGGTAAATGTTGAGATACCAAAGAAGCTCACAAAGGAGCAGCGTGAAGCCTTTGAGTCACTGCATGAGCTTATGACAGGAAATAAAAAACCGCCAAGCAAGCGCAGCGTTTTTGGTAAGAAAAAGTGAGTAAGCGAAGATATCGCTTTCTTGCATTTGAATAAGACAAAACCGGCTGAAATGAGATGTTTTTCATCGCTTCGGCCGGTTTTTTATTTATTTTTATGCTTATGCTTCGGTATTTATATCCTCCCCGATTATATAAAGAGGTCTGCCCTTTAGTTCATCGTACATTCTGTTCATATAGACACCCTGCATGCCGAGGAATATGAATGTAAGGCTTTGCATGAAAAGCAGCCCATCAACAGCCCAAAGCCAGGCAGGAAACGCTACGCTACAACAGCATAGCACGATGAGCGCGATAAGACCCATTCCGGAGAGCATAAGTGATGCTACGCCAACGCCTGTTGCCAAAGTGAGAGGTTTATCCGAAAAGCCTGTTATGCCGTCCATTGCAAGACGAAGCATCTTTTTTAGCGTATATTTGGTCTTTCCCGCATAGCGCTCATGGCGCACATACTCTACGGGAACGGCGTTATAGCCCATCCAGGCGCTCATGCCGCGGAGGAAGCGATTGTGCTCACGCATACGAAGGAATGTATCGGCAACCTTGCGGTCGATAAGCCTGAAATCGCCGGTATCGAGCGGTATGGGATATGCGCTCATAGATCTTAGCAGCCTATAATAGCAAAACGCAGTGAATTTTTTAAGGAAGGTCTCGCCCTGACGCTTTTGGCGCTTGCCATATGCTATATCCGCGCCATCTTCCCATGCTTTTACAAGCTCGGGTATTACTTCTGGTGGATCCTGAAGATCCGCATCGATTATAATAAGCGCATCGCCCTTTGCAATGTCCATGCCGGCTGTCACGGCAAGCTGATGCCCAAAATTTCTGGAGAAGGATCTTACCTTGACCTGAGGATTATTTTTTGCTATCGCGCGAAGCTCCTTCATGGTGTTATCCCTGCTGCCATCATTTATATAGATTATCTCGTAGGGATAGCCCATTTGCTTCATTACAGCATCCATGCGCTCAAATGATACACCGATTACCTCCTGCTCATTAAATACAGGCACTATGAGTGATAATGATTTCATAACTGCGACCATTACTTTCGCCCGGCGAAAGTTTCCTTTCTTGTGGAATTGGGACTGGTTTTGTGCTTGCGCAAAATCGCGGCCGGAAGGCTTTTGAAGTTACAAAACACGGTTTGAAAATTTATTTTCAAACTTCCTCCGTAAAAGCTTTTTTTAGTATAGCACATAGTATTTGAAATATCAATCAAAGTGGGAAAATGTTTTCAAATGTAATTTTCCGGAAAAATATGGCACTAAAAAAACGAAAAAAATGACTTTACAAGACAAATGTTTGGTGCTATACTGATTACAAACAATCGTTTGGAGGGCAATATGAAGCGGTACAACTATCCTACACGGGTGCTTGTGGAGTTTGATGTAAATGGCGACGTCAAGCCTGCCTATTTTCTGCTGCCTTCGGGAAGGAGGGCCCGCGTAGACAGCATACTATATCGGGATGAAGCCCGCTTTGGGTATAGGACATACACCTGCTTTGGACTTTCATTTGAACAGCGTTTTGCGCTGCTCTACTGGGATAAGGTTAGAAATAAATGGTTTTTGATAAAGGAGGGCATGATATGAGCATACTGCATGTGGACTTGAATTCATTTTACGCGCATTGCAGCATAAGGCATAGCGGAGGGAAATATAGAAATGATATGCCCATAATAATCGGCGGAGATCCTGCAAAAAGACATGGCATAGTTCTTGCGGCGACATATGTAGTGAAAAGACAAGGGATACACGCAGGCATGCCTATCATAAAAGCGGTGCAACTATGCCCCGAAGCGATAGTCATACCGCCAGATTACAGACTTTATACGGTCTGCTCAGAGCAGTTTATGAATATAGTGAGGGAATATTCGCCCACCATCATGCGCTATGGCATAGACGAAGCTTATATAGATTACACGGGCTGCGAGCATCTCTTTGGAAGCGCAAAGGAAGTGGCTTATGCTATAAAGGAACGGGTAAAGCTTGAGCTGGGGATTACTGTGTCCGTAGGTGTGGGGGATAACCCGCTTATGGCGAAGATGGGGTCGGATTATAAAAAGCCGGATGCCGTTACCATCGTAGACGGCGAATTTTGGAGAAAGAATATAATGCCTTTGAGCGTGGATAAACTCATGTACATAGGTAGATCTACCGCAAAAAGGCTGAATGAAATGGGCATATATACCATAGGCGAGCTGGCTCTAACGAGTGAGAGCATGCTTGTGGCCGTATTCGGTGTTATGGGCAGGCAGATGTGGCAGCACGCGAACGGTATCGATAAGCCAAGGCTTGAAAGATCGGAAGCCGTACACAAGAGCATGAGCTGCGCCTGTACATTTCCCGAGAACTTAAAGGAAATTTCAGAGTATCACGCCGCCATACTGACCCAGCTTGATAAAGTTTCCTACCGTATGCGGATCACAGGTCAAAAGGCCTTGGGCGTTGGTGTGAGCGTGCGGTATTCGGATCTGTCGTATAAAAGCAAGCAGATAAAGCTTAACAGGGCTACGGATATCACCGATGAGCTTTATGCGGCCTCACTTAAAATAGCCGATGGGCTGTATGGTTCAAAGCCGATAAGACAAGTTGGGGTGAAGCTTTTTGATTTAAGTTCATTTGGAGAGCAGCTTTTGCTTATAGATGATGATGTGCATGAAAAACGAAAAAAGGCAGATACCGCCATAGACAGCATAAGGGAACGCTTTGGAATGCAGAGCATATTCCGAGGCGCTACTGTGATGCAGTCGCTGCAGGAGGTGGTGGAGAATGATTTTGACCCATTTGACAGATGCTAAATCGATTGATATCATTTCATTATTATGATATAATCAATATGATTATTAATTTATAAGGGTGATGGGTATATGAGACGTTTTATTGCTGTTTTCATTACGGCTTCAATGCTGCTTTGCTTTGCACTGCCGGTATTCGCCCAGCCACCGCAGGCCATAGGCTATGGGGCGACCGGCGATGATGTGGTTCGCATACAGCTAAGGCTTAGGGAGCTTGGTTATTTTATGTATAAGCCGACTGGCAACTATCAGAGCATGACCGTAAACGCAGCCATTGCGTTTCAGTCAAGCCAGGTCGATGAAAATGGATACAGCATAGCTGCGGATGGGGTTATAGGACCTCAGTCGTTGGGTATATTATTCGGGCTTTCGGCAAGACGCGCCGACATCAAGGTGGATATACCCTTTGGTAAGACCGAGGCAAGCGTAAAGGTCTCGGGGCAGATGGTATCATGGGACAGCGTGAAGGAGAGGCTGACGGTTGGAAACACATACACCGTAATAGATTGTTACTCAGGCACCGAATTTAGCATCGTATTTTATGGGGGCGAATTTCATGCTGAGATAGAGTGCTCGACCCCGGAGGATGCGGATATATATAAAAACCTGTTTGGCGGAGAGTACAACTATTCAAAGCGTCCCGTATGCTTAAAGCTTGGTGATGAACTTATTGCGGCATCCCTTCAGGGGCATCCGCATGGCGAGGATCATGGCGCGGACGATGGCGAAATGGGGCATTCATGCCTTTATTTTGAGGGCAGCAGGTCGCACATCGGCAGCCTGCGTGATGTTGAGCACAATACGCAGGTATATAAAGCGGCGGGCAGATGAAAGCCTAACGCAAAAAAACGGACACCTTGCCATTTTTAGCACAGTGTCCGTTTTTTTATTTCTGTCAGATCAGGCTTAAGCCATACTCAAGGTCAGCGATTATGTCATCTACATCCTCAAGACCTACACTTATCCTTATAAGCGACTGCGGGATATTGGCTTTTAAAAGCTCCTCGGCAGTATATGTGCTGTGGGTCATTGTGGCGGGATGCTCTATGAGCGTTTCTGCGTCGCCAAGGCTTACGGCGAGAGTGCAGAGCCTTAGTGAATTGATGAATTTGGCGCTCTCCTCCCTTGTAGTGTTGAGCTCAAATGATATCATACCGCCAAAGTCCTGCATCTGACGCTTTGCAAGTTCATGCTGCGGATGGCTCTCAAGCCCGGGGTATAGTACACGCTTTACCTTGGGGTGCTTTTCAAGATGCTCGGCTATTATCATTGCATTTTTGCAGTGCTTTTCCATACGGATATCAAGCGTTTTAAAGCCTCTGTTTATAAGAAACGCTTCAAAGGGTCCTAATACGGCTCCTGTCATGTCCTTAAGACCGAAGAGGTTGCATTCGCTTATAAACGCGCTTGAACCGGCTATCATGCCCGCTATAACATCGCCGTGGCCGTTTAAATATTTTGTTGCGCTGTGTATGACAACATCCGCGCCAAGCTTTATAGGCTGCTGCAGACAGGGTGTGCAGAATGTGTTATCCACAAAGACAAGACACTCCGGATTATGTGCGTGTACGATATTTGAAACAGCTGAAATGTCAACAAGTTTAAGATTGGGATTTGTGGGGCTTTCAAAATAAACTGCCTTTGTATTGGGTCGGAGGTTATTTTTGACATTTTCAAGGTTTGAAAAATCAACAAGTGTAACTTCAACGCCAAAGCGGGTTAGACCATGGGTGAAATATGAGAACGTACAGCCATAGAGAGAATCATCCGCTAAGAGGTGATCCCCTGCGCGCAGAGCGGTCCACATGGCTGTGGTAACGGCGCCCATTCCCGAGCCTACGGCAATGGCAGCTTCCGCACCCTCAAGCGCGGCTAATTTTTCACCAAGCTGCGTGGTGTTGGGGTTTCCAAGCCTTGTGTAGATATAGCCGGTTTCATCGCCGGTGAATCTTCTTGCGCCCTGCTCGGTATCATCGAATACGAAAGTCGATGTCTGAAAAATAGGCGTAGCCAGCGGATTTATACCCGGGATATCAAAATGACCAACGTGAATCTGTTTAGTTGAAAAGCCTTGGCCTTTCATGTCGTGTTCGGACATAATTACCTCCAAAAGTATTGTTGATATCATTGTAGCACCGAACATGGCTTTATGCAAGGGATGGCGCTCCTTTTTAAAGGCATTTTAGGGAATTTTAAATAATAAAAAATAAAAGCCCGAAGGATCGCTCCTTAGGGCTTAATATTTAAGACGGTTAGTTATTTCTGGCGTTGTAGGCCTTTATACCCAGAGCTAAAAGATCCATCGCGCGCTCAAGCTTTTCCTGCTTTAATACATAAGCGATACGTATCTCATTGCTGCCCTTGCCGGGAGTTGCATAGAATCCATCGCCGGGTGCGAACATTACGGTCTCGCCATTATCCTCAAAATCGGTGAGGAGCCACTTTTGGAAATTGTCTGCGCTGTCTACTGGAAGCTTTGCCATTAGGTAAAATGCTCCCTTGGGCTCGGAGCATACGACACCGGGTATATCATGAAGTTTTTTTACACAGGTGTCACGGCGAAGCTTATATTCTTCGCGAACCGCGTCAAAATAGCTGCCATCAACGCTATAAAGCGCTGCGGAGGCTATCTGGTCGAGCGTTGCTACGGAGAGCCTTGCCTGACAGAATTTCAAAAGCTGCTGCATTAGAGCCTTATTCTTGGATATGATAGTTCCTATTCTCGCGCCACACGCGCTGAAACGCTTGGATACGGAGTCGATAATGATTGCGTTATCCTCAATACCGGCTATTTGACCTATGCTCATAAGGGGCTCACCGCCGTATACGAATTCACGGTATACCTCATCTCCAATCAGATAAAGATCATGCTCCTTTGCTATATCTGCAAGCATGCGGAGCTCATCATGGGTGAGCACAGCGCCTGTTGGGTTGCCTGGATTTGTAAACATGATAGCCCTTGTATTTTCATTTATAAGAGCTTCGATCTTTTCACGGTCAGCATAATGATAGCCCTCTTCGGGGGTGGTGGTCAGGGGACATATCACGCCGCCCGCGGAGCGTACAAAGGTGTTGTAGTTGGGATAAAAAGGTTCAGGTATTATTACTTCGCTGCCATTATCAAGGATCGAGAGCATGAGCATCTGAAGCGCTTCGCTGCCGCCTGTTGTAATGAGTATCTCATCCTGCTGATAATCAATGCCTATATTAGCATAATATTTTTGAATCTCATGGATAAGCTTAGGTATACCGGGTGACGGTGCGTATTCAAGTACATCCTGCTCAAAATTTCGTATGGCGTTAAAGAATGCAGGGGGAGTTTCGATATCGGGCTGGCCAATATTCAGGTGATAAATTTTGCGTCCACGCTTAACGGCATCAACGGCATACGGGTGAAACTTCCTCATCGGTGATAGATTACAAAGCTGAACCTTGTCCGAAAGCTTCATTATTTAATTCCTCCAGATAAAACGATAATTGGTTGTGCATAATTATTTACGCATATCAATAATAGTATAACGCCTTTTACCTGACCTCGTCAAACATAAGATTCATTTTTTTGCGGAATACTGTAATATATTAGAGAGAAAAATAAAATGCCTACGGCTTTTATAAACCGCAAGCATTTAATAGCTGTTTGCTCTGCTTTACTATTTACCTGATAGGCCCATATGTCTGCTTATCCTTAAGCACGACATCGTGTGCGCCGCCTTCGGTGATGCTTGCGGATGACACAAGCGTGAGCTTTGCGTTTTTGCGAAGCTCCTCAAGTGTAAGAGCACCGCAGTTGCACATCGTGGAGCGCACTTTATTGAGGGTGAGCACAACATTGTCATGTAAGCTTCCGGCATAGGGAACATAGGAGTCAACTCCCTCCTCAAATGAGAGCTTGCTTGCTCCGCCCATGTCATAGCGCTGCCAGTTTCGGGCTCTTGAGGAGCCTTCGCCCCAATATTCCTTCATATAATTGCCGTTTACGATCACACGGTTTGTGGGACTTTCGTCAAACCTTGCGAAGTATCTTCCAAGCATACAGAAATCGGCGCCCATAGCAAGCGCAAGTGTGATGTGATAGTCCATTACGATGCCGCCATCGGAGCAGATCGGGATATAAACTCCGGTCTCTTCAAAGTATTCATCCCGCGCTTTTGCGATCTCAAGAACAGCGGTGGCCTGACCACGGCCTATGCCTTTAGTCTCGCGGGTTATGCATATGGAGCCGCCCCCGATACCGACCTTTATAAAATCAGCGCCCGCATCGGCAAGAAATCTAAAGCCATCCTTATCAACAACATTTCCCGCTCCCACCTTAACGCTGTCGCCATAGCGCTCGCGTATGAAATCGATCGTGATCTTCTGCCATTCGGTGAAGCCTTCTGAGGAATCAATGCAAAGCACATCCACGCCTGCGTCAACAAGCGCAGGAACACGCTCGGCATAGTCGCGCGTATTGATACCCGCGCCTACAACATAGCGCTTATGGTTATCCAGCAGCTCAAGCGGATTTTCCTTGTGGGTATCGTAGTCCTTTCTGAAAACAAAGGCCACCATATTGCCATCTTTGTCGATAATGGGAAGCGCATTTAGCTTATGATCCCAGATTATGTCGTTGGCTTCCTTAAGGGATACGCCCTCATAAGCGAATACAAGGCGCTCCATGGGCATCATAAAGTCCGCTACCTTTGTATCAAGATCCATGCGGCTTACCCTATAGTCGCGGCTGGTGATTATTCCGCAAAGCTTTCCCGTGGGGGCGCCATCATGGGTTACGGCAACGGTCGTATGCCCTGTGCGCTCACGAAGAGCCAGCACGTCCGCGAGTGTATTTTCGGGGGTAAGGTTGGAGTCGCTGACGGAGAAGCCGGCTTTATATTTTTTAACACGCCGAACCATATCCGCCTGGCTTTCTATAGACTGAGAGCCATATATGAATGAGACTCCGCCTTCCCTTGCAAGCGCGACAGCGAGCGTATCATTCGATACAGACTGCATTATCGCGGATACCATGGGTATATTCATAGTTATCGGCGGTTGCTCGCCTCTTTTAAATTTACATAGCGGTGTTTTAAGAGATGTGTTTGCCGGTATGCAGTCCTTTGAGGAATAGCCCGGAACGAGCAGATATTCTCCAAAAGTACGCGAGGGTTCATCAAAAATAAATGTCATAAGCAACTCCTTTCAACTTTAATTTTGAGCGTTGCTGCGCATCGCCGCAACGATCGTATTTTGCATAAGCATAGCTATTGTCATCGGTCCTACTCCGCCGGGCACCTTTGTTATGTACTCGGCCTTAGGTTCTACGGAATCAAAATCTACATCGCCGCATAAGCTACCATCCGCATTGCGGTTTATGCCGACATCGATAACGGTTACGCCATTCTTTACCATATCGCCCGTTATAAATCTGGGCTTTCCTATGGCGACAACAAGTATATCGGCCCTTCTTGTGATATCAATAAGATTTTTAGTCTTTGAATGACACACGGTCACGGTGCCATCGTTTAAAAGCAGAAGCAGCGCCATGGGTTTTCCGACTATGTTGCTTCTTCCGAGTACGACGCAGTTTTTGCCCTTTATATCGATATTTTCGGAGGCAAGAAGCTCAATGACACCTTGAGGTGTGCAGGGGGCTATATCATTTCTGTCAAAGCCTATCCTCGCCGAGAAGCCGTCTACATCCTTACCTTCGTCAATGGCTCTTAAGATGCTTTTTTCGTTTATATGGCGGGGAAGCGGCAGTTGGCACAGAATCCCATGTACGCTGCTGTCGGCATTCAGTTTTTTTATAAGCAGGATCAGTTCCTCTTCCGTGGTCGATTCGGGAAGAGAGAAGCGCCTTGATATAATACCGACCTTTTCGCAGGCAGCCTGCTTATTTTTTACGTAAACCAGCGATGCGGGATCCTCACCGACTATTATAACGGCAAGGCAGGGGGAGATGCCCCTTTCTTTAAGAAACGCCGTCTGCTCCTTGACTCTGTTTAGGACGTCTTTTGCTACTTTTCTTCCGTTTATGATCTTTCCCATAGCGTACCAAAAATCCTTTCCGCATTCAACTGCTTATTTGAAATATTCTACGGCCGAACGGAATATCCCTATGTCATAATTGCCATAGACATTTTTATACAGCGTAGTTGCCGTTCGTTCGCTGTGACCCATCTTGCCAAATATTCTGCCATCGGGGGAGAGTATGCCCTCAACAGCACCGATCGAGCCGTTTGGATTATAGCGTATATCCATTGTGGGAATGTTATTTTCATCCACATATTGGGTGGCTATCTGTCCGTTACTGGAAAGCCTTAAAAGCTCATCCTCGCTGCATATGAAGCGTCCTTCGCCATGCGATATCGGCACAGAGAATACATCGCCCACGGATGCGCCCATAAGCCAGGGGGACTTATTTGAAGCGACCCTGGTTTTTACTATCATGGACTGATGGCGGGATATGCGGTTATAGGTAAGCGTGGGGCAATGCTCCGTGGTATCGATTATTTCACCATAGGGAACAAGCCCAAGCTTTATGAGCGCCTGAAAACCGTTGCATATGCCAAGCATAAGTCCGTCACGCTGCTTTAAGAGCCTGTGTACCTCGTCCTTAATGGCGCCGTTTCTGAAGAATGCCGTTATGAATTTACCTGAACCGTCCGGTTCATCGCCGCCCGAGAAACCGCCGGGTATCATTATTATCTGAGACTGCGAAATGCGCTTTGCAAATTCACGCACCGAATCCGAAACATCATCCGGGCGGAGATTTTTGATCACGAATACTTCAGGTGAAGCGCCCGCCTGCCTCATGGCCTTTGCGGAATCGTATTCGCAGTTCGTGCCCGGAAATACCGGTATAAGAACCCTTGGGGAAGCGCATGATACGCTTGCCTTACAGGGCGCATCGTGAACATAGCTGAATAAACGGGGAGTTCCCTCCTGCTTTACATCGTTACATGTATATATGGGCTCAAGCTTTCCTTCATATTCACAAAGAAGTTTTGAGAGCGATACGCTGTCCCTGTTAAGGCTTATCTCATCCTTATCGGTTATCTGTCCGAGCTTTCTTCCGACTATGGTATCATCTGTAAGTTCAAGCACGAATGAGCCGTATGAGTAGTCGAAGATATCATTTAAAGCCAAATCATCATCATATCTAAAGCCAAGCATGTTGCCAAAGCACATCTTCATAACGGCTTCAGCGACACCGCCGATGGTGGGGGTATATGCCGAGATCACCTTACCGCTTCGGATAAGCTCTGTTACAGTGCTAAACACCGATAGAAGCGACTCGGTAACCGGCAGACCCTGCTCATCGTATAAAGGAGCGATATGGCAAACCGTATTGCCGGCCCTTTTAAATTCAGGCGATATAACTTCGTTTGCATTTCCCGTTGTTACGGCAAATGAAACGAGCGTCGGCGGTACATTCAGGTTTTCAAAGGTACCGCTCATGGAATCCTTTCCGCCTATAGCCGCAATCTTAAGCTCCATTTGAGCCATGAAAGCGCCAAGCAGCGCGGCAAAGGGCAGACCCCAGCGCTTTTCATCGCGCTTGAGCTTTAAAAAGTATTCCTGGAAGGTCAGATAAACATCCGAGAAGCTCGCGCCTGTGGCGATAAGCTTTGATACGGATTCTATAACGGCAAGATACGCGCTGTGATAGGGACTTTTTTCCGCTATATAGGGATTATAGCCGTAGGACATAAAGGAGCAGGTATCCGTGGTATCGTTTTCAACGGGTATCAGATGCACCATGGACTGTATGGGTGTGTTCTGATATTTACCGCCAAAGGGCATCAAAACGGTACCTGAACCGATCGTAGAGTCAAACCTTTCGGAAAGTCCGCGCCTTGAGCAGCATGAAAGGCTCTTTGCAAGCTTAGTGTAGCCCTCATGAAAATCGGTTTCAATGGGCTTTTTATAGCTCTCGGGCGCCTTGGGAGCTATAATGATATGTTTTGAAGCTCCGTTTGAATTTAAGAATTCCCTTGAAAGATCGACTATGCGCTTACCGTTCCAGTTTAAAATAAGACGCTTTTCTTCAGTAACAGCAGCAACGACTGTGGCTTCAAGATTTTCCGAAAGAGCAAGCTCAAGGAAACGTTCAACATCCATTGGATCAACTACGACAGCCATGCGCTCCTGAGATTCGCTTATCGCAAGTTCTGTGCCGTCAAGGCCTTCATATTTTTTCGGAACTTTGTTAAGGTCTATTATAAGTCCGTCTGCAAGCTCGCCTATGGCAACGGATACTCCGCCCGCGCCAAAGTCGTTGCAGCGTTTTATAAGCCTTGAGGCTTCGGGCTTCCTGAAAAGCCTTTGCAGCTTGCGCTCTTCTGGCGCGTTTCCCTTTTGCACCTCAGCTCCGCAGGTCGTGAGCGACTCTACGGTATGCGACTTTGATGATCCGGTAGCGCCGCCGCAGCCGTCCCTTCCGGTCCTTCCGCCGATCAGTATAACGGCATCGCCCGGCACGGGGGATTCCCTTCGAACGTTTTCCCTGGGAGCCGCCGCGATGACAGCGCCTATCTCCATGCGCTTTGCCGCGTAGCCGGGATGATATAATTCATCCACAAGACCGGTAGCAATGCCTATCTGATTGCCGTATGAGCTGTAACCGTTTGCCGCCGTGGTGACTATCTTCCTTTGGGGAAGTTTGCCGGGTATAGTATCCTCTATGGGGGTGAGGGGGTCTGCCGCGCCCGTTACTCGCATGGCCGCGTAAACATATGAACGCCCCGAAAGCGGATCCCTTATAGCGCCGCCGACGCATGTAGCAGCGCCTCCGAAGGGTTCTATCTCGGTGGGGTGGTTATGTGTTTCGTTTTTAAATAAAAGCAGCCAATCTTCATCGCCTTTTGAGGTTTGAACCTTGATTTTTACGGTACAGGCGTTTATCTCATCGGATTCATCAAGCCCATCGAGCATGCCATTCACCTTAAGATGCTTTGTCGCGATGGTCGCTATATCCATAAGACATATGGGCTTATTTCGGGAAAGCTCGTCTCGTGTAGCAAGATACCGCTCATAGGCTGCCTCAAGCAGGGGGTCTTCGAATTTCACATCATCTATTATGGTATTGAATGTGGTATGTCTGCAATGATCCGACCAGTAGGTATCTATCATCTTTATTTCGGTGATGGTTGGATTTCTGTTTTCCGACACGAAATAATCTTTGCAGAATCTTATGTCATCGATATCCATGGCAAGCCCAAGCTTTGAAATGAGCGAGGAAAGCGCCTCATCATCCATATCAATAAAGCCCTCCATGGTATCAACGTCCGTGGGAAGCTCATATCGCATGGAAAGCGTATCATATGGAAGAAGTGTTGCCTCTCTGCTTTCTACCGGATTGATTATGTGTTTTTTTATGCGTAAAATATCCGAGGAAGAAAGCTCGCCCTTAAGCAGATACACCTTTGCGGAGCGCACAAGGGGCTTATCGCTTTTAGATATGAGCTGTATGCACTGCGCGGCACTGTCCGCGCGCTGGTCAAACTGACCGGGCAGATATTCGACTGCGAAGATCTCATAGCCGCTCATATCGTTTATATTAAAGTACACAATATCGGTTGCGGGCTCTGAGAATACCGTTTTACACGCATAGGAAAACAGCTCATCATCTATATTTTCAATATCATAGCGGTTTAGAATGCGAAGCTCGCTAAGCCCCTTTATGCCAAAAAGCGTTCTTATATCGGCGGCTAAAGAAGCGGCTTCGGCCGCGAAGTCGGCCTTTTTTTCAACATATACTCTGTAAACCATAATTACGACCATAGCTTTCATACAGCGAAAATCACAGGATTTCGCTGGGCGAAAGCTTCCTTTCTTGTGGAATTGGGACTGATTGAAAATTTGTTTTCAAACTTCACCTTAGGGCATTTAACGCGGCGCTTCCTATATCACGCCTGAAGTATGCGTTTTTAAAATGGGTCTTTTCTGTCGCGTCATAGGCCTTCTTAATAGCGGCTTCAAGAGTATCTGCCGTTGCCGTAACGCCAAGAACGCGCCCTCCCGCTGTGAGAAGCTTTCCGTCATCAAGCCTTGCGCCTGCTATAAACACGTTTACATCCGAGTCTGGGAGAGTTATTTCAAAGCCGGACTCATATTTTGAAGGATATCCGCTTGATGCCATTATAACACAGCAGGCATGCTTATTTGAAAAACGCACATCCGCATCTGAAAGGCGCTCATCCCGCACGGCACGCATTATATCAAAAAGATCGGTCTCAAGAAGACTCAAAACAACCTGAGTCTCCGGGTCTCCGAACCTGCAATTATATTCGATCACCATGGGGCCCTTATTTGTAAGCATGAGACCGAAATAAAGGCAGCCTTTAAAGGGTCTTCCCTCGGCATTCATGGCATTCATGGTTGGGAGGAATATCGTTTCCATGCAGGTTTTTGCGATATCCTCCGTATAATAGGGGTTGGGGGCTATGGTTCCCATTCCGCCGGTATTAAGACCGGTATCACCCTCTCCGATGCGCTTATGATCCATCGAGGACACCATGGGCACTATCGTTTTTCCATCGGTAAAAGTAAGCACCGACACTTCGGGTCCGGTTAAAAATTCTTCGATAACGATACGCCTGCCGCTTGCGCCAAAAGCGCCATCCTCCAGCATGGATATTATGGCGTTTTCGGCTTTTTGATGGGTATTTGCTATAATAACGCCCTTTCCGAGCGCAAGACCATCCGCTTTTATTACGATGGGAAGGGGCTTATCCTTTATGTACTCAAGCGCCGCTTCCGTATCGCAAAATACCTCATAAGCAGCGGTAGGGATGGCGTATTTTTTCATAAGCGCCTTTGCGAATGCTTTGCTGCTTTCGATCTCGGCGGCCGCCTTATAAGGTCCAAAAGCGGGTATACCCATGGCCTCAAGCGCATCGACAGCGCCGAGCGCCAAAGGATCATCGGGCGTTACTACGGCAAAGCCTATGTCGTTTTTTGCCGCAAATTCAGTGATCTTTTCGATATCGGTGGCCTTTATGGGGATACAGGTGGCTTCCTTGGCCATTCCGCCGTTTCCCGGGAGCACAAATATCTCCTCTATCGTATCATTTTCAAGAAGCTTTTTTACGATGGCGTGCTCTCTGCCTCCGCTGCCTATTACCATGATCTTCATAATAGTTTAAACTCCTGTTAAATTAATGGTGGAACAAACGCATGCCGGTCATGGCCATGGCGATATCAAACATATCGCAGCAGGCTATAACATCATCATCACGCAAAGAGCCTCCGGGCTGTGCTATATAGGATACCCCGCTCTTTGCGGCACGCTCTATATTGTCCGCAAATGGGAAGAAGGCGTCGCTTGCAAGGCATACGCCCGATATGCCGCCAAGGTACTCACGCTTTTCCTCGGACGTAAACGGGATGGGCTGAGCGGTAAAATATTTCTGCCACTGACCGTCTGCCGTGACATCCTCGGGACAGTCGGATACGAATACATCTATCACGTTATTTTTAACCGCTCTGTCAAGCTTATCTATAAATGGCAGGTTAAGCACTCTTTCATGCTGACGAAGGTGCCAGGCATCGGCTTTGCTTGCGGCAAGCCTTGTGCAGTGTATTCTGGACTGCTGACCTGCGCCTACGCCTATAGCCTGACCGTCATACGCGAAGCATACGGAATTTGACTGGGTATATTTAAGTGTAATGAGCGCGATAACAAGGTCACGCTTTTTGTCATCCGGGATATTTTTATTTGCGGTGACGACATTTGAAAGCAGCTTCTGGTTTATTTCAAACTCATTTCTGCCCTGCTCAAATGTGATTCCAAACACCTGCTTACGCTCTATCGGCATAGGCTTATAGTCAGGGTCGATCTGAATGATATTGTAGCCGCCCTGCTTTTTCTTTGAAAGTATCTCAAGCGCCTTTTCACTGTATCCGGGCGCGATAACTCCGTCCGATACCTCACGCTTTATTATCCTTGCCGTTACTTCATCGCAAGGCTCGGATAATGCTATCCAGTCGCCGAAGGAGGACATGCGGTCGGTGCCTCTTGCCCTTGCGTAAGCGCAGGCGAGCGGAGATTCGTCAAGCCCCTTTATATCATCGACAAAGCATGCCTTTTTAAGCTTTTCATCAAGCGGGAGGCCTATTGCGGCAGAGGTCGGGCTTACGTGCTTAAAAGACGTTGCGGTGGGAAGACCGAGCGCCTTTTTTATCTCAAAAACAAGCTGCCAGCTATTTAGGGCGTCTAAAAAGTTTATATAGCCGGGTCTGCCGTTTAATATCCGCAAAGGGAGTTCTTCTCCGTTTTCCATGAATATTCGTGCCGGCTTCTGGTTCGGATTACAGCCGTATTTAAGTTCAAATTCCTTCATAAGTTCTGACCATGACTTTTGCTGGGCAAAAGTTTCCTTTCTTGTGGAGTTGGGCTTGCGGCTTGAAAACTTATTTTCAAACTCACATCTCAGTGTGCTTGTTTATAAGGATATCGCTGCATTCTTTTGTGTTTATATTGACATAGCGAACATACAGGGATATTTTGTTATCGGCATTAAGGCTGTCCCATATAAGGTTCGCGAATTCGTCCATGGAATCAGGTATTTGGATACGCCCGGGCTCACCTTTAAATGTGGGAAGCGGGCTTCCGTCATGCTCATAGGTATGTATGAAATGCCCAATTCCGCATAGGGGCTCATAATTGAATACATAGCGATTGCACGCGGAGCCCTTCTCGTCAGCAGCCTTTAATATGCCAAGCTTATAGGTAAACGAAGCGCCATTAAGCTCAATAAGGCCGCTTATCCTCGGTGTAAAATTGGGGGCGTCGGGCTCAAAACAGCGCTCAGCCTGCGCGCTTTCAAAGCTCTTACCCAAAAGCAGATGATTCCTTATGGTATCGGTCTGATCGCCGTTTGTGACTATTATTTTATCGCCCATATCGCGTACAGGCGCATATATGATAAGGCTTGGGTCTGAGACTTTTGACTCGTCATAAGGATATATCATGATATCCGAGCCCTCGCGCCTAAATACGCGATTGCGGCTGTTTTCGCTTCGTCCCATTATAAAATACGCAAAAACGGCGTTTTGGCCGTCTTTGCTCATGCCGATAACGATACCTCTTCCGGGGTAGGCGTTATTATTAAGTAATGTCTCCATATTCTGTAGATCCATTTGTATTTAAACCCTTCTTTTTCGATTTTAAGCATTATTCTCATCAAGCAGTCGCTTTGATACCATTTCGGCGGCTTCTGGTAAAAGCAGCCATTCGGCCTGCTCCATTACACGAAGCTGCAATGTTTCGGGAGTGTCATTTGGAAGCACAGGTACGGCCTTTTGAGCGATTATCTCGCCGCCGTCTGTGATCTCGTTTACATAATGTACGGTTGCTCCCGTAATCTTAACGCCATAGCGGAGAGCTTCCTCATGTACATGGATACCATAGTAGCCATCGCCGCAAAAGGAGGGGATTAGCGATGGATGTATATTTATAATGCGTTTATCGTATTTTTTTGTAAAGTCGCCGCTGAGCACACGCAAAAAGCCCGCAAGCACGATAAGGTCGATATCCGCATGTGAAAGAGCCTCAAAAAGCGCGGCTTCAAATGCTTCCTGCGTAGGATGCTTTACCTTTGAAAGCACGAGCGTGGGAATACCGGCATTTTCAGCCCGAGTAAGGGCATAGGCATGCTTTGTATTTGACACGACAAGCGCTATCACGCCGCTTTTTATGATCCCATCCCTTTGAGCGTTTATAAGAGCCTGAAGGCCTGTGCCCCCGCCTGAAACGAGTACGGCTATCCGTACTTTTTCCTTTAGCATATTATGACCTCGTGATCTCCGCTTACTATCTCGCCTATGATCACGGCATTTTCGCCATAGTTTCTGAGCGCGCTTAATGCGCCATCCGCCTGCTCTTTGGGCAGGACTATGCTCATTCCAACGCCCATGTTGAACGTGTTGAACATGTCGCGCTCGGAGATATCGCCTGTTTTTCTGATCATATCGAATATGGGAAGTACGGGAACGGCAGCCTTTTCTATTTTAACGCTGCAAGTTTTTGGTATGCTTCTTGGAATATTTTCATAAAAGCCTCCGCCGGTTATGTGAGAAACGGCTTTGACATTATATTCCTCTATGAGCGCGAGCATGGGCTTTACATATATCTTTGTAGGCGTAAGGAGGGTATCGCCAAGGCTTGCGCCGCCGAGCGCTTCTATGGGATTCCTCATATCGGCATGCTCAACATTGAATACCCTTCTTACGAGCGAGAAACCATTTGAATGCACGCCGCTTGAGGGTAGCGCTATCAAAACATCGCCCGGACATACGGTGCTGTTATCTATTATCTTTGACTTATCGACAACGCCAACGCTAAATCCCGCAAGGTCATATTCATCGATCGGATAAAAGCCCGGCATTTCGGCTGTTTCGCCGCCAATGAGCGCACAGCCTGACTGAACGCAGCCCTCAGCTACACCTGATACGATCTCGGCGATACGCTCGGGTATGTTCCTTCCGCAAGCAATGTAGTCGAGGAAGAACAGGGGCTTTGCGCCGCAGCAAATGATATCGTTCACGCACATGGCAACGCAGTCTATACCAACGGTGTTATGCCTGTCCAAGAGAAAAGCAAGCTTAAGCTTTGTGCCGACGCCGTCTGTGCCGCTTACGAGCACGGGTTTTTGTATGCCTGAAAGATCAAGCTCAAATAAACCGCCAAAGCCTCCGATACCGGTAAGTACTCCGCTTGTCATGGTGCGGGCAATGTGAGTCTTCATAAGCTCAACGGCTCTGTATCCGGCTGTAATATCCACGCCGGCTGCCGCGTAGCTCGCTGATTTCGAATTTTCCATGTGATTACTCCTTTCCATCCCAACAATATGTACATATTTTGCTACGGTCAAGGCCTATAGCCTCAAGCAGACCTTCAAGCGATTGGAACTCAAGGCTTTTAAGCCCGAGCTGTTTGCAAATACATTCTCTCATAGCTTTTCCGCGCTTGGTATTGCCGCTACTGTATTCGGAAATATGTTTTTCTCCCTCGGATCCCTCAAGCTCGGCGATGGTACGCCTTGCAATGAGCTCCATATCTGAGCGGCTCGATGAGAAGTTCAAATACTTACAGCCATACATTATTGGAGGACATGCCGAGCGCATGTGTACCTCCTTTGCGCCATTATTATATAGGAATTCGACTGTTTCGCGGAGCTGAGTTCCACGTACTATGCTGTCATCCACAAAAAGAAGGCTTTTTCCTTCAATGAGTTCATGGACAGGTATCATCTTCATCTTTGCGACCTTATTTCGCGCCGCCTGATTTGTGGGCATGAAGCTTCTTGGCCATGTAGGGGTGTATTTTATAAACGGACGCGCGAAAGGAATGCCGCTTTCATTTGAATAACCTATCGCGTGCGGGGTTCCCGAATCCGGTACGCCGCATACATAATCTATACCCTCGCAGAGGCCATTTTTCTGATCCTCCCGGGCCATTATTTCGCCGTTTTTGGTGCGCACCACTTCAACATTTTTTCCTTCATATTTGGAATTCGGATAGCCGTAGTAGGACCAGAGGAAAGCACATATGCGCATATCATCCTGACCTTCACGCAGCACCTCCATGCTGTCGGCGGTGAGCTTTACTATCTCGGCGGGGCGAAGGTCTCTAACATCCTCATAGCCGAGCTTTTGATACGCGAAGGACTCAAATGAAACGCAATATCCATCGGAATTTTTACCGATAAGTATGGGAAGCCTTCCGAGCTTGTCTCTTGCCGCTATTATGGAACCATCTGAATTTAGTATCAATATGGACAGGGAGCCATCGATCCGTTCTTCAGCGTATCTTATTCCCTCAACAAAACTCTTTTTTTCATTTATGAGCGCTGCGACAAGTTCTACACTGTTAATCTTGCCGCTTGTCATGGCTTCAAAGTGGATCCTGCCCGCACTTATGAGCTCATTCACAAGGGCTTCGGCATTATTGATGATCCCTATGGTGCATATGGCAAATACTCCAAGCGCTGATTTTATAAGCAGCGGCTGAGGGTCTGTATCGCTTATGCAGCCTATGCAGCTTTTTCCCTGCATTTCCATAAGATCATCTTCGAATTTGGTTCTAAAGGGAGTATTTTCTATGTTGTGAATGAATCTTACAAATTTTCCGTCATTTGTAACGGCTGCCATGCCACCCCTTTTCGTACCGAGATGCGAGTGATAGTCCGTACCGAAAAATACGTCCATCTCACAATTTCTGTGCGATACCGCTCCAAAAAATCCGCCCATTAATACCTCCGTAGGTAATACATTTCAATATCTTCATAAGTAGGATTGCTTTTACCGGCTAAACACAAAAGGCAGTTCTACCATTTAAGAATGGATAGAACTGCCCAGACGGTCGACAATTCAAAGTCGGCTAAGCAACATTTTTGATTTATGCTTCCTTGTGGTACTCCACACCTCAAAAATATGAGGATCCGTCAGTAACAAAAATCAGAATTATAATAGCACATTCTGTCTGGGTCTGTCAAGCTGGTTTTGATATATAAAACTTGACAAAGCTCTGCAAAGGACTGTTATTTAGCATTATCCAAAAGATCATATATAAGCTCTTTCGCCTGCGTAAGACTTAGATCATTTTCCCTCGCGATGCGAGCAGCGTCCTCAAATTCTATCTTGGATACGGATGCATGAGGCCTTTTGGCTGTTTTCATGCGAATATCACCAAGTTTCGTTTCTTTATTTATTATTTCCCGCTCCAGAACATATCTTTGGCTTGTTTCCTTTCGTATGCCAAGCGTTGTGGTGTGCTTGAAGATGGCCTTAGCGATGGCAAGTTCATCATCTTTTTTCGCAAGCACAGTGAGCATGTAGCCGGGTCTGTTCTTTTTCATATATATAGGGGTGAAATATGCGTCAAGCGCATTCTTTGCCATTATGCGCTCACATGCAAAGCCAAGATCTTCACCTGTCATATCGTCTATACTGCAGGTAAGTAAGGCTATTGTATCGCAACAAAAGCATGAATCAGTCTCCTGCTCATAGCCTATTGCGGCGGATATGATGTTGGCGATAGGAAAATCCTTCGTGCCGGCGCCATAGCCGTTTTTTTCTATGTTCATCAAGGGCATCGTTCCGTATTCGGTCGCAAAATACGATATGAGCGCAGCGCCGGTGGGGGTGCAGAGCTCTCCTTTTATATCGCCCGCGTAGCAGGGTATGCCAAAAAGCAGCTTTAAGGTAGCCGGAGCGGGTATGGGAAGTATGCCATGGGCGCAGTGAACATGTCCAAAGCCGGTACGGATGGGGGAGACGACTACTCTTTGGGGAGCAAGCTCCTCCATAAGCATACATACGCCAACTATATCGGCCACGGCGTCCATAGCTCCTACCTCGTGGAAATGGACGGAATGAACCTCCTTTCCATGAACCGAAGCCTCGGCCTTTGCTATGAGCTTATACACATTTTTAGCGTTAGTCTTTACGGCATCAGATACGCTTAACGAATCTATTAGGCGCTCGATATCCAAAACACCGTTGTGCTCATGATGGTGATGATGGTGTTCATGCTCGTGGTCGTGGTCATGGTGATGTTCATGGTCATGATGATGGTGTTGATGCTCAAGCTCATGATCATTATGATCTATGCTGCGCTCCTCCTGACCGTTTACGAGCACAGAAATATGTGTGCAGCTTATACCGCATTTTTCGACAGGCTCACGGATGACATTTACATTAGGTATGCCTGCGGAGTTTAGCTTTAAAATAAAGTCATCCGCATGGGGGACAAGCTCCATGAGAGCCGACATCAGCATATCTCCGGCTGCTCCCATGCCGCAATCTATATAAAGTGTTTTCATGATGTGCTCCTTTTACTGTTATTCTCCGATGTGATTTATCATGCTTGCGCTGTAGCCCGCGCCGAATCCATTATCGATGTTTACAACGGTCACACCGCTTGCGCAGGAGTTTAGCATGGATAAAAGCGCGGCAACACCGTTAAAAGCGGCGCCATATCCTACCGAGGTAGGGACAGCTATTACGGGGCAGTCTACAAGCCCTCCGATAACGCTCGCGAGTGCGCCTTCCATGCCGGCCACGACTATTATGACCTTTGCCTTCATAAGGACATCATGCCGTGATAGCAACCTGTGTATCCCGGAAACACCCACGTCATAGAGCTTGACGACATTATTTCCAAGCGTTTGCGCCGTTATGGCCGCTTCCTCCGCTATGGGGATATCGCTAGTGCCGCCTGTCGCAACGACTATGTTTCCTATATGGTCTTTTTGCAAAGTTTCGTTTGCGATGCCTATCCTCGCCTCGGGATGATATGTCAGAGGTATCGTCTTTTCTATAAGCGCGGCTTTTTCGCTGCTTAGCCTTGTTATAAGCACATCGCGCTCACCTCTTAAAAGCATCCTTTCAAGTATTCCTTTTATCTGCTCGGCGGTTTTTCCTTCGCCATATATGACCTCACATGTGCCCTGGCGTATGCCTCTATGATGGTCTATATTCGCGTAGCCTATGTCTTCAAATGGCATGCCTTTAAGAGTGCTAAAGGCGGTTTTTGCGTCTATTTCGTGATTTTCAAGCTTTAATAGCAGCTCAAGTACCTCTTGTCCGTTCATAGCGTAAGTCCTTTTCTTGGGGTGTCGTCAATGGTGATATCGGTGGAGTATGCCATAAGATTTTCCCTGATGTAGGGGATATCAGCTTTTGCGTAGGGAAGCTGCTCATCTGTGAATTGAAGTAAAAGTCCATCCCCATAGAGCCTGGCTCTAAAGTCGGAAAAACCCATGCTAAAAAGCGATTGCTCTACGGAATCTATGAGCCGCAATTTATCATAACTTATTTTGGCGTTATTCATTATGCGCGTAGCAAGACAGGAGTAGGAGGGTTTATCGAATGTGAATAGACCCGCGGATTTGGAATAACGGCGGATTTGAAGCTTGGTAAGCCTGCAATCCCTAAGTGGGGATATCACATTAAGCTCCGAGATAGCGCGCATGCCCGGGCGTTCCTCCGCTTTATCGTCAAAGTTGCTTCCATCCGCCAAAAGCAAAAATCCATCTTTTAAGCAAGCTTTAAGTATGCTTTTAAATATGACCTTTTTGCAGTGATAGCAGCGGTCACTTGAATTTTTTGTTATATCCGGTTCACCTAAAACGCTCAGCCTTATTATGCGTAGATCGATATCATACTGTTTTGAAAAAAAAACGGCATCCATAAGCTCAAATTCGGGCTGGAACTCGGTTTTTACAAAGTAAGCGGCAACTTCTACACCGCATATCTTTGCAGCATAAAGAAGATATGCCGAATCAACGCCGCCTGAAAAAGCAACGGCAAGTTTTTTATGCTGCTTAAGGTAGTTGGAAAGCCCGTTTGGCACCATGGCAAGAAATTTTCCTTTCAGCTTCCTTATCATTAAATCACCTTCTTATGATAACTTAAAAATAAGGTAAGTGCAACTATTTATGAAGCCTTTTGCGGCGCAGTGAAATTTTTGAAAAAAGTGCTTGCCTCTGGGGGAGGTTTATTGTATTATGTAAAATCGTGAGTTAGCCGTACTCTAAAAATATGTGTTCCATAAATTTTATGCGGACATATTGTTTTACAGCGCAGGCTTATCCTGTGGGTATGCGGGAGATCCGCAGTACTTGCAAAAACGACGACATGGGAGTATTAAAAGTAGACGACCCTGCTTTGACAGAAAAATACTATATAAAGCTCGATTTCCGATGGTTGGATAAATAAAATGTTGTGAGCTTTCACTGCAAATAAATAATACAATACAAGGCGTGTTAGTTAATTAGCAGGTACAACTGATTTTTTTATGAAGGAGAGA
Source organism: Clostridia bacterium (assembly GCA_017416425.1). Classification (GTDB taxonomy): domain Bacteria; phylum Bacillota; class Clostridia; order Christensenellales; family CAG-138; genus RGIG1693. The sequence continues at coordinate 59,609 of JAFQCL010000021.1, forward strand.
AAAATTTATGAAAAAACCAATTGTATTGATTCTTGTGACGGCCATGGTACTCAGCATGCTTCTTATGGGTTGCACCGAACCGGCGGGTTCTGCCAATGGTGAGCAGGAAAACGACAGCCATGGTAACTATACCGATGAAATGAAGATACCGCACACTAGTGACCTTGACCCCGAGTATGGCGCTGACAGTGTGGAACGCGAAGGCGACCATGAAGACAGTCCGTATTTCAGCCGAATTGATTTTTACAATGCTGAATCAACGGATACGCTTACTATCCTTAGCGGATTTAAAACTCAGCAGCAGACGAGCGAATGGAGCTGCGGAGTAACAAGCGTGCTTATGATACTTGACTGGTACGACGCGCTTGGCGAGCACAATGAGGAGACGCTGGCCAATTTCAGGAGCAATGGCCTTACCCCCGGCGCCACCAGCACCCGCCAGGCGATAGAGATATTTGAAGGCGTAGGCGGCTTTGACATCTATTCTACATTTGATTGCGCCGATGAAGTTTATGACGTATTTACGCTTGACTTCATAAGGGAGACCCTCGGCGAAGGCACCCCCATAATGGTGGGCTGGAACGATTGGGGCGGACACTGGCAGGTCATCATCGGATACGACACGATGGGAACCGAGACCACCCAGGATGACGTAGTTATAGTAGCAGACCCCTATGATACCACAGACCATAACCAGGATGGCTATGGCGTATATGGCGCGGAGAGGTTCATCTACAACTTTACATTCTACAACTTCTTTGAAGCTGAAGAGCTGAACGACATGTGCTTTATAGTAGCAACTCCTAAGGCTTAAGCGAAAGTATGACGGCTAAACTCGCAAGGCTTTAAATAAAGCTTAAACTTTAAACACGAAAGCCCACGGTATGAACTTCCGTGGGCATTTTTTTGACCATTTTACGTATACCACGCCGGTATCACCCTATTCATACCATCATACCACTCAAGTATCTCTTTTGCCTGATTTAGCATGGTAGCTATCTCCTTTTCTCCAAATGGGATAGCCCAATAGATGGAGGATAAAGTGTTGCTTGATATATAAAGCGCGAGAAGCCCCCAGAATTCTATCGGCACGCCTCCCTCAAAATAGCCATCTACCATGCCTCGGGCAAGCGGCGGACATTTTTGCGCGCACCAGACGATGCGGTTGAATTCCTCCCATGGATCGCCAATATCATTGCGGTTAAAATCGATTATGTATAGCTTCCCCGACTTATCTATCATCATATTTCCTACATGATAGTCACCATGCTGGTAAGTCTGAGGGCGACCCATTAGCAGATGTCGGTGCGCGTTTATATAACGGATTAGCGCATCGCCGCCATCGTGTTTTATGGGGCACTCCGTATATCTTTTTATCTTTGCGTCCATTTTTCGTGAGAATCTGGTCTCCCAATCCTCCTGCGCGCTCGGTGCGGGAATGGAGTGTATCTTTTTTAGTATCTGCCCGGCTTCAATGCCATAATCGTATTGTTTTTCGGCAGAAAGCAGAGGGAGCAATTCTTCAGCGTCTTTTCCATCTATCCAGCTTTGGACGGAATATACGCCATCCTCGCATGTGCCGAATTCTACGGGCATACACATGGGAACGCCAAGAGCGGACACCTTTTGCATCATTTGAAATTCAAACGATTTTGCGTCAAACTGCTCTATGGGAGAAACGCGCAAAAGGAATCGTGTGCCGTTGTCGTCTGTGATCCTGTATTTTTTATCTCCCGACCAGCCTTTATCGATCGGCTCTTTTACTATGGAAGTATAATCAAACATAATTACTCTACTATTACTTTGGTACAACAAAAGTGCCAAAACACGGCTTGAAAATTTATTACCATGACTTTTGCTGGGTTAAAGTTTCCTTTCTTGTAAAATTGGGAGTGATTTTTTGTCTGTAAAAAGTTGTGGCTCATGGACTTGAAAAGTCATAAGACACGGTTTGAAAACGCGGTTTCAATCTTTACTTCATTATCGATAGCTTGTTAAAATTTTGATCGCGGCTTAGACTAAGCTTTTTGTATATAGGCGCACCTCATCTATGCGGTAGCATATCGTTTTTAATTCGTCCTTTCGTTGGAGCGCTGCCTGAAAAACGAGCTCCTCAGCGCCGTAAATATCGCCTGTTTTAGTTTTATCCAGCAGCTCATAGCACTTATCCCGTATCGCGTAGCAGCGAATGTAGGTATTTTCATTTTCCATTTCAAAACCTATGGATCGATAAAATCGATTGGCGGCTTTATCCTCCTGTGTCCAAAGCTCACAATATCGGATGCCTCTACTAAGGAGCCGCTTTTGCGCTTCTTCCCATAGATCGGTAGCGATGCTGCGCCTTCGATATTCGGGCAATACGGCCATATGCCACAAAATAGCGCCTCGGCCTCGATCATTATACGTCAAATCATCCGAATCCATCTCTATATCGATAAGCCCGATGATCTTACCGTTCTCCTCTGCGACAAGACAAACAGCGGGATGCGGATATATCTCCTTTTTTGTTTTTACATCATTAAAATAGCTGCAATTCAAAAATGAAACGACACGGCAGGAAAGCCAGCCTTGCTCATCATTGGGCACATATTCACGAATGATCATAGAGGATAAAAATCTCGCTTTCTTGAAACATTTTATTGATATATACGCATATTTTACCCGATAACGCGGCACCTTTCAATGTTTTAACTATCTTTGGTCATTAGTGTATAAAGGGTTTTGAAAGCATTAAAACTTTGGGGATCGTCCGATCTATCCATGATGATCTTAGCGCATTCCTTAAGGGACAGGGTGTACGTATCAACGGTGACATCGTAAGTGTCCTGTGGATTTAATTCCATGAGCTGACCTTCCGCCTGCCCGATCTCACGGTCGCCACGTTCCTTTTCCCTGCGCCGCAGCTCTTCTATGGGGCAATCCACATGAACGAACAAAACAGGATAGTCATGAAGAAGCATGACGCATTCTTCCAATGTGCCGTATAGCTTTAGCAGGATGTGATCGACGATCACACTTATGCCCACATCGGAAAACGCCTTGATAGTGTGGCTCATGCCGGTCATTGCTCTTACGAAATTTTCCATGGTTTGCTTATTATCCGGCATTATATTATAAAACGTGTCACAACTGAGATGAAAATAAGGGGTCGGCAGTAAGGACTGCAATTTTTTTGCAAGTGTGGTTTTACCTGAACTTGATACACCGTTTAAAAATATGATATTACCCTTTTTGGCAATCTCCTTATGCCGTTCATAGCGATAGTATTTAAACTGAGTGTCCGTATGGGTATGCCTAAATCCCAGTTTTTCCAATATGTGCTGGCTTCTTGTGTTTTTTAGCAAAGTATCGGCATTTATTGTGGTCATCCCAAGAACGTCAAAGGCAAAACGCATGGCCAGTGTTTCGGCATAAGTGCCATAACCTTTTCCTTTAACGGAATCGTTTTGCATATGAATGCTCAAGGTACACTCCTTATTTGCATGGTCGATACTCTTAAGCTTAACTTCACCAATGGGGAGATCATCCTTCATGACCATAAACACGATGCGGGTGGGGGACTGCTGAGCCTCGAAATAGGCATCGACCTGTCCTTGGATGTATTCATATGGGGTAAAGCGGCTCATGTCCGCAAATATAGCAGGGTCGTTTTCAAAGTGCTTAAAGAACTGATGACATAAATCTTTTGTCATCACTTGTAGATAAATTTCGCTCATAGAGACTCCTTGATATTAAGTTCGAGGTGCTGATCCTTTAAAATCTATAAAGAGATCGGTTTTTACGGAATTTATCCCCCTTTTTTTGATTTTTCTTTGGGGACTACTTGTTCACGAGCCTGCGTCAGAGGATATATACTGCGGCAGAACTGGCCGCACAACGCTTGAAAATCAATGTTGCTTAAAAAATAAAGCCCAAAACAAAAGGCGAAAGCTTCATTGTATACGAAGTATACGAACTTTCGCCGCTGCAGGTCAAGTACAGAACCCCTGTTAAATAGATGATAATTTAGGTTTATGCTCCCTTATACAAAATGAACTGCCTTTAAAGGAATTGGCGTATATCGATGGCCAATTGTTCCTCAAGGTTTATTAGGCGCTTTGCAATGTCTTTGGAGACTTCATCTGCCGCCTCATATTGGTTCAGATACCTGTTAAGGGATTTTACACCCATATTACACCCATCTGTCATTAGATCGGCGATGGTCTTGTCCGATTCGTTCAAAGCCAGTTTGACGCTTGTTTTCATCCAGGACATTCCTTTGGCGATCGGACTTGGGTCTTTTCCTTCATCTTCGTATTGAGCAAGGAGCTGCTGTATCTCATGATCCAGCTTTTTATGCTCGTTTTTGCAGTCAGTCAGGTATTTTTTAAAATCATCAGCGCTGACATAGCCTAAAACCTCCTCAATGGATGCTGTACCCATTTTAACCCCAGCATCGCATTCTCGAAGCAATTTTATGGTATCGTTTTCTATCATTACTTAAATCAGTGTCCTTTCTTATCAGATGTAGAAAGTATTCCCGTTTGCATAGAATACTATACTAATAAGAAAATCCGCTTTCATAAAGCATGCGTATACTTAAACGATTGACCTGATTTTAGAAACGTCTTATTAGCGGAAATAGCAAACTAAATATCGACTCCAAGCTCTTTTCATTTATCAGTATCAAGGTAGTGGTTTAACAGAGCAGCTTACCGATATTTTGCCGGCTACTTATCGCGCTCTACACCGATGGCATCAACGTAGAACCATGCCAAATTGCATTGCGCGTCATGGCGCCGTGTTGTGCGGCCAGATGAGTCCAGTAAAAAGCTTTTTGCATATCTTTTACCACGCCCAGGTCTTCATAATAAAAACATACAATCCGGCATTCAGCCATTTATCGTATCGCCAGGTGTTTTAAAATTTTCGATCAGCTGATTACATAATTCAGCTCTTTTTAAGGATTGTAGTAATTACTCATAGCGTTCAGCCCTCTTGGCTTTGCCAGGTTTAGTCCAAAAACTCCACTTCACCTGTAGCTATATTGTAGATAGCACCCTTGATTTCGACTTTGTCGAGACTTTCAAGCTCTTTTATGATCTCGCTTGCTCTGATCCTGTCTATACTGTTTTGTACATTCAAGCGCTCTGCCTGCTCTTTGGTGCAATTTTTTGGAAGACATGAAATTATCTCATCGACTATAGCTTTGATATGACCATGCGCTTCGCCGCTTAAAGCTGCTTCTACAGCGCCGCATTGTGTGTGTCCAAGCACCACGATAAGCGTTGCACCCAGGTGCTCCACTCCGTATTCGATGCTTCCAAGCTCAAAATGGCCTATAATGTTACCCGCTGTACGTACAACGAACAGCTCGCCAATACCTGCCTGAAAAATATGCTCGGGCGGCACTCTTGAATCCGAGCAGGTGACTATGACCGCATAGGGGGACTGACCATTTTCCGCCGTGTCGGTTCGCTTTTCTTTAGATACATCTGCACTATTTTTATCGGAAGAAACATATTCGGCATTTTTTTCAAGAAGAAAATTCATAATATCCCTTGTATCAAACACATCAGGGGTTTTTGTTTGAGCGCAGCCTGTAAAAATAAACAGCATTGCGATAAATATCAAGATCGTTTTTATTTTCATGTTTTTACATCGTCCTTTGAATTTTTTAAATTATGAATAAAGGTAGATACTACATAAAACTGTATCATACTAAAGTTAAAAGGACAATATTAATTACGGCGCCGTTTTGTTGTTATCAAGGACATTATTTGCCCCAATGCTTTACGACTTTCCAATATGTATCGGAATCGAAATCAATGATGTATTTTGAATGTTGATCGAATATAAGATAATATGCTGTTACTGCTTTCTTGCCTTCTTTTACACATTTTTGCAGTCTGTGATTGCCGTCTATCAGTTTATCTTGAGCTTCATTCAATTGAACGATTATCAGAGGCTCTGTTATATCGGTAGTCATAGCATATTCTATGTTTCCATTGAATCTATTTTCGCTTACCAATTTCTCAACTGAAAAATCTTTTGTGGCAAATTGCTCAGTATCATGTAAGATAGCTTCAATATCCCAGACGATACTTCCATATTCGTTGCCGATTTGATATTTTTGCTCCATGTCTACCCCCTCCTGCAAAATGAAATTTTACCACCATTGTGTTACAGTATGTATGGCTAACGCCATAGTGAAGTGTTTTGTTTGCGCAAAACGTGAAGTTAAGTGTGCCACTCACGCCCGCAAGGCAGACTTAGTTGAAAAAACGACAGGCCAAAACCTGTCGTTATTTTGGCGGAGAGAAAGGGATTCGAACCCTTGATGACATTCCTGCCATACACGATTTCCAGTCGTGCGCCTTAGACCAACTCAGCCATCTCTCCATATTGCTATTATTCGTGTTTGCGAAAACCGCTTGATTATGTTAGCATAGTATTGTTTAAAATGCAAGTGCTTTTTATTAATAGATCCGTACTTTAATAAAATATATTGCCGGAGGGGTTATGGATACGAATAACACAAGGGGTAATGCCTCAAAAAAACATAAGAAAAAAGGTTCTGCCTTTTCGTTCATTCTATGTATACTGCTTTTGATCTCGGCGCTTGGCTTTGGGATAACATCAACTCTTAGGAATGTCATAAATGAAGAAACCCTGACTAACGTGGCAAGAGGCATAGATTATGGCAGTATACCCGTAGGCGCTCTTATCGATGAAGGCGAACCTATGACGCTTGCTGAAATGCTTTATGGCCTTGTGGGAGGTATCGGCATTCCCATATCTATAGAGCAAATAGAGGTGATGGCAAATGAATGCGGAATCGCGGAGCTTTTTGAGGATGTACTTCTTGATTATTGCGCATACATAAAGGACGGCTCGGGAAAGGGCTACATAGAAAGTTCGCGCATTGCCGAATTTGTCGCAGGTATAGGCGGGGATTATATGAAGCGTCTTTTGGGAGAAGGTACCTGGATGATGCTTGAGGATACCATAGTAAACGCTATAACGTCCGCTATGGAAACGGGCGATGTCAAGGCGGCGCTTAATGCCATATCACTTCGCCGTCTTGAGGAAAGCGGGGAGATAGACCTTGACGTTATTCGCTTTTTGATATCGGATGTGATGCTTTATATTGCACTTTTTGTTGTCATAATCACCACCATACTTCTTATTAGGGCAAATAGACCAAGAGCAAGAAAGGGCATACTTAAAGCAAGCATTTTGACGTTTGTCGTTGCATTCATATTCATCATAATCTGGGTTGCTTTACCAATTTTGATAGAAGGAGATGGTAATGACGCGCTGCTTATGTTCATTTCGTCTGAGCTGTTACCGGGGATCACCGAATCCATGATGGCAGTAGGCGTCATATTCATTGCGGTGGGCTTTATAGAGCTTATTGTGTACTTTATAGCCGCGTCAAAGGCAAAAAAGCGCTCTGCCTTGAACAAAGCAAAGAGTAGAGGAGCTATGTAATTTTTGAAGAAGGGATCAAGTTTGAAAATCAATATGGAAAAAGGTCTTAAAAAGAATAAAAACAGAAATATAGCCTTTCTTATCAAGCGTATACTTGCGGGTGTTGTGATAGGTATCGGCGGCATCATACCAGGGGTCAGCGGAGGCATAATGGCTGTGTCGCTTGGACTTTATAAGCCTATGCTCGATGCTGTAAGCGGTATTTTAAAAAATTTTAAAAGGAGCCTCAAGTTCCTCTTGCCGATCGCGATAGGCGGCATCGTGGGTCTTCTTGCTACATCCCACCTTGTGGAATGGGCGCTTGATGCATATCCTATACCTGTCATGTGCCTGTTTGTCGGTCTTGTTGCCGGAGGTATACCTAATCTTATTTCAGAAGCGAATTCAAAGGGTGGGTTTAAAAAACGCTATCTTTTCGCGACATTTATAGGCGCTCTTTTTGTGTTTGGGCTTTCTTTGCTTGAAACGCTGCTGTTTTCGAACAATCCCCTCGAATTTAACTACCTTACCGCCATGCTTACAGGAGGAATACTCGCGGTAGGAACGGTAATACCAGGCATAAGCACATCCTTTATATTGATGTTTTTAGGACTTTACGAGCCTCTTATTGGAACTGTTAACACCGTTACCGATATTCCACTTATAATCGACATGATAGGCGGAAACGGTGCTGCGCTTATGGCTTGGATAGATGCGCTTCTTCACATGGGATTTGTGCTTATCGGAGTAGCTGTTGTTGGACTTTTATTGGTGCTGCTTGTCAAAAAACTTATAGAAACCTATCATGGCTATGCTTACTATGCTATATTGGGCTTCCTTGGGATGTCGATGTGTCTGATATTTCCGGGCGGCGCCGCTGCCGGCATGCTGCTCGTATTTGGCTTTATGGCGTCATTTATTATAGATAAGTTTATGAATAAAAAGGCATAGAGTTTCAAAATAATTTTCAAGCCGTGTTTTGTGACCTTCGCACCATTTCGGCTGCGATTTTGTGTTTGCACAAAACCGGTCCCAATTCCACAGGAAAGGATGCTTTAATACATCAAAAGCATGTATTAAAGTTATGGTAATAAGTTTGAAATACACAAGGGATGACTTGCTGGCGAGAACGGCTATGCTTATAGGCAAGCAAGGTCTGGATATTCTTTGGAAGAAAAGTATCGCCGTTTTTGGAGCAGGCGGCGTAGGCGGACACTGTATTGAAGCGCTTGCGCGCTGTGGGATTGGGCATATACACATAGTAGACGCGGACAGGGTGGCAGAGTCAAACCTTAACAGGCAGATATTTGCTACAAGATCCACAATAGGTATGCTGAAGGTGGATGCCGCAAGACGCAGGATAGAGGACATATCGTACTGCAACGTTACGACCGATAACATATTCGTGCTGCCCGACAATGTGTCAAGCGCAATTCCCGAGGGGATAGATTATGTGATAGACGCTATAGATACTGTCGCCGCCAAGGTCGCTCTCGCGTGCGAGGCAAAAAGAAGAGATATTCCCATAATATCCTGTATGGGTACGGGAAATAGACTGGAGCCCGGCAACCTTAGAATTACGGATATCTATGATACAAAAGGCTGTCCGTTGGCAAGAGCTATGCGCCATGAGCTTAGAAAGAAGGGTGTGAATAAGCTTAAAGTTCTCGTATCCGATTCGCCTGTAATAAAGCCCAATATAAGCGCAGAAGGCAGGCAGCCGCCGGGAAGCATATCGTATGTACCGGCAATGGCTGGGCTTATGCTTTGCGGTACCGTTGTGTCCGAGCTGCTTGGTTGCGTCATAAAACAGGTTTGATATAAAAAGAGCGAAAGGCGATATAGCCCTTCGCTTCTTTTTATCCGCTATACCTAAGCCCTGCGGCTTTATATAGCGATGCTACTTCAATAGGTGACAGATAGCGCCATTGACCGCTTTTAAGGCCGTTTAGTGAGAGCGGCCCAAGCCTTACACGCCTGAGCCTAAGCGTGTTATGACCGATGGCAGTAAGCATGCGCCTCACCTGCCTGTTTCTGCCCTCGTGTATCGTGATGGAAAGCTTAGTCCTATCGCCATCGATGTGTATTGGCAAGGATACTCTGGCAGGGGATGTGAGGCCATCTTCAAGCATTACGCCGCTTTCAAGCCGTAACCGTTCGGATTCGGTTACGAGCCCATCGCATATCACCAGATACGTCTTTTCAACTTCATGGCTTGGGTGTGTAAGCGCATGCGTCAGTTCGCCGTCGTTTGTGAGGAGGATAAGCCCCTCCGAGTTGATATCGAGCCTGCCTACATTATAAACACGGCACGGAACACCCTCCACAAGATCAAACACGGTGCGGCGTTTTTCCGGGTCATCGGCGCTGCAAATTACCCCCTTTGGCTTATTCAGCATTATGACTATCTTATTTTGCTCTCTTTTAACCAGGCTATTGTCAAGCATAATGACGTCATCATCGTTTACGCTCATACCAAGCTCTGCGATAACGCCGTTTACCGTGACATGCCCTTTTACTATAAGCTCCTCGGCCTTTCTTCTCGATGCGACTCCGGCCTCTGCCAGAAATTTATGCAGGCGCATAGAATACCTCCCATCTATTTTGAGGTAAAGCGCAGGAAATCAGCTTATTCCCTTGACTACAAAGCTAAGGTAATCCCAAAATGTAAGCATCCGAGCGTCATTCATTGCGACAAGCGGTACGCTGTAGATAAGCCTTGATCCGTCATAAAGCTCAAGTGTGCCTATGGGATCACCCTTATTTACGGTTTGACCGATGACCCTTGGAGCAAGCACTCTGGTTTTTATATGCGCTTCTTCTGAAACCTCTACAGGTACCATTATATCCGTTAAAACGCCAAGTGCCAACAGCTTTTTGTCACATTTTTCAAGTTTTACAAAGGATACAGGCTCATCCCTTGAAATCAATGACACCATATGATAGTTATTAAATGCATAATTTAAAAGCGAAGCTGATTCTCCGAATATATCGCCGCTTTTTAAGACTACGCCTACTATTTCCATATCATTACGCTCTGCGGAAAAGGCAAGGCATTTGCCGGCCACGCTTGTATAGCCGGTCTTAAGGCCTGTTGCTCCCTCAAATTCCCAAAGCAGCTTATTTTTATTTTTAAAATAGCGAATGGTATTTCCGCTTTGCGTAGTGTAATAGGTAGTACCTACTATTTGTCTGAATGTTTCATTTTCCATTGCGGCGCAGGCAATAACGCAAAGATCATATGCCGTAGTATAGTGATCATCATCATGCAGGCCGTTTGGGGTCACAAAATGGGTATTTAAAAGGCCGAGTTCGAGGGCTTTTTGATTCATAAGCTCTACAAATGCTTCGGTAGTACCGGCAACATGCATGGCTATGGCTATAGCGGCATCGTTTCCCGAAGCAAGCATGAGACCATATAAAAGATCCGACATAAGAAGCACTTCTTGGGGCATCAGGTACATACTTGAGCCTTCCGCACCGACAGCCTCATGGCTTACGGTCACTTTTTCATCCAGCTCACAGCGCTCAAGCGCGACAAGCGCTGTCATTATCTTTGTTGTACTTGCCATAGGAAGCTGTTCATGCGCGTTTTTGCCGTATAAAACTGTACCTGTACTTCTTTCCATAACGACAGCTCCTTCAGCTGATACTGAAACAGACTGGTCGAATCTTGCGTTGGATATCGGAAGCGCAAAAAGTGTCGTAAAAAGGAGCGTTGCGCTCATTAAAAGCTTTAGTAAAATCGAACGTTTCATAAGTTTTCCTTAATCACAGTACTCTGTATTCGTATCAGTAACGCATTCCTTTTCGCATTCGTTTTGTTGTTCTGCTTTTTTTCCACAGCACATCTCCTTCACGCTGTTAAGGACTCTTGGTATAAGCTCAACGAGCCTGTCTACGGTACAATCGTATTGAACGGGCTTTATGCTTACATCTCCGCTTGATACCGATACAAACGCCATAGGTGTAATGCTCATGCCCGCAGCGGCTGTTCCTGCGAATGGGAACCTTGACAAATCGGCTGAGGAATCCTGCGTACAATTCTTTTTCTTATCCGAGCAGTTATATTCGCCGCCTCCGGAGTGAAAGCCCAGTGATACCTTTGATACCGGAACTATCATGGTATTCGCGTCTACGACTATCGGATCTCCAACTATGGTATTTACGTCTACCATGCCTTTTATCTGCTCCATAGAGCTTTTCATGATGTTTTCAATGGGGTGCATAATATTTCTACCTTTCCTTTTTTAGTATGATAGCGATAACATGTGGAAAATTTACATGAAATATTCCACTTATAGAAATGAAAAACTGCGGTTTTACAAAACTCGGCATTATACGAACAAAAATGCCCTCTGAAGATTTAAAAAAAGCGGCGGCTGCCGAATAGAATGCCGAGGATACAATGCTGCATGCTGCAATGGATGCGGGTGCGTCACCGGTATCGATAGTACCTTCTATGTCGAGCTTATGCGGCTTTATAACAGAGAGAAGTCTATAAAGCCTGGGCCTTTTATCGTGAGGGTTATTGCGTCTGTTTTTTTTAGCGGGATATAGCCTTTTTTTTGTAAATGGGGCAAAGAGCATCACGTTTAATTTGTTTTCGGCCAGTGAAGCATCCATATCGATATGAAGTATTCTAATTGAGAACAAGGTGAAAAGCTTTATACTAAGAAGCGCATTAGTACCCGAAATTTTGGCGTCAAGCGTGATCTTTCCGCCAAGTATTGTGCATACTATGGATATAAGGAGTATTACAAGCAGGGCTATATTCATACGGCTACCTCATATCGATTTTATTTACACGATATGGTAAATCTTATCGTGCTTATATGATTATTGGATGAAACGCTTTAATATATACTGATCTTATTTGACGATTGCTGGTGTATAGCTGAAAAATCTGACGAAACTTAAAAATCGATCAAAGTATAGCTGTTAAAAAGGTAGTATTAGCTGATATCTTAAAACTCACGCTTCTTGTGTTTGGCGTAAAAAATGGTATAATAATGATAAATATTAAACGAATCGAGGTGATATCCGATGGCAAAAGAGCTGCCGCTTACGCAGATGACTGCCGCTGCCGGTTGAGCAGCAAAATTAGGGCCGGGGGCCCTTACCGAAATATTGAAGGATCTTCCGAATCTTAGGAACGATGACCTTCTTGTGGGTTACGACAGCAGCGATGATGCCTGCGTCTATCGTATAAGCGATGATCTTGCGGTTATCCAGACTGTGGATTTTTTCACACCGATAGTTGATGATCCTTATATGTTTGGTCAGATAGCGGCCGCGAATGCTTTAAGTGATGTATATGCTATGGGCGGCAAACCGCATCTTGCTATGAATCTGTTATGTGTACCCGGGTGTCTTTCAAATGATACAATCAGAAAAATACTTGAAGGCGGACATGATAAAGCCCTTGAAGCCGGCTGTGTTGTTGCCGGTGGGCATACTATTCGCGACAATGAGCCAAAATATGGGCTTTGCGTAATGGGCTTTGTGCATCCGGATAGTATTTTAAAGAACGTGGGCGCAAGACCGGGCGATGTACTCATACTTACAAAGCCGCTTGGAACGGGTATTTTGACGACCGGCGCAAAGAGAAACGTAACATCAAATGGGGACTTTGTTGCTGCGGTGGATTGTATGGCAACACTTAACGCTAAGTCAGCCTCCGATGTGATCGGGATGAAGCATGTTCACGCCTGTACCGACATAACGGGCTTTGGTCTTTTAGGGCATGGCTTTGAGATGGCCTTTGGCAGCGATGTTACAATACGCATAGATACAGTAGCGCTTCCGCTGCTTTCCGGGGCTTTAGAGCTTTCCAGAACGGGCATATTGCCGGGCGGCGCATCTCGCAACATGGATCATGTGAAGCCGCATATAAAAGTGCTTCCCGGTGTAGATCAGGCGCTTGTGGATATATGCGCGGATCCACAGACCTCAGGCGGCTTGTTGGTTGCGCTTCCAGAGGATGAAGCAGCTTTACTGCTTAAAAAGCTGCATCTTCATGCACCAAAAAGCGCTATCGTCGGCCGTGTAGAGGAAAAGGGAGAATTTTCGCTGATACTACAGTAAAAACATTATTTTCGCATACTTTTTGGGGACTGTGCGTTTGCTCAGAGCCTTTTGGGCGTGCAGCCCCCAAAAAGAACACCCTGATACCTTGTTTTTGGCGGGAATATGTGGGAATCGAACCCACCTAGGCAGTTTTTCACCACCATCACCGGTTTTGAAGACCGGGGGGTACACCGGTACCCATCTATTCCCAAGTTCGGTAAGGAATGGTAGCATAGCGCGTATAAAGGTGTCAAGTAAAATAAACGATTCTGTTATATGATGGCGGTGGAACAAAGCCGCCTGAAGTCTCCTTCCTTTTTTGTGATCCTTTCCCTGTCAAAATACTCAAGTACGGCGATAGCGTGATTTCTTGAGATCCCAATAAGACCGCGAAATTCAGCTAAAGTTAATGTATCATGAGCAGCAAACCAGTCTGCAACTTGGATACGGATATTTTTAAAGGTATCCGCGTGATATATCACCTGACGTGAAAGCATGACAAGCTGTCCGCTTGATATAAGGCTCTCAAGCACCTGCTTACAGTTATCTTTTTCATTAGGCGCAAATTTTTGAAATACTTCATCAGCACAAAGAGCATCAAGACCGGCATCTTTAAACATTTTAAGCAGCTTTTCCCGAATACTCTGCTGCTTTTTCGTAAAACGCACTTCAAAATCATAAAGCGCGTATCGATCGGAAACTTTCTTGATCTTATCCTCTTTGATAAGCAGCTCAAGTATCGCATCGCATACTGCGATCTGAACCGATTGAAATAGCTTTTGCCTGAGCTCAGCAAGCCTTATACCGAAATGAAGCGGATTATCAGCGTGATATCTTTCCAATATACTGCGGCAATTTGCATAAGCAATATCAAGCGTTTTGGCTGCCATAAATCTATCGGGTAAGACCTCCAAAACCTTTCCGCTGCCGGTGAGATCCTGAAGCCTTTCTTCAAGTACATCCTCGTTCATGCTAAGCCTATCGGCAAGCTGCTTTTTTGTTATGAGGGCAAACTTAAGCTCCGAAAGCATCTGCATAATGCGCTCATCACCCGAGCCACTTTCTTTGATTTGAAGTGAATCTATAATAGCATTGTCATTATGCTTGTGCTTTTTCGGAGCCGCATCGAGTATTATGCCTCCGCCTATCGTTTCAAGCGGGGAATAGAAGCGTATCACGAATCTGTCCCCATTTTTTGCCGCGAGCGGCTCTGTCAGACGGAGCTGGGCATAGGCGCTTTCGCCCGGTTTAAGCTCATCCTTGCCCAGCAGAACTATTTTGCTTAAAACGACGTTTGATCCGTGATAAAGATGCACCAAAGAACCATTTTTTATTACTCGCCGTGAATTTGAAAGGCTTAAAAGCTTAACGTCAAGCATTTGTGTTATATGTACGCTGCCAGGTTTTACAACTACATTGCCGCGTTTTATATCGGTTTTTTTTATGCCCGCAAGATTTATGGCAACACGCTGACCTGCATAGGCGATTTTTACGTCACTTCCATGCACCTGAATATTACGTATCTTAGCGCCAAGCCCCGATGGAGCTACTTCTATCGTGTCATCCTCATGTATAAAGCCCTCGATCAGTGTTCCGGTTACGACTGTGCCAAATCCGTCTACGGAAAATACACGGTCTATGGGAAGACGAAAGGGTATCCTTATATCCTTCTTTGCAGCGGCAAGCACCAGCTTAGAAAGCTCATCACGCAGCTTTACGATACCGCTGCCTGTGTGCGCCGATACGGGTAATATGGGTTTATCTTCAAGGAATGTGCCTCTTACATGCTCCTTTATGTCATCCGTAAGCATAGCCAGCCATTCGGGATCTACAATATCGGTCTTTGTTATAACAACAAGACCGTCATTTATGCCAAGAAGACTCAGTATCCCCATGTGCTCTACGGTCTGAGGCATGAAGCCCTCATCGGCGGCTACCACAAGCATCGCAAGGTCAATGCCGCCCGCGCCCGCCAGCATATTTTTGATAAACTTCTCATGCCCCGGTACATCGATTATGCCCGCCCTTGTTCCATCTTCAAAATCAATGTGTGCAAAACCAAGCTCAATAGTAATGCCTCTGGTTTTTTCGTCCTGTAAGCGATCGGTGTCTATACCGGTAAGCGCCTTTATGAGCATGGTTTTACCGTGATCGACATGTCCTGCAGTACCGATGATCACATTCTTCATCGCGCATATGCTCCTATCATTTCAGCGATATAAGAAAAATCTTCATCCCAAAGCGTCCGTACATCAAGAAGGTATCTATCGCTTGTTATACGCCCTATTATGGGTCTTTCAAGGCCTCTTAACGCCTGCTCAAGCGCGTTTACACTGCATGCAGCGGGCATGATCGCAACTACATAAGCAGGAAGAAGCTGGCATGGTACGCTGCCTCCTCCAACATGGGTATTGTCTTCAATAATATCTGCGGAAAGATTTCTTTGTTGCAGCATCGTGCAGAGTTTTTCGGCTCGATTTTTAAGCTCATAGGGCGATGCGGTAAGCATGCGTAGGGTAGGTATCGTTAAAAGGGCTGATCTTGGGTCAAGGTAACTTCTAAGAGTAGCTTCAAGCGCGGCAAGCGTCATCTTGTCCACGCGAACGGCTCGCGCAAGGGGATGGGACTTCAGTTTTTCGATGTAGCGCGCTTTTCCCACTATGACACCGGCCTGAGGACCGCCAAGGAGCTTATCACCGCTGAAGCTTACTATATCGACGCCTGCTTCTATACTATCCTTTACAGTAGGTTCGTCATGTATGCCAAAGGGTCTGAGGTCGATAAGAGAGCCTGAGCCTAAATCTTGTATAAGCGGTATATCATTTTTATGGGCAAGGTCTGAAAGCTCGCAAAGAGGCACGCTTTGTGTGAAGCCCACTATACGGAAATTGCTCGTGTGTACCTTTAAAAGCGCCTTTGTATCAGGACGTATAGCTATTGAAAAATCACGAAGATGCGTCTTATTTGTAGTTCCTACCTCATGAAGGCGGCAGGCGCACTGCTCCATTATTTCCGGCATGCGAAACGAACCGCCTATTTCAACAAGTTCACCTCTTGAGATCACGACTTCGCCGCCGGATCCTATCGCACTTAATATTAGCAGCACCGCCGCAGCGTTGTTATTTACAACGATCGCGCTTTCAGCGCCGGTGAGCTTGCAAAGAAGGGCTTCGATATGGCTGTGTCTTGAGCCGCGTGAGCCGGAGGCAACATTATATTCAAGCGTAGAGTATCGCTTTGCCGCGATATACGCGGCATTTGCCGCTTCATCGGAGAGACAAGCCCTGCCGAGATTGGTGTGAAGTATCACTCCTGTGCCGTTTATTACCTCTCTGAGGTTTAAAAGGGATTCTTTTTTTAAAAGTATTTTTAGCTCTGATATAATGGCTTCCATAGAGGGTAGGCTCATTATATCGCCCCTTAAAATTCCATCTCGCAGCTCATTGATGTATGTTCTTGTAAGTTCGGTGATAAGAGCGGAAGAAACATGTGGAACTTCCTTTTCAAAGCGGCGCAGAATATCGTCTATCTTGGGTATATTGCGAAGCAGCGCGTGCCTTTCCATCTACATCTCTCCAATAAAAGTCTATTTATGTTATTATACATCATGTGATCACGATTTTAAAGCTTGCTTTTTGTGTCGTTGCGGGTTAGATGAAGTCTTTTTATAAACAAATCGCAATAAAGCTCTTTTCAAAAAGCATTCTAAGTATTAAAATTGAAGAAAAAGAATAATTTCGGTTAAAATAATCATAGAACGATATAACTGTTTTGGCCATAGTCGAAATAGCTTTAGCTTTGATAATTAATGACCGAGTTATGTTAACATTTAGGAGCTAAGTTAAAAATGAACAAAGTTTATGATCTGATAATTCTTGGCGCAGGGCCTGCCGGTCTTTCTGCCGGGCTTTATGCGGGACGCGCCCAGATGTCCGCACTGATAATTGAAAAGGGTCAGGATGGCGGACAGATAGCGCTTACAAATGAAATTGAAAACTATCCCGGAGCGCAGCTTGAGGGCGAGTCGGGGCTTTCACTTATCGAAAGGATGAGCGCTCAGGTGAAAAAATTTGGCACAGGCCGCGTATCCGATATTATCGAAAGCGTTGAGCTTTCGGGCGATATCAAGACACTTATTGGAAGTCATGGTGAATACAAGGCGAAAACGGTCATAGTAGCGACAGGCGCATCCCCAAGGCCTATCGGCTGCAAAAACGAAGAGAAATTCATTGGCAGGGGAATTTCCTATTGTGCTACCTGCGATGCTAATTTCTTCAGGGGGCTTGAGGTATATGTAGTGGGCGGCGGTGATTCCGCAGTTGAGGAAGCGCTTTATCTTGCAAAGGTCGCCCGCAAGGTCACTATAATACATCGCCGTGATGAGCTTCGTGCGGCAAAATCCATACAGGAGAAGGCATTTGCGAATGATAAGATAGCTTTCCTTTGGGACACCGTTATTGAGGAAGTATGCGGAGACGAGCTTTTGGACAGCATGACAGTTAAAAATGTGAAGACCGGGGAACTTAAAAAGATAGCGGCTGATCCTGAGGACGGTTTATTCGGGTTATTTGTGTTTATAGGGTATAACCCAAATTCAAAGCTGTTTGATGGCATACTTAATATGGAAAATGGCTATTTGATAACTGATGCTGATATGCATACGAATATCCCGGGCGTATTCGCGGCGGGGGATATCAGGAAAAAATCCTTGCGTCAGGTCGTGACCGCTGTTGCGGATGGCGCAATCGCTGCAACGCAGGCCGAAAAGTACATAGATGCCATGGAACTTTAAGCGAATAAGCTTCTATTGAGATATTTTTATATAGTAACTGTGACGATACCTCATAAGGCAGCTTGAGGTATTGTTTTTTGTACGTTTATTATAAATTTGCTTTACAATTTAAGGGGTTTATGCTATGCTGATATCAAATATAAAGGAACAAATGAGCGATTCATGAGTATTGAAACTATTTATGGTACGGTAACGGCAATACGCTATTTTAAGCAAGGTTCACTTTGGCGTGTGTTCTTATTTGACACAGGGCGCGGAAGACCCATAAAAGCTGTTGGCTCCACACCGCCCATCGAGGTGGGGGATTATTTAAAGCTTACAGGAGAATTTGAGAAGAATGAAAGGCATGGCGACCAGTTTACGATCGTACATGCCGAAAAATCGGAGCCCACACGAAAAAATGCGGTATACAATTATCTTGCGGGCGGCGCGCTTCGCGGTGTTGGGGAGGCTACTGCAAAGCTTCTTATCGAGCATTTTGGCGAGGAGGCGCTCTTTATAATAGAGCATGAACCTCATAGACTGATAGAGATATCGGGAATTGGCGATAAAAGGAGCAGCGCCATTCACGAAGCCTACATGGAACAGCGTGATGAGGTTGATAGGCATATAGAGCTTCAGCAGCTTGGTCTGATGCCGCTTCAGATAGTTAAGGTAAAGGAAAAATACGGAGATGACTGCGTAAAGCTTATATACGAAAACCCATATAGACTTATCTCGGATTTTGAGGGGATAGGCTTTATAACAGCGGACAAGATTGCGCAAAAGGCGGGGGTCGAGCATGACTCAAGGCAGCGGATAATGGCGTATATAGGCTTTCTTCTTGGCGAGGCAAGGGGGCAGGGCAGCACATATATCCCCATGGAGCAGCTTATAAACGGAGCTGCGAAAGGTCTATGTGTGGATGTGCAATTGACCGAATACGCACTTGAGTCCATGATCGCCGCCGGAGAGCTTAACGCCTGTATGTTGGACGAGGAATATGTGGTGTTTTTGCCGTATCTTTATGCTTGTGAGAAAAATTGCGCAAACAGGCTTGCTCTTCTTGTGGGGGATAGGCGTTTGCCGTTTAATATAGATATTGACCAGGAAATAGACCTGCTTGAGGAGCATTTTAAAATAACTCTTGCAGAGAAACAGCGCATTGCCGTTAAAATGGCGCTTACACAGGGCGTTTTGGTCATAACGGGAGGCCCCGGTACGGGAAAGACAACAATACTTAGATTTATAATAGGCATAATGCAGCGTTTATCGCTTGATTTTGAGCTTTGCGCGCCAACGGGCAGGGCGGCGAAGCGTATGAGCGAGGCTACGGGTATCTCTGCGAGGACTATACACCGCATGTTGGAATCAAACGGAAAGGAGTTTGGAAGAAACACGGAAAATCCGCTTTTTACCGATATGATAATAGTGGACGAAATGTCGATGGTGGATATTTCGCTGTTCAGCGCCCTGCTAAAGGCGCTTACTCCCGAGACAAGGCTTATAATGGTGGGCGATTCGGATCAGCTTCCGTCCGTGGGTCCGGGTAATGTGCTTTCAGATATAATCGAATGCGATAGGATCCCTTTGATCCGTCTGAATGAGATATTCAGGCAGAGCGGTCAAAGCAGCATTATCGTAAACGCCCATATCATAAACCGAGGGGAGCATCCCGAGCTTACATCTAAAGACAGGGAATTTTGCTTTGAGCCTATGGACAGCGTGGAGGCGGTATGCAGGCGCATATGCAGTTTATGTACGGATGAAAAATACGCGGCGCTTTTTGATTGCGGGCAGGATGAGATACAGGTACTTACTCCGATGAAGGATGGCATACTTGGCGTGAATGAGCTTAATATTTGCCTGCAAAGGGCTATGAATCCAAGAGATCCCTATAAGCATGAGCGTGAATACGGCGAAAACACTATATTCAGAGAGGGCGACAAGGTGATGCAGACCAAGAATAACTACGGTATGCAATGGAAGCTCGTGCAGG
Source organism: Clostridia bacterium (assembly GCA_017416425.1). Classification (GTDB taxonomy): domain Bacteria; phylum Bacillota; class Clostridia; order Christensenellales; family CAG-138; genus RGIG1693. The sequence continues at coordinate 79,900 of JAFQCL010000021.1, forward strand.
ATGGCGTTATGGTCGATGAAGGCGCAGGTGTATTCAACGGAGACCTTGGAACGATCTTAACCATAGACAGATTGGGACAATACGTTTTGGTGCGATTTGACGATGGTCGTGAGGCTATGTACAGCTACTCGCAGCTTGAAGAGCTCACGCATGCTTTTAGTATAACCATACACAAGAGCCAGGGCAGTGAATTTCCAGCTGTGATACTGCCCCTTGTACATGTAGCGCCAAGGCTCACAACGAGAAATCTTATATATACAGCCATAACAAGAGCCAAAAAGCAGGTTTACATAATTGGAAAAAGGGAATGCGTATATGCAATGATAGATACACTTGATTCTCATAAGAGATATAGCGCATTATCCTTCTTTCTGGATGAATGCATGATGCTTACAGGCGAAAGGAGCTTTAAATATTGATGCGTTTTTTAAGGCGTTTTTTGGACGCACTGTTTCCGATGGATTGTGTATGCAGTATCTGTGACTGTGAGGGAGCGCTTGATGAACATGGTCTTTGCTCTGATTGTGCCGATCAGATAAAATTAGAGCCCTTTAAGCGCATCGATATATCAAATATTACCTGTCTGATATCGTTCATCAGATATGATGATATAGCACGCAATTGTATACACAGATTTAAGTTTCAGGATAAAAGGTATCTTGCCGACCTATTCGCGGGCTATATGCGAATACCGGAGGAGTGGAGCGCGGATGTTATAGTTCCTGTGCCTCTTCATACAAAAAGATTCCGGGAAAGAGGTTATAATCAGGCGGAGCTGCTCGCAAGGCGCATTTCAGAGAAAAGCGGAATACCGCTTGATAAAAAGCTGCTGTGTCGCATTAGAAATACTGAAAAGCAGTCCCTTACCGAATCGGCAGGGCTTAGAGCTTCAAATGTGATGGATGCATTTTTAGCAAGTAACGCGGCGGCCTGTCACAATATCATACTCGTGGACGATGTATGCACAACGGGAAGCACCCTTTCCGAATGCGCAAAGGAGCTTAAGGGAAAGGGCGCTTATAATGTCTATGCGGTCACGGCATGCTATGCGGGCATTTCAAAGTATGAAAGCGATTACTAAAGTGTAAGCTCATTTTTGAACAAAATGGCAGCCTGCGCTTTTTTTATTGAGGATAAAGTAAGTCCGCTCTCACTCTTTTCTATCGCCTCACAAAACGGAAGCAGCTTTTGTTCGTTGTAGTCCATATTAAGGCAGTTAAGACCGTCCTCGACCATGGCTGCAAAGTCGCCAAAGGCTATATAGCCAAGCTCTATTTCAAGGCTAAGTAAGGAGGAGGCCGGCTTATGCTCCATGGTGGCAGCTATGAGTATGTTCTTTGGAAGCATGCTTGAGACCATGCCCAAAAGGGCGTCATCCGGCATATCGTCAAGCAATATCATAAAACGGAGGGGCTGCTTTGAAAGTCTGTCCATAAGCTTTGTAAAAGAACTGCGATCGAAGCTTTTTATTATAATAATACGAAGCTCGGGAAGCTCTTCCGCCAGGCTCAATACAAAGCTTGTTTTTCCATTGCCCCTGGGCCCGTATATCGCCATATGATGAGGCGTTCGTCCTCTCATGAACGATACAAGATTGTTTAGAGCGCACTCGTATTCGGCTTGAGCATAGGGCCCAGGCAGCTTCTCAGGCTCTTCGATGGCGTGAAGAAATCCATTTTCATATGCTAAATAGCGTGAGCGAAGAAATACCCCGCTGCCATAGGAGGCGTGAAAATTCCATATGACATCAACAAGCGCTCTCCAGTCATCGGTATCCATGAAGCGGTTATACATTTCGCTCAAAGCGTCATCGGCCACCATTTCATCGCGCAGCGCTGCTTCGCCATAATGCAGCGCGGTCTGCTCTCCGGTAGGAAGCGTAACGGGTATCTGTATCCTGACAGAGGATGTGTCATTTGTGTCTATCTGCTTGGCGGTACCTCCGCCCCAGGCGGCAGTAGCAAGCGCCGCGGCGTTGTCCTTAAACTGACGGTTTTTGCTCTTTATATCCTGATGTCTATCGCTTATAAGCCTTAGCAGCGTTTCATCATCAAGCGTGCTCAAGCTTTGCATTATGGAAAGTTCGCTGCGCATGGCCGCGTAAAGCGCTTCGTCCATCTCGCACCTGGCAGCCATGAGCGCAAATGGGTGCTCGCTTAAAAGAAGCAAATGCATTATCATGTCAAGTATAAGATCGCCGCTTACTCTTCTATAGCCGCCGCATATAAGGGCGCTTGCAAGAGCGTGATAATCCGATATGCTTTTTTTTATATTTCCTTCATCAAGCGATTCGGAGAACTCCTTTAAGTGAAAAAGCGCTCCCTTTTCCAGCTCGCTTCTTAGTATGACAAGACGAGTTATGTCCATTTTAAGCTTTGCTATGGCGCTGTTTGCAGACAGATCCCTATATCCGGGCATATAACAAGACCTCCACATAGTTTTGGAAAATTATATCATTATTGATACCGCCATTTCAAGACATGAGGCGATAAAAGGTTTGATCTTTGCTTTCCTTTGTGGGTGTGTTGCTTCTGACCTAATGTACAAAAGGCGGGATATATTTTATAAAAACACTTGTGCTGCGTATAATGAAATGGTATAATATACCTGAATGCATGATCGGATTTGTATGACACTGTTAAAACAGGAAGTAAACCCATGAAAAAGCGTATTTTAGCATAAGTTTTATTGTTGTCGGTGCTTGCGGTATTTTCGCTGGGATCAGGTGCGCTGTCGGCAGATGACTTAATAAAACAAGAGGATGAGCAGGAAAATGATGTTAAGCACGCCAGTGGCGATCCTTACCGTTATACTTATGAAGTTGCCCCCGAAACATACGCATCATTATACTATATAGATGAGGCGAAACTTGTATCGGATACTGCTTCACTGCTGGAAGAGGTTCTTGATTCTAATTTTATAAGCCGCCAACTTTTGACCTATGCAAGCGACCCCGATACTCCTATTCCGGAGTATGATTACTATAGTTTTAAGGTCTTTGCGGAGCTTGTCACAAGGGATGATCTGGTGATTGCCTTAGAGGACTACGCAGAAAGAGTCTTCAACAACGACATAGCAGAGCTGGAGGTGTGGGCTTTTGAGAAACTCTTGAAGCATGAATCGATTAAAATGCTGGTTGCAAGCACTAAGAGTGGTGTAAATTCTAAAAATAATGAGAATAACTTCCCTTATTTGGACATCGTGTATGACTCAATAGGAGAAGAGATAGCAGCACACCCTATGCGTGCTGCTTTTGATTTGAGTTTTTCTTTGTTTAAAAACAGAGAATTTTATAGGCTTTTATCTTCTTCTGCCGTTTGTTATGCTGATAAGACGGAGAAGGCTTAGCAGCGAAGTGAGGGTTGCTATCACATATGTCGCGGCGGCTGCGCTAAGCACTTTCTTTGCCATTTTTCGCTCATCTCCGGAAACATATCCACCGCCCTCGAGCATTACTAAAGCACGCCTTGAGGCATTGAATTCCACAGGAAGCGTTATAAGCTGGAATGCGAATACCGCGGAAAACAGGTAAACACCCGCCATGGCAAGCGTAGGCGTGCCGAATATGAGACCAAGCATGACCAAATACGGCGCTATGCCGGAACCTATCTGTGCCACGGGAAGGATGGCATTTCTTAATTTAATCGGTATATATCCATCCTGATGCTGCATTACATGACCTATCTCATGCGCGGCAACGGCAAGCGCCGAAACCGAATCGGAATAGTATACGCTTTCAGAAAGGCTTACGACATTTGTTTTCGGATTATAATGATCGGTGAGATTTCCCGGAGTGATATCTATTGATGCGTTGCTTCCGCCCGAATATAAAAGCCGTGATGCAACGTCATGCGCACTGAGATGGCAGCTTGCCCGGTTTTGGGAATATTTCTTAAACGTGTTCTTAACGCTTGCCTGTATGCCTATGCCGATCACGAACAAAACAAGCATGAGCATGGTGTAGAAGATATAATCGGATCCATAGTATCCGTATATTATCATTGAAACAACAGGTGTAATCATCATATGCCCCCTTTAAAAATTATTTATAGTTTAGCATAATTTAGGTATCAATAGATAGGATAATTGAAAAATACTTGTGATATGCGTGTCAAAATATGGAGCGGCGGGCATTTATGTGTTATAATAATAAAATAATAGGATGTGCAGAATCTTTTGACATGTTCTTTTAGCTCAAATTAGGGGGTGATTTTGGTTGAGTAAAGGCAAAAGAGCGATCGTGGCAATCGTAATGATGTTGCTTTTTGCCGTGATGTGCATGGTAATATTCGTCTCAGGCGGCAGCGGGGGGCTTTCATCTACATCGAATCTTCAAATAAGCGAGGTCATGACCTCAAACAGGGATACGATTCCCGATGCCGAGGGTAACTATTATGACTGGGTGGAGATACACAATACAACCGATACGGAGATAGACATGACCGGCTGCGCTTTGAGCGATGACCCGTTGTCCGTTGGTAAATTCGTATTTCCAACAGGCACAAAGATACCTGCAAACGGCTATCTGATAGTCTATTGCAGCGGTGCTGAGGGAATGGGACTGCACGCGCCCTTTAGGATTGCTGATGATGAAACGCTTCTCTTGCTGGACGCTACAGGGCGTATAATTGAATCAATCGACCTTTTTGGTGTGCTTAAGGGCAACACCATAAGTAGGGCAGAGGATAATACATGGTTTGAGTTTTATCCCACACCCGGCTATCCCAACACCGAGGAGGGACTTAGCGCGTATCGTGATACCGTATTTTCGACAGGTGAGGCGGATGGGCTTTATATAAACGAATTTATGGCGGTAAACGGAATCACTGCTTCCGATTGCGACGGTGAATATTCCGACTGGATAGAGCTTTATAACTCCACGGATACCGACATAAATCTTACCGGATATTTTCTTTCGGACAGCAAAGATGAAATAAGAAAGTATGCGTTTGCCTCAGGAACGGTGATCCCCGCTAAAAGCTATCTTTTGGTATTTTGCAGCGGAAAAGCTATAGATAGCTCAATAGAGCTGCACGCCCCCTTTAAACTGAATAGCTTCAGCGAATCGGTAGTCCTCTCGGCGCCAAACGGCAGCGTTGTGGATTCACTTGACTATGGCTCACAGGAAACGGATATCTCGATGGCAAGGCTGCCCGATGGGACGGGCGAATTTATGTTGTGTGACTACCCGTCGCCGGGCTACCCAAATACCGAGGAGGGCGCTATGCTCGCTTCGGAGCGGTATGCTATCAAGACGGGAACGCTCTATATATCCGAAATGATGGGCGCTAACTATTCATACGCAAAGCTTGGCGACAGCTTTACGGACTGGCTTGAAATATATAATGGCGGAAGCGAAGCTGTAAACTTAAACGGCTATGGTCTTGGCACCGATCCTAAGGAGATAAGATGGGTATTTCCCGATGTTACGATAGCGCCGGGCGAATACCTGATAGTATACTGCACAGGCGAGCCTATCGCCGATGATACGGGTGCGATACAGGCAACGTTTAAGCTTTCGGCGGATGGCGAAACTGTCTATCTGTTCGACCAGGATGCAAGGCTTATCGATATACTGCAAGCGGAACGATTCTATGCGGACAGGAGCATAGGACGAGGCGTTGATGGACAGGTGGCGCACTACATAAAGCCGACTCCCGGAGCTGCGAACGGCGATGGTATGGCTATGACGCAAGCTCCTACCATTTCCCTTTCAGCGGGTTCATATCAGGGCGCGCAGACCGTTTCAGTAAGCGTACCTGAGGGAAGTACGGTGTATTACACGCTTGATGGATCAGTGCCAACTGCCGGGAGCCGTGTTTACACAGAGCCTATAAACATTACCGAGACTACGGTTCTCCGCGTTGCCGCCGTCGCAAGCGGCTGTCTTCAAAGCAACACCGTTTCGGCTTCATACATTATCGATGATCCTCATGAGCTTCCTGTTATAAGCATAATAGCAGATCCCGATGAGCACGAGTATATCTACACCAATTATGAAGAAGAGGTGGAGATAGAAATGCATATGGATTATTTTAAGGGCGAAAGCCTTGAATATGCCGAGGATGGAATAATAAGGATATTCGGTGCGTTCTCAAGGAAGGCTGAGCAAAAGGGCTATGCACTCATAGCAAGAGCGGGCATAACTGCCGGATCTACATTTGAATATCCCTTCTTTGATTCAAGGGAATTTGTGGAATACGGTTCGCTTATACTGAGAGCTTCCGGACAGGAGTATAACATGTCGCGTATTCGCGATATCGTGGTGACGAGCCTTGTAGGAGATCATACCGATCTTGTAGTTCAGGCATATCAGCAATGTGTTGTATATGTCAACGGTGAGTATCGAGGTGTGTATAATCTGCGTGAGAAGGTGAATAGAAGTTTTCTTATGCAGCATTACCCCGAGGCTGACAAAGACAGCATGGATCTTCTTGTGGGAAGCGGAAATCGCCCATACTATATTCTCGAGGGTGATAATCAGGAATATCTTGATATGGTGGATTTTGCATGGGACAATGATATGACGGCTCCCGAAAACTACGAATACATATGCAGCCTTATGGATGTTGATAATTTCGCGACATACACCGCCATGCAGATATACTCCGGCAATACCGATACTGGAAATATAAAATTCTGGCGCACCGAAGGCCGGAAATGGCAATGGATAACCTATGACTTTTGCTGGGCCCTGAATAATCGTGTCGGAGATACGCCCGGATATAAGTATAATAGTGTAAAACGCTATATAGGCGGCTCGGGTCACGGCGTAAATTCCGGCTTTTCCAACAGACTGATCCGCGCGCTGCTTACAAATCCTGAATTTAAACAGCTATTTCTTGAAAAGTGCGCATATATGGCTGATGTAGTGTTTTCCGAAGAAAATCTTTCTGCCAGGATAGATGAATGCGCGGCAAGAATACGCTCGGAGATGCCAAGGGATACCCAGCTTTGGAGCAGTATGTCCTATGAGGGCTGGGAGAGGCATATCGAGCACCTGCATACATTCGCAAGCAACAGAAAGCCCTATTTTGTATATCACATAAGGGATCACTTTGGCTTAACGGCCGATGAATGCATGGAGATATTCGGAATTGATGGAAGTAATCCGGACGCATGATGGTGAACGCTATGGAAAACCTGAAAAAAGACAAACGAAAAAAGGATAGCTTCAGGCATGAGCTGAAATATTACATAAGCTTTGCCGATTATCTGTTATTATCAAAGAAGCTTTCAGCAACGATGCTTCCGGACGAAAATGCGAACGAATACGGCGAATACCGCATAAGAAGTCTTTATTTCGATGACATGGCAAACAGCGCTCTTTCGGAGAAGCTGTTTGGTGTGGGAAGCAGGGATAAGATAAGGATACGCATATATAATGGCTCGGATAAGCTCATAAAGCTTGAGCGGAAGCACAAAGAGGGCGGACTCATATGTAAAAAATCCATAAGCCTCACAAAGGGCGAATATGAGCGCCTTTTATCCGGTAAATACGGCTTTTTGCTGGCTCGCGATGAGCCGTTTGCCAGAGAGATGTTCGCCACCTTTTCCACTCTCAGGCTAAGACCGGTTGTTATAGTCGATTATACCAGAGAGGCATATACCTTTCCCATGCAGGATGTCAGGATAACGTTCGATAAAGATGTGCGTACAGCCTATCATTCCGCTGACATATTTGACCGTAACCTTATTACCTATCCTGCCATCGATGGCAATGACATTGTGCTGGAGATAAAATACAATCGCTATTTACCGAAATATGTGCAAACGCTCATACAGTCAACAACGACTCGAAGCGCTGTCAGTAAATATGTGATTTCAAGAAAATACGAACTGTAAAATTTTTAGGAGGAATAAAATGCTTTTAAATGCAGAAACCGCTGCTCCCGTATTCGACCTTGGATCCCTTTTTGCCGCTAATATAAGTTGGCTTCAGGTGCTTATTACGCTTATTATAGCGCTCGTGATAGGCTTTATAATATTTTTTGTTTATAAGAGCACCTTTGCGGGTGTGATGTATTCGAGGAATTTCAATGTAAGCCTTATAATGCTCACCCTTGTAACATCCGTTATGCTCATGCTTATCAACAATAACCTCACGCTTAGTCTTGGTATGGTCGGTGCATTGTCCATTGTCAGGTTCAGGACGGCAGTAAAGGATCCCATCGACACGGTGTTTATGTTCTGGGCTGTGGGCGAGGGTATCGCTATAGGTATTAAATTCTATGATGTGGCGTTTATTGCGGCAATTGCCATAGGCGCGTTCCTTGTTATAATAAACATGCTGAAAATAAAGTCCGTAATGCCCTATCTTCTCATTATCCACTATACAGAGGAGGCGGCGCCTGTTATTAAGCAGTTTGTAGCAAAGTATTTGCCCAGGCACAAGCTCAAGAGCAAGACCGTACAGAGAGGCGCCATGGAAATGACGCTTGAGGTCAGGGTGGATGATAGCGATACCGCAATCGTGGATAAGCTTCTTAGGATCGAAGGCGTAATGGACGCCACTCTTATAAGCCATCATGGAGATATAGTCGCTTAAGCCCTAAAAAGGTACGGAACTTAAAACTTTGATACGTTCTTTTGTGAAAAGGGGCGTATTTTTATTGTTTGAGGTTTTAGCGTGTGCTATAATTATTAGAATAAATACGCTAATATAATGGAGTATAATTTGAGCTACGGCAGAAAAAGCAAAAGTGGTAATAAAAGGCGCAGACCGCGCTTTATGTTGAATAAAGGGGCAATATGGGCCATCATCATAATGGGGGTAGTCATATTTTTGCTCGTTCTTTTTGTACCAAGACGTGACTGGTGTGATACGCGCTCGGGCGCGATGGAGCTTAATACAGACATATCCTGCGCCATAATAAGGGATGAGCAGGTAATATCGGTCGAAAAGTATGACCATATAACCTATTGCGTGCGAGAGGGGGCAAGCGTTGCGCCCGGCGATAGGATAGCTTACATACTAAAGTGGGGCTATAGCGATGATATGCTCTATTCTTTGTTGGAGATACAGGCTGAAATATACGAAGCTCAAATGGCACAGATGAGCGGTGTTTATGATACGAAACTCATGGAGCTCGAGGATAGTATAACACTGGTTGAATCCGAACTTCGTGATACCATGATGCTTGGTACCGAAGGTGAAATACTTGATATACAGCTGCGTCTTTCAGAGCTTTTGACCCAGAGATCGGATTATTTAAGGCAGAATGTTTACGCCACTGAGGAGCTTTCAAATCTATATGAAGAAGAAAGCCTTAGACAAGCGCAGATTGAGCAGTGGCAGAGCAGCATAGTTTCAACGGTAGGCGGAAGGGTGAGCTTTTATCTTGACGGCTATGAATCCGCCATAAACGCTTCAAAGCTTGAGATAATATCGTATGATATCGTAAAAAAAGCCATCAACGGTGCAAGCCTTACGAATGCGACCGTAGAATCCTCAAGACAGCTGTATCGCATTGTAAACGATCAGGTCTGGTATTGCGCTTTTACAACAAGGGCGGATAAAAGCTTTAGGCTAATAGAAGGCGAGCAGTATGCAATAAGGTTTGAAGGATATTCAGACGAGGTATTTAAAGGCGTTGCACATGCGCCTAAAATATCGGGCGAATATGTAATAAATATACTTGAATTTAATACGGACATTGGGGATTTTATGAATATTCGTTCGCTTGGAGCCAATATACAGATGGCTGCGTCAGGCGTTATAACAGAGCTTGATACTGTTTTTGTGGATGAAGATGGGCAAGCATACGTTACCTTAAAATCTGATGAACCCTCAGATGGGGCAGTGAAAATACCTGTTACCGTAGTGTGCGTAGATGAGGAGATGTGCCTTATAAAACCTACTGATCCCACTTTAAGTATTTATCCGGGTCAGACTCTTGAAAAACCCAGTACTAATAATTTCAGCCTTTTGATCGACCTTATAAAGGAGATATTCTGATGACCACCATAAGAGAAAATTACGCCAGAATAACGGATGATATAGCAAAAAGCGCAGCAAAGTCAGGCAGGAATTTTGAGGACATAGAGCTGGTTGCGGTGACAAAATTCGTAGATGTAGAGCGCATAGCCGAGGCCATCGAAGCAGGGGCTTACTCCATAGGTGAAAATCGCGTACAGGAATTTTTAGCAAAGCGTGATTTTTTTAACGAAAAATGCGTTCGCAAAAATATCATTGGACAATTGCAGACCAATAAGGTAAAATATGTGGTAGGTGAGGTAGATATCATTCAGTCTGTAGACAGGATGGAGCTTGCGCTTGCCATCAGCAAAAGAGCCTCTGCGCTTTTAATGACGCAAAGGATACTTATCGAGGTGAATATAGGTGATGAGCCTCAAAAGGGGGGCATAGCGTTATCATCGGTATTCGATCTTATTCGTGAAATCTCTGCTCTGCCTAATATAAAGGTATGTGGACTTATGTGCATACCGCCTATGCTGGGAGAGGCGGGGTTGCGTAATTGCTTCAAATCGATGCGAGAGCTGTTCCTAAGCATCGGTGAGAGCGGCATGGAAAACGTATCGATGGATATTCTTTCCATGGGCATGAGCAGTGATTACAAAATTGCTATTGAAGAGGGTGCGAATATGGTGCGCGTAGGAAGCGCTCTGTTTGGACCGCGGAATTAGCTTTAGTAGCATACATATAGCTACAAATTATTTTATTTTCTCCAAGCGCCAAATCTTTATCGGAGGAAAATGGAATGTCGTTTTTGGATAAGCTTTTTGGAAATTCTGCTGAGTTAGACGGTGAAGACTACGAGGATGTAGATTCTGAAGAGTTTGAGGATGAGGATGATGAGGAGTCTGTAGAAAGGCGTGCTCCACAGGTGGCGGCTTTTAAGTCATCAAATCGTAGGCAACAGGCAAATCTTACCGCTGTTCAGTCTGCGACAAAGCTGATTTTTTATAAGCCTGTTAGCTATGACGACGCTATGAATGTAGTATTGCAGCTTCGCAACAACCGTTCCGTGATCGTAAATATTGTGGACCTTATTGCAGAGGATATTGAGGCGGCCCAGCGCGTACATGACTTTCTCGAGGGTGCGGCATTTGCACTTGACGGAAAGCTGCATAAGGTCGGAGAGGGAATATATTGTCTCACTCCGAGTAACTATACTGCCATCGGTTATGTTAATCCGGAACAGAAGTAAACCGATGCGGCGACCGAGTGCAAAAAAGCGCTCGGTCGATTCGTTTTTATCAGAAGAAATATAAATTCGGTGGAGGTTTTATGACTCGTACGGATATTATCGAAAAGGAGTTTTCGCATTGCTTTTTTGGTTATTCGCCCGATGAGGTGGACGAATTTCTTGATGAGCTTGCTGATGAGCTGTTTCCGCCTGCCGATCATGATGCTGAATACGATGATGATATGGATGAGGAGGAGCTTCTTGGTTTGATAATGGCTCTTGAAGAGAGGAAGGAGCATACCATAAGGCGCATAGAACTGCTAAAAAAGCGATATGACGCTATTATGAGCATGATGGCGGATGAGGCTGCTGAGAATACCGATGCCGACCATGCTGAAGACGCCCCGTCTCTACAAAAGGTGGACGAAGATAAAGGAATGAGCGAATAATATAGCGCTTTTTGAAGCGCTGTTATATTTCTAAATAAATTTTATCGGTTTTTGAATAAAATAGCAGTTGTAATTATGTTTGAACACAATTATAATTATTATCAGTGGTAACATGCGATATGTGTGTTATCAAACCCGTTTGGGAATTACTTCAGGAGGATATGAAATATGATCACCATGAAAATCGACGGAAGAATCGTTCAGGTCACTGAAGGCGCAACCGTGCTTGAAGCGGCTTTGGCGGCAGGTATCAAGATACCTACTCTCTGTAACCTTAAGGATGTCAACAAAATTGGCGCATGTCGTATGTGCCTTGTTGAGGATGCACGATCCGGTAAGCTTCAGGCTTCCTGCGTACTGCCCGCATCCGAGGGTCTTGAGGTATTGACCGCAACGCCTAAGGTTTTGAACGCAAGACGCGCTGTTCTTGAGCTGATACTTTCAGATCACGATCGCTCATGCCTTACATGTAAGCGTAATCATCATTGTGAGCTGCAGACACTGTCCGAAGAACTTGGTATTACTGATATTCCGTTCCAGGGAGAGCATATCGTTAAGACTATTGACGAGATTTCACCCAGTGTTGTCCGTGATAACAATAAGTGCATACTTTGCCGCCGCTGCGTAGCAGCTTGTGAAAAGACTCAGGGTGTATGCGCTATCGGAATGCAGAACCGCGGTTTTAAGACCCAGATAGGCTCCATATTTGGAAAGAGCCTTGATGAAGTAGCCTGCATCAACTGCGGCCAGTGTATCGCTGCATGTCCCACCGGCGCTCTTACCGAAAAGGATGCCACAAAGGTCGTATGGGAAGCGCTTGCAAACAAGGATAAGTTTGTTGTATTCCAGCCCGCTCCTGCTGTCAGGGTAGCGATCGGTGAAGAGTTTGGTATGCCCATCGGCACCCGCTGCACTGGAAAGCTTGCCGCTGCTCTCAGAAGGCTTGGCGCTGATAAGGTATTCGATGTAGACTTTGGAGCTGACCTCACAATAATGGAGGAAGGTACTGAGCTGCTTGAAAGGATCAAAAATGGCGGAACTCTGCCGATGATCACATCGTGCAGCCCCGGTTGGGTAAAATTCTGCGAGCATTTCTATCCTGAGTTCCTGCCGAATCTTTCGAGCTGCAAGAGCCCGAACCAGATGCAGGGTGCTATAACAAAGACCTATTTTGCGGAGAAGAATGGTCTTGATCCTAAGAATATATTCGTAGTCTCCGTCATGCCGTGTACGGCAAAGAAGTTTGAGATCGATCGCCCCGAGATGGGTCGCGATGGCTATCGTGATGTCGATGCGAACCTCACTACACGTGAGCTTGCCCGCATGATAAGGCAGGCAGGTATCGACTTTATCAACCTTCCTGATGAGTCATTTGACGAGATACTCGGTGATTCCACCGGCGCTGCCGTTATATTCGGCGTGACCGGCGGCGTTATGGAGGCAGCGCTCCGTACTGTTGCCGACATACTCACCGGAGAGGATCTTGAATCCTTAGAGTATCATGCTGTACGCGGACTTGATGGTATTAAGGAAGCTACTGTAAATGTGAACGGCATGGATATAAATGTTGCCATCTGTCATGGAACCGCAAATGCTGCAAAGCTGCTTAACTCCATAAAGGCCGGCGAGAAGAATTACCACTTCATAGAGGTCATGGGATGTCCCGGCGGCTGCGTAACAGGCGGCGGTCAGCCCTATGTTGATGCACGCACCAGGTATTTTGTAGATCCGAGAGCTGCTCGTGCTGCAGCTACATATAGCGAGGACGAAGCGTTTGCGATCAGAAAGTCACATAAGAATCCTTCGATCAAGAAGCTCTATGACGAATTCCTTGGTGCACCCGGATCCCATAGATCACATGAGCTGCTGCATACCCATTATGTAGACAGAAGCAAGAAATAATTTATTTAAGTGAGCGAGGAGCTGCGGTGGATACCGTAGCTCTTTTTCGATGTGAATCCAGAAAATGAAAATAAAAAACGTCCAAATCGGGTGATGCTTGTAAAACAGTTTACGCCGCTGCAATCTAATTTGCTGTGGCGTCTTTTGTAAATAGCGGTTTAATTCTGGACAGCTGGAACTGTAACGTCCGCAGGGAAATCAAGAGGGCTATTTTTCTATGAACTTCATTGACAAAACCAATACTTCTTGATATGATGTATTACACGAAAGGAGGTATGATGTGGATATTCAGTTAAAGCGAGGTCTCTTGGATGTCTGCGTATTAGCAGCGATTAAGAGCGAAGATTCATACGGCTACAAGATTATTAAAGATATGAAACCGTATATTGTACTTTCCGAATCCACCTTATATACCATTCTAAAACGCTTGGAAACAGCAAATATGCTGACCGTTCGCACGGCTGAGCACGGTGGCAGACTTCGGAAGTATTATCATATTACCAATGAGGGACTTAAACGTATTGAGGATTTTAAGGACGAGTGGAAGGAAATCTTGTCTATATATCGATTTATAACTAAGGAGGATAATGGTAATGAGTAAACAAGAATTTCTTGCGCAGTTGCACAAAGAATTGTACGGATTGCCGCAGGATGATATTGAGGAACGTTTAATATTTTACAGTGAAATGATTGAAGATCGAATAGAAGAAGGTCTTTCAGAGGAGGAAGCGGTTTCGGCAGTAGGATCTGTTGATGAAATCGTGGCGCAGGTAGTAGCAAACATTCCGTTTGCGAAAATCGCAAAGGAAAGAATTAACCCCAAAAGACGGCTAAAAGCATGGGAAATCGTACTCTTGGCGCTTGGTTCTCCCATATGGCTTTCATTAGGTATCGCCGCAGTTGCCGTAATTCTTTCATTTTACGCTTCTTTGTGGTCTGTGATTATTTCCTTGTGGGCTGTTTTCGGTTCGCTAACAGGCTGCTTGCTTGGCGGTATGTTAGCAGGGATTGCCTTTGCTTGTAACGGCAATGTTCTTACTGGAGTAGCTATGATTGGCGCAGGATTTGTTTGCGCAGGTCTTTCCGTTTTCATGTTCTACGGATGCAGGGCGGCTACAAAGGGCGTTTTGATGCTCACAAAGAAACTTGCAGTATGGACTAAGAACTGCTTTATTAAAAAGGAGGAAGCGTAATGAGAAAGGCAACGAAAACATGGCTTATTATAGCAGCTTCCCTTGTGGTTGTCGGGCTAATAATGTTTGCGGTGGTAATGTCGGAATATAAGTGGGATTTTACTAAACTCAGTACAGGAAAATATGAAACAAACATCTATGAGATAAGCGAAGAATTCAGCGACATATCTATGAATACGGATACCGCAGATATTATATTTGCATTGTCCAATGATGGAAAGTGTAGAGTGGAATGTTATGAGGAGGAAAAAGCAAAGCATTTCGTTGAGATTCAAGAAGATACACTTGTTATCAAGATGATTGATGAAAAATCTTGGTATGACTATATCGGAATTAACTTCGGTTCACCAAAGATAACGGTTTATCTTCCGAAAGTCGAATACACTTCACTTTTCATTAACGAAAGCACTGGAGATATCCAAATACCGAAGAATTTTAAGTTTGATAGTGTTGATATTTCGTTAAGCACAGGTGACGTTAACTTTTTCGCCTCCGCTTCAGAATTAATTAAAATTAAAACAAGTACCGGAAATATCTGCGTTGAAAGCGCATGTGCAGGAGAGCTTGATCTTTCTGCTTCAACGGGCGGGATTACGGTTTCTAACGTAATCTGCGGGGGTGATGTTAATATCAAAGTATCAACCGGAAAAACCAATTTAACCGATATTAAGTGTAAAAGTCTTACATCGAGCGGAGATACGGGAGATATATCATTGAATCATGTTATTGCCGCAGAAAAATTCTTGATTAAGAGAAGTACGGGTGATGTGAAGTTTGACGGTAGCGATGCTACTGAAATTTTCATTGAAACCAACACAGGCGATGTTATGGGTACTTTCCTTTCTGAGAAAATATTTTTTGTTTCAACTGACACAGGGAGTGTTGATGTTCCAAAAAGCATAACCGGTGGAAGGTGTGAGATCACAACCGATACAGGGGATATCAAACTGGATATTCAATGAAGGGCGCACTTTTATACAGACGCAAGCTTTGTATGTGTGCTGTGTGAGAAAGCGCATATACACGCAAATACCAGTCTGCTCTGCATCAACTTTGTTCTGGACAAGGGGCTTACTTGCGCTGCTGTGCGACCATCCTTGATATAAGAAACCTCCGCATGTCTTAATAATGCGGAGGTCTAACATTTTACGGACACCGCCCGAATGGCTCAGGTGCTTTTAAAACATAGAATGATCGATTATTTATTCTTTTCAACGATGCGCTCAACGACCTTTGCAGCCTTACCTACGCGATTACGCAGATAATACAGCTTAGCCCTGCGAACTTTACCATGACGCATTACCTCAATGCGACCGATACGGGGGCTATGATAGGGGAAAGTTCTTTCAACGCCGATTCCGTATGAAAGCCTGCGGACGGTGAAAGTCTTGCGAAGGCCGCCGCCCTGCATCTTAATAACAATACCTTCAAAATTCTGAAGACGCTCGCGGGAGCCTTCAATAACCTTTACATATACGCGAACGGTATCGCCGATTTCAAGCTTCGGCAGATCGCTGCGCAGTTGTTCCTTTTCTAGTTCACGAATGATGTCAGACATAGTAATTCTCCTTCCTAATTTATGGGTGTTCATGAAAAACAGAGGACCACCCACTGTCCATGTGGGATTATAGCATACCGATAAAATGCATGCAAGCAAAATAATAGATGATCGCTATATATTTTCAAGCGACCTTCTTAAATTCGGCTGCTAAAATTATGCTGTAAACAGAGTTCTGAAAACGAGCATACCGATAGCTATTACGGCGATCGCAATACCGGTTATGATGGTAACGGTTTGCAGCTTCTTGTCCCTGCTTGCTGCTTTGCCGCGTGCGGTAAAGCTCTGGGTGTCGCCGCCGTATGAGCTACCGAGACCGGCACTCTTGGTGGACTGCATGAGCACTGATGCGATAAGTGCTGCCGCGCACAGGATAAGAACTATGTTGAGAACAAGTTCTAAAGTTTGCATAGTTAACCTCCTTAATAGAATGCTTTGGGATTATACCATTAATTTTTACGGCTTGCAAGTAAAACACGGTATTTTATCACACTTTTTTCTGTATATTGTGCGCCGTAAAGCTTTACGCGGTAGTTTATCGCGGCGATGCAGCGCATGATTGGATATTTTTTGGGGACTGTACTATTTTTGTTTATATGTGGTAAAATAAAGTCAACGATCCATAAGGGAGGTAATGAAATGTCCAAGCTAACCGTTCGGGATATAAATGTTGCGCATAAAAGGGTTCTTGTGCGTGTGGATTTTAATGTCCCGCTTAATGAGGATTTTGAGATCACAGATGATAAACGCATAATCGCCGCGCTGCCCACAATAAAATATCTTCTTGATAAACAGGCAAAAGTAATACTCTGTTCGCATCTTGGAAGACCCAAGGGAAAGGTAGACCCTGCGTTTTCTCTTGCCCCCGTAGCTAAGCGTCTTTCTGAGCTTTTACCTGAAGTAAAGGTCATATTTGCGGCAGATGTTATAGGTGAGGATGCCACAATAAAGGCAGAAAAACTTGGTGATGGCGAGATACTCTTGCTTGAAAACGTGCGCTTCCATAAAGAGGAGACGGATAATGACGAAGAATTCGCAAAGAAACTTGCCTCACTTGCGGATGTATATGTATCCGATGCTTTTGGTACGGTGCATAGGGCGCATGCGTCAACTGCCGGCGTTGCTAAATTCCTGCCGGCCGCATGTGGTTTGCTCATTCAAAAGGAACTTGACATAATGCTCGATGCTATCGAGAACCCGAAGCATCCCTTTGTTGCTATACTCGGTGGGAAAAAGGTATCCGACAAGATAGGCGTCATAAAAAATCTTCTTACAAAGTGCGATGTACTGCTTATCGGTGGAGCTATGGCTTATACCTTCTTTAAGGCAAGGAGCTGGAATGTCGGCGAATCCTATCTGGATGAGGAACATATAGGGCTTGCTGAGGAATTGCTCTATGAAGCCGATAGACGCGGCGTTAAGCTTCTCCTGCCGGTGGATATTGTGGTCGCAGATAAGTTTGCCGAAGATGCTGAGCACATGACCGTTTCAAGCAACGCAATACCCGATGGCTGGCAGGGAATGGATATCGGTGAAGCCACAAGAGAGCGCTACACAAGTGAAATAATGAATGCGAGGACCGTAATTTGGAACGGACCTATGGGTGTATTTGAGTTCGAGGAGTTTTCCAAGGGTACGTTTGCCGTGGCGAAGGCCTGCGCCGAAAGTTCTGCCGTTACGATAATAGGCGGCGGTGATTCGGCAGCCGCTGTAAAGCAGATGGGACTTGATGACGATATGTCACATATATCAACGGGCGGCGGCGCGTCGCTTGAGTTGCTTGAAGGTAAGGTGCTGCCCGGAATAGCGGTGCTGAATGACAAGCCCTTTAAAAGGACGCCCATAATTGCCGGCAACTGGAAGATGAATAAGACCCCCGCCGAAACGGTCGAGCTTATTAAGGAGCTTATACCCCTTGTTTCGGATGTGAGCCATGATGTTGTTGTCTGTCCGCCGTTTGTGTGCCTTGATGCCGCGAAGAAGGCGCTTGCCGGAAGCAATATAAAGCTTGGCAGCCAGAATATACATTGGGCTGACAAGGGCGCTTTCACAGGTGAGATAAGCCCTGCCATGCTTCGTGAACTTGGCGTGGAATACGCGATAATAGGACACAGCGAGCGCAGGCAATTCTTTGGCGAAACGGATGAGGGTGTAAATAAGCGTGCCCGTGCCGCGTTGGACAATGGGATAATCCCCATTATCTGTGTGGGCGAGAGCCTGTCGCAGCGTGAAAATGGCGAAACGGATGGATTTGTCGCATCGCAGGTTGAAAATGCGCTTAAGGGCATGACCCCTGATGAGGTATGCGGCATAGTGATAGCTTACGAACCCATATGGGCGATAGGTACAGGCAAAACCGCAACAAAGGAAATGGCGGATGAGACCATTGCGGTGATAAGAAATAAGGTATTGGAGCTGTTTGGCGAAAAGGCTTCCGAATGCATACGTATACAGTATGGCGGAAGCATGAATCCCAAGAATGCGGCCGAGCTTATGGCTATGCCGAACATCGATGGCGGTTTGATAGGCGGAGCAAGTCTTAAGGCGATCGATTTTTCAATGGTAGTCAAGTACTGATACCGTAGTTTATGAAATTGACCTCGGGGCATGGGTTTGTGTCCCGAGGATATTTAAATTTAAAAGAATATGAGGTAGCGATGAAGAAACTGACAGCACTGATCATAATGGACGGATTTGGTCATAGTGAGGATAGCTATGGAAATGCCATATTGGCTGAGGGTACTCCAAATATAGATGGTTATATGGCGGTATATCCCCACACCCTTTTGTCCGCATCGGGTCTATCCGTAGGGCTTCCCCGTGGGCAAATGGGCAATTCCGAGGTGGGGCATACCACAATAGGGGCGGGCAGAGTCACAAGGCAGCCGCTTAAGGCAATAACAAAGGCTATAGAAGATGGCGATTTTTTCAAAAATAGAGTAATACTTGATACCATAGAGCACTGCAAAAAATATTCCTCCGCCCTTCATATAATGGGTCTTTGCTCCGATGGCGGCGTACACAGCGCCATGTCACACATATATGCTATCGTAAAAACTGCAAAGCAAAGCGGACTTGACCGTGTATATCTTCATTGCTTTATGGATGGCAGGGACACGGCTCCTAATAGCGGTATAGGCTTTATAAGGGAGTTTACGGAGGAACTTTCAAATCTGGACTGCGGACGCATAGCGACTATAAGCGGCAGATATTATGCCATGGACAGGGATAGCAACTATGATCGTATAGAAAAAGCGTATGCGGCCATGGTATATGGCGAAGGAAACAGGGACGATGACCCTGTGCATGCAATGAAGATATCCTATGAAAACGGTATAACCGATGAATTTATACTGCCAACCGTAATAACGGAAAACGGCGAAAGCATAGCGACTATAAAGGAGAATGATGCTGTATTCTTCGCCAATTTCAGACCGGACAGGGCAAGACAGCTTACAAGGGCGTTCATATTTGAGGATTTCAGCGGCTTTGAGCGCAAACTTGGCTTTATACCGGTGAAATACGTAACCATGACAAGCTATGATGAGGAATTTGACTCAAAAGTATGTGTGGCATTTAAGCCTTCGGATGTTTTAAATTCACTGGGAGAATATGTATCAAAACTCGGCATGACTCAGCTTAGAATAGCCGAGACCGAAAAATACGCACATGTTACATTTTTCTTTAATGGCGGGGTGGAGACTCAATATCCTGGAGAGGATAGGGTGCTAATACCATCGCCAAAGGTCGAAACATATGACCTTAAGCCCGAAATGAGCGCATATGAGGTCGCCGATGAAGCCGTTTTGCGTATAAGATCGGGTAAATACGATATGATGATAATAAATTTTGCCAATCCTGATATGGTGGGACATACCGGTGTATTTGATGCGGCAAAAAAAGCCGTAAAGACCGTTGATGAATGCGTAGGCAGGGTTGTAAGCGCTATACTGGGCACCGGAGGAAGCTGCATTATAAGCGCGGATCACGGAAATGCCGAAACCATGCTTACGCCGGAGGGTGATCCCATTACCGCGCATACGACAAACCTTGTTCCTTTTATACTAATAGATAACTCGAGCGATATAAAAGGACTTAAAGAGGAAGGAACTCTTTGTGATATTGCTCCGACCATGCTTGATATGATGGGACTTGTATGCCCTGATGAAATGGAGGGCAGCTCCTTAATAATAAGAGGCTAAGCACATTTGGGAGGTTTTAGTGAAAAATAAGGAGCTGGGCGCTTTTGGAGAAATATTAGCGCAAAAACGCCTTGAAGATAAGGGCTATGGGTTTATTTGTAAAAACTATAGAGGTGATGGCTGTGAGATAGACCTTATCATGGAAGATGGCAACACCCTGGTTTTTGTTGAGGTAAAAACACGAAGCGATATGAGCTTTTCCTCAGGGCGTTCGGCGGTCAATTTTAAAAAGCAGCAGCACATGATGCGCGCCGCGCAGCGTTTTTTGATCGAGAATGAAATGCAGCTTCGGCGCTGCCGCATGGATGTTGTTGAGATCGATATGAAAAACAAGACAATTTGTCACATTAAATCGGCATTTACGATTTGAAAATTTATTTTCAAATTGTGTTTTGTGACCTTCTCATCCTTTCGGCTGCGATTTTGCGTTTGCGCAAAGCCGATCCCAACTTCACAAGAAAGCCATGTTTTGAGGCTTTCGCTGTATGGAAGTTATGGTCATATAGATGTGAAAGCTCGGAAAAGCAAGAATCCGAGCTTTTTATTATACAAATATTGAAGGTAGCCTAACATTGTATGGCGCAATTGAGAAAAATATGCTATTATAGTTTAAATGTATGCCTTATTGTCCACAATTTTATGTGGAAACAGGTAAATAATGAATACCCGGAGGTGAAATGATGCAAAAGAGGTTTCGAAGCATAGCGATCTTAGCGCTCGCGCTATTTATGGTGCTGGGGCTTTGCGCGTGCCAGGAGGATACCGCTTTTGGCGAGGAGCTGATCAAGAACGGTGATTTTGCCGAAGTAAGCGGCGATAAGCTTGTAGATTGGAAGTCTACAAACTACTATAACGCGGCTACTTTTACGGCTGTTGCTGAATCAACCGAGGATGGCGGATATTGTGCGCATCTTAACGCTTCAACTGCCAATGACGCAAGGATCGAGCAGACCGTAAGCGTTTCGCCAAATTCCTATTATCGCATTACATGCAGGGTAAAGACCAAAAATGTAGTGGGCGGAGCCGGTGCGAACGTATCGGTGCTGCTGTCGATTGCAAGATCAGAAGGCGTTTTTGGAGATACCGATTGGCAGACCCTAACGCTTATCGGGAAAACGGCATCCGATCAGACGGAAATTGACGTTGCGCTTCGTATAGGAGGTTATTCTGCGGAATCCTCCGGAGAGGCATGGTTTGATGATGTAAGTGTTGTAAAAATAAGCGAGAGCGAGGCGGGGAGTAGGGTTTCGGATTTCACTCACGTAGTTGGTGGTTCTTCCAGCAACAATAATAATCTCAATGAATCTGAGAGCGAGAAAAAAGAGCGCATAGAGAGCGAAGCGCTTGATATGTATGCGAAGATGGCTGCTGCCACGATATTGATCGGCCTGGCGCTTGCTATACTTTATTTCCGCATAATAAAGCCCAAAGAAGAGCTTAAGCCGGTAAGCGGAGATGATCCAAAGCGCATGGTATTTGGTGCGCTTTTCCTGGGATTGATACTAAGGGTCATACTATCGCTCATATTCACGGGACATAGCACCGATATAGGTTGTTTCTCGGCCTGGTCGAATACCGTTGCGGATGTCGGCTTTAGCGAATTTTATACCACAACGAGTTTTTGCGACTATCCTCCAGGATATATGGTAGTACTTTGGGTGATCGGAAACATTATAAGGCTGTTCCAGATAGAATATGGTACGGGACTTTACTATATCATGCTAAAGCTTCCCACCATCATAGCGGATCTTGCTGTTGCGTACCTTCTGTACAGGTTCTGCAAGACCAGATTTCCCAAGCGCATAACCTATTTTGTGCTGTTCATAGCCGCGCTCAACCCCGCTTTCATGTTCTTATCGGGGGCATGGGGACAGATAGATCAGCTTTTAACGCTTTGCATAGTTGCGTCATTCCTCATGCTGATAGATGAAAAGCCGATTTGGGCAGGTGTGCTTTACGGCGCCGCTGTGCTGCTAAAGCCCCAGGCTTTTATAGTAGGTCCGGTGATCTTTGTGGCGTACATGCTCTATATACGCAATAAGGATGAAAAAAACCGATTTGGTCTAACGGCTCTTGGTTATCTGCTTGGTCTTTTAGGCGCGGGCGCATTTGTGCTGCTGCCTGCCGAGAACGGAAGCCTTGGACTTTACGCATTTATCGCTCTTGCCGGAACAGCTCTTGTGCTGTTTGTGATCGATGCGATAAGAAGCCGTGGCGAGCGCCGCAAGGCTATAATAAAAACACATATTGCCGTTGCAAGCGTATTTGCGATGGTGCTTTTGGTGTGCATGCTCTTTAAGGGCAGCCAGCCTTTTGACTGGTTCATGGATAAGTATCTTGGAACATCAAGCTCATATCCCTATGCCACCATAGAGGCATATAACCTCTTTGGTCTGTTTGGCGCCAATTGGCAAAGCTCAAGCCTGCCTGTCACGATATCGCTTGGTGAAATAAATATCAGCCTTGGACTTAGCTACGAAACGCTTGGTACCATATTTATCGTACTGTCATGCGTTTATGCCATTATCATGTATTGGTTTGGCCATAAGAAAAACAAGCATGCCGCGCTTCTTGCCGCCGCGTTTCTTGTCGCGAGCGTATTCGCGCTTGGCCATTTCATGCATGAGCGCTATCTATTCCCCGCGCTTACGCTTATGCTGTTCGCGTTCGTATTTTATAACGACAGGCGCATCATGGCTTCGTTCCTTATATTCACATGCTCGCTGCTTTTGAACTCGATGGGCGCTATGTATGTGATAACGGATCAGTATTGCAGGATCGAGGTTTACGACACGTTAGTGAGGGTCGGCTCCGCGCTTACCATGGTTGGGTATGTGTATTTTGCGTACACCTGCACAAGCATTATGATAAAGGGCAATTATATGCCGGCTATATCAACAAAGCGTTCTCTTGAGCTTATCAAGGAAGAGGAAGTGCTTTCCAAGATGAGCAGAAGCGAACGCATAAAACATGAGGATAAGGAACGTGCCAAGGAATTCGATGGCAAACAATTGAAGCTATTGCCTGAGCCCACCGACACAAAGCTGCATTTGACAAAGCGCGACAGGCTTTATGTGATAATACTCACGGTGGTCTATGCGGTCATAGCGCTTTTAAACCTTGGAACTACACAGGCTCCGGAGACCTATGATATTTTAAACAGGGGCGACAGCTTTAATATAACGCTAAACAGCAGCGAGTATGTAGCGGATGTTCGTTTCTATACGGGTCTTGAGACCGCGGGACAGGCGAATATCAACCTTACGCTTGATAATGGCACAAGCTCGAGCTTTACCGTTAAAAACGGCAACATGTTCCGCTGGACAAGCGCTGCTACGCCGAATACGGAGGTAAAGAGCATAAATATAAATGTAGTCAGCGGTGCTGCCTGGGTATTTGAGATAGCATTGTTTGACTATGATGGCAATTACATCCCGTATACGGTGGATAGCAATATCGCTTCCAAGGTAAATGATGAACCGGAAGAGGTGCCGGAGGTTCCCTCTTATTTGAACGGTATGTATTTTGATGAGCTTTATCATGCGAGAACCGCCTATGAGCATCTAAACGGTCTTGTACCTTATGAGATAACTCATCCGCCGCTTGGTAAGATAATAATTTCGGCAGGCATTGCCCTGTTTGGCATGAATACTATAGGCTGGCGTATTTCGGGCACTGTGCTTGGCATCATAATGCTGCCTATACTGTATTTCTTCACAAAGCGTCTCTTTAAGCGTTCTGAGCTTGCGCTCTTTGCGACGGGTCTGTTTGCATTTGATTTCATGCATTTTACTCAAACAAGGATCGCGACGATAGACGTTTATGCCGTATTCTTTATACTTTTGATGTACTACTATATGTATCAGTACTTCAGAATGAATTTCCATGTTGATGGCGTTAAAAAGACGCTTAAGCCGCTTGCGCTCGCGGGATTCTTCTTTGGCTGCGGCGCGGCCTCGAAGTGGACGGGTATATATGCCGGTGTGGGTCTTGCGGTGATACTTGCGGTTTCGCTATATCAGAGATGGAACGAGTATTATCGTGTGAACAGAGTGGGAACCAATGAGGAGAAAAAGAAGGTTCGTGATTGCGGCAAGAATACCATAAAAACACTGCTTTGGTGCTGCGTATTCTTTATAGCTGTACCGGTGGTGATATATGTGCTTTCATACATACCATACTTTACGGTAGAAGGTGCGCAGGGCATACTCGAAAATCAGGAGTACATGCTATCCTATCATAGCGGTCTTACATCCACTCACTCATTCTCATCCTCCTGGTATGCCTGGCCGTTTACGGTTCGTCCCATTTGGTACTATCAGGGGCGCTATCTTGCGTCCGGCTATACGGGCACCATCGTTGCCTCCGGTAATCCCGCAGTATGGTGGCTCTGCACGATAGCTACATTCATATTCCTGTTCCTTGTATTCACAAAGCGTATGAAGGTGGAAAAGGGAATGACTGTCGCCGTTGCCGGACTCTGCGCGAATTATCTGCCGTGGATGCTGGTATCCCGCTGCACGTTCATATATCACTTCTTTACAACGGTGCCGTTTATAATAATCTGTGCTACATACCTTGTGAAGCATGTGGAAGATAAATACGAGCAGACCATCAAGCACATTAAGGCCTTCAAGTGGATATGGCTGCTTGCGGCTATCGTGCTGTTTGCCGTATTCTACCCGGTGATGAGCGGAACAACGGCAAGCGCGTCATATGTGCATTCACTTGAATGGTTCCCGACCTGGTACTTTACAAGCATCGGATAGGAGTCTTAAAATGGGAAAGAATGGTGCTAAAAAAAGCTTTTTCCAGCTTATAAAGTTTGGACTTGTGGGAATACTGAATACGCTTATAGATACGGTGATAAGCCTTGTGCTAAACGGCGTCTTGGGATGGTATTATCCCGCTAAGATAATCGGCTATTGCGCGGGCGTGCTAAATAGCTACCTGTTAAACAGTAATTGGACCTTTAGAGCCGAGCGCAAGAAGGATGCGCGCGAGATAATAAGCTTTCTCATCGTAAATCTGGTAGTTTTGGGCATATCCCTTGGGCTTATGAAGCTTTTCCGCGACGCTTTGCTGCTTGACGCATGGTGGATGTCGCTTGGTCTTCCTGCTTGGATCACGGGTATAATAGACGGTGAGCGCGCTTGCATGCTGCTTTCCACAGTGATATGCCTTATAGTCAATTTTATAGGCAATAAGCTGATAGTATTTAGACATAGCGGCAATGATAAAAAGGAAATGGATGCTGTAAAGTAGATAGACAGGCTTAATTTCAACCGACATGGGCGGAAAAACTCCGTCCATGTTTTTTGTTTTTATTGTGCATATAAATTTGACGTGGAAGGGTTATTTAGCTATAATGATTTTACGTTATTTTACTGGAGGATATATGCTGGTACAATGGTATCCGGGACATATGGCAAAGGCACGCCGTATGCTTGAGGAAAATTTAAAGCTTGCTGATGTTATAGTGGAGATAGTGGACGCCCGTTGCCCTGTCTCTACTAAAAACCCCGATCTTGAAACGCTTTTTTCGCAAAAATCAAGGCTTATCGTGCTAAACAAGGCCGACCTTGCAAAGCCTTCCATGACAAGCCGCTGGATAGAGCACTTTAAAGGGCAGGGGATAAGCGCGATGGAATTTATAGCCACAAACTCCGGCATGAAAAAGACGGCAATTGCCGCTATTGAAAATGCCGCCAGAGAAAAGGTGGAGCGTATGCGTCAAAAGGGCGTGATGAAAACTGTGCGCGCTCTTGTTGTCGGCATACCCAATGTGGGTAAATCGGCATTTATAAATTGTACTGCGGGAAGCGTAAGGGCAAAGACGGGCGATAAGCCGGGTGTAACTCGCGGAAAGCAGTGGGTCAGGATATCCCCTTATCTTGAATTGATGGATAGTCCGGGCATACTTTGGCCAAGGCTTGACAATCAGATATACGCCAAAAGGCTTGCCTATATCGGCTCTGTGAACGATGACATACTGGACTATGAACGGCTTGCTTTTGAGCTGCTTTTAGAGCTTAAGGAAAGGTGTCCCGATGAGCTTAAGCTCAGGTATAAGCAGATAGGCGCTTCGGATGATCCGATAATCGATGTATGTAAGAGCAGGGGGCTTATGCTCTTTGGCGGTGAACCGGATGTTGAGCGCGCGGCAAGGATGGTGCTTGATGAGTTCAGGGGCGGCAGGATAGCGCGTATCACTTTGGATACTCCAAATGAGGTCTTTTTAGATGGCGAGTAAGATCAGCTTATATGAAAAGGTGCTTGAGCTTTCATCCATAGACAGGAGCTATTGGGAAAAAGGGCTTATTACCTGTGGACTTGACGAAGTGGGCAGAGGACCTCTTGCGGGTCCCGTTGTTTCTGCATGCGTGATAATGTCACCTGAGCATAGCTTGATATTAGGCATGAACGACTCCAAAAAACTAACCGAGAGCCGCCGCATAGCTTTAAATAAAGCGATAATGGAAAACGCGCTCGGCATTGGGATATCCTATAAAAGCGAAGCTGTGATCGATGAATTAAACATTTTAAACGCGACAAGGGCGGCATTTGTTGAGGCTTATTATAAGGCCGAAAAGATCATCCGGCCGGATATCGCGCTTCTTGATTATATCACGGGAGTAGAGCTTCCCGTTGAAATGCATAGCTATGTAGGCGGGGACTCGCTTTGCTACTCCATAGCGGCGGCATCGATAGTAGCTAAGGTTGAAAGGGATGCTTTTATGACGTGCATGGATGAGCTTTATCCGGAATATGGCTTTAAGCGAAACAAAGGCTATGGAACAAAAGAACATATAGAAGCGCTAAAACGCTATGGGCCATGCCCCATCCATAGAAGGAGCTTTATAAAGGGCATTATTGGATGATAACTAAAAAATGAGCGCTTTTTTACAGTTTATTCATATTATGAAGCCATACACTTGTGTTATAATATGATGTAAAAGTGGATATTACGAGATGCTTTTAGCTGAATACAATTATAATTTTAGAAAGGTTTCATAAAGTCATGATAAAACGTATTGCTATCGGCCTTTTGGCTTTGATATTTGGGGTATGCTTTTTTGCATGCACTCCCGTCGGGGGAGAGCCCGGCAGCTCACCCACCGATATGCAGATAGAGCAGCTTTTGACCAATGCCCCTACAGATGATATAGAGCTTGTACCGCTCACCGGTACGCCAAGCGCTTCGATAACGCCTGATATTATCATGGGAACCCCCTCGCTTGAGGTGATGGATGGCGTAGCTTATCTGTTCAACAACGACAGCACGCTTTATGCGGGGATCGAATTTATGAATACAGGAGATTGCTCAATAGTTATAACAAACGCAAAGCTCACATTTACCTGTGGGACAAGTGAGACATTGGTGGAATTCGTGCCCATGCTTGCCGAAAGCGATGTTATCATGTCCGGATACACTTCTTATATAACCTATTGGGGCGAAGCGCCAGAGAATTTTACAGGCGATGTAGCTGTAAAGGCTGAACTGGAATTTGAAACGACGGAGCTTATAAGAAAAGACCTCTCACCGAGTGATCTTAAGGTATATGATAACTATCCGGGATTTGCTACGTTGTCCGGTGTGCTGATCAACTATGGTGATGAGAGCTGCATTCTTAATATGATCTATGTAGCGTTCTATGATGAGTCGGACGATCTTTTAGGCGTCTGGCATTTCACCGAGAATGCTGCTTTAAATGTGGGAGATATGAAAAGCTTTGTATCGGATATGAAGGAGTTGCCCATAAGCAACCTATCTTCAAGAACTTCTTCGATACGTTCGGTAGGTTTTGGAATAGGCTGATAGAGCAGATTTTATCTCTTGCTGCTTGCTGCTTTTAAGCTTTTGTACGGCAGCCGTCTTAAATTTTGGTGTTTGCCGCTTCTTTTAGACTGAGTTTTGGGTTATCTTTATGCTTTTATCAGACGCGCTTTTAATTAAAAAAGGGGTTACTGCGATAATAGGCGGCGGAGGCAAGACAACTCTTATAGCAAGGCTCTCAGATGAGCTTAAGCATCGTGGTCTAGTTCTTGTATGTACAACAACGCATTTTTTGCCTCCTGATATGTACGGATTGGTCAACCCCTCAAAAGAAGAGCTGAAAATGGCTTTTAATATGGGACATAATCCGGTCGCCATGTATTCGATTTGCCAAAATGGAAAATGTGGTCCTGTGGATGAGCTTTTGCCTGTACTTTCCTGCCTTGCCGATTATGTGCTTGTGGAGGCCGACGGCTCGCGCGGGCTTCCCTTAAAAACACCTGCTGCGCATGAGCCCCAAGTTCCATTATGCACGTCGCATGTCATCTGCGTATGCGGAATAGATGGCCTGAATAAGCCCATATCCGAGGTATGCCATCGTGCCGAGCTCTATGCTGAGCTTGTCGGTAAAACGCCTTTTGACCCTGTTTCCGCTAATGATATGGCATTTGTGCTGACAAGCAGGCAGGGCATGCGAAAAACGGTTTATGGAAACTATACCATACTCATAAATAAGGCGGATTCTGACGAGCTTACCTTAGCTGCGAGAGCGGTAGCAGAGCTTTGCGCCAATGAACACGTTGTTATAGCATCGCTTTTTGGTGATGAACCGGTACGATATGTAAGGATACCGTGAAATGGACTTATATGTAAAACTTAGATAGTGGTGATCTATTATGCTTGTTCTGATAAGAGGCGCGGGCGATATAGCCAGCGGCGTTGCGCTTAGACTTTATAACGCAGGCTTTTTTGTAATAATGACTGAGCAGAAAAAACCGACTGCCATACGCAGAACCGTAAGCTTTTGCGAGGCTGTTACCAACGGCAGCGCTGAGGTGGAAGGTGTTACATCGATACTTGCGGATTCTCCTATGGCTGCCCTTGAAGCGTTAAAAGACGGTGTTATTCCCATACTGGTGGATGAGCATAACACTTCCATCGACATAATTTGCCCCGATGTACTTGTTGACGCCATACTTGCGAAAAAAAACCTTGGTACTCGTAAGGAAGACGCGCCCATAGTCATAGCGCTTGGACCGGGATTTGCCGCCGGAAAGGATTGCCATGCTGTCATCGAGACTATGAGGGGACATAACCTTGGAAGGGTATTCTATGATGGTGAAGCAATGCAGGATACTAAAACGCCTGGAAACATAGGAGGATACACTACCGAGCGTGTTATAAAGGCAACGGCTGCCGGGTATTTTTCAGGCATAGTTCCGATAGGCTCCATAGTACGAGCGGGTGAGATGATAGGACGCATAGGTGATACGCCGGTATTTGCAAAGATAGACGGCATGCTCCGCGGTATACTCAGCGATGGTGTGGCCGTTCATGGGGGGATGAAATGTGGAGATGTAGACCCAAGATGCGAATTTTGGCACTGTTTTACGGTATCGGATAAAGCAAGAAGCATTGGTGGAGGCGTACTTGAGGCAATAATGCGGCTTTCAAAAAAAGAACACATAGCCGCCGGGAATAGCAGGTGTACATGTGCTTTGTGCTTGGAAAGCAAAAGCGATAACGCCACTTGATCCCTGCGTATCAATGGTATAATTTAAAAAAATTGGTACTGATTATGTATGCAACCTTTCCTTTGGGTCAAACGTATAATTAGTACCGGGAGATTAAGATGTGGAATTTTGATTCTATCTATGAGCAATATTCGCGCCTGGTGTATTTTGCCGCATACTCTGTTGTTAAAAATAATGACGAAGCATTCGACATATCACAGGAGGTTTTTGTTCGTGCGTACAATAACGAGTCAAAGCTATGTCGTATGAGCGAGGTTCAATTAAAAGGCTGGCTGTATAAGGTTGCGACGAATGCTGCTCTTGATATTGTGCGTAAACGTAAACGCGAGGTGTTATATGATACTCCGCCCTTTGATATGGCGGATGGGGCTCTCGGTCCCGAGCAGGAGTACATATCCTTGGAGTCGGATACCGAGCTTATGAAGGCGGTGAACAGTCTTGCCGATATATACAGGCAGCCGGTGATATTACACTTCTTCTCGGGTCTTGGCTATCAGGAAATAGCGGATATTCTGGGCGTAACGGTCGGAACCATAAAATCAAGAATGTCCAGAGCAAAGGCGCAGCTTAAAAAAGAGCTTTATGAAGATAGTGATGATCATAGCGCGGGTGAGGAATGATTATGGATATTAAGGATGAGAACAGGGTACTAAATGAGATTGGTGAGCAAGCTACAAAAGCGGACACTGAGAAGCATCACGATCTTGAGTATGCCGAAATTGAAATCAGGCTGGAAAGTGCGGCAAAGAGAGCAAACGCGGATTTTCCAAGGGATAGGCTGTATAATTCAGTAAAGCTTGAGATAGTGAGAAGGAATAAGAGACGGCGTGATCTGTATAGAGGTCTAAGCATTGCGGCATGTATAATGATATGCTTAAGTGTAGGACTCTTTGCGCTGATAAATGACGGCTCTTTTTCGCCTATAGGGACGCTTGATCCTACGGCATCTCCTGCGAAAGATTTGCCTACACCAACGAATATGACTGAGCCGATGGTGACCGCCGGCGTCACCTCTACGCCGCTGGTGGATGATCCCGATGTCTCAGCTAAAGACCCGGGTAACATGGTATCGCTCAGCTCCGCTACGGCGGTGAGCCTGGAGGGCTTTAATTCAGTTTCATCCATGAGTTATAGCTTAGGCAGCATAACCCCGCCTACCGAGAAAAAAATGGTACCCGAACGTGTGCTTGAAAAGGGTTGGAGAGTCGTTGCCGAAAAGAATGCAGACGCATCATTTATCGTAGCATACAACGATAAGAATGAGAAATGCTATGAAGCGGCATTATTAAAGAGCCGGGGCATACTTGATATGGACATTGGAGAATGCCTTATCGATACCAGTGATGGGGCTAAGATAGCTATATGGCGCATACAGGAGGATGTATGCATGTATGTTAGATGCATGGGTATCTCTAATGATGACCTGCTTTGTGCGCTAAAGTCATTTGTCGGCGAAAGCGTTTGACAGAGCGAAGTGGTTTTAGAATTCGGTCTGAAAGAAAGGATATTGATCAGCTATGAAAAAGACATATGCAATTGCCGCCGCTTTAATATGCGCGGCATTTATATTTGTTCTAAGCTCAGGATGCGGTATTAAGCTTATTACGCAAAAAACGGAGATAAGCGGCGAGTACATGATCGAAGGTACGGTTGAGCGCTTAAAGCTGGATCATGGGTTTGGAGAGGCTGTTATCAAATACGGAGATACTCCATCTGTGGTATGGGATTATAACGTATATGGTGTGAGTAGAGACATGAGCGTGGAGCTTACGGATGGTACGCTTAGCATAACGACCCCAATAGGTATAAACGGATTTGCCGAATCCAAAGGACATGTGACCATATGTTTGCCGAACGGTAATGTAGAGGATATGGATATCGATACGTTTTCGGGGGATATCGAATTTGTTGGAGAGTATACCTTAGATGTGTTTGATGTTACAGTGACCTCCGGGCAGCTGACGTTTGAGCGCCTGAATGCCGATGAATTTCGCGTTGACCTGATAAGCGGAGAGGTGACACTTGATCGCCTTGAATGCGAAAACGCAAAGATGAGTATCGTTTCAGGCGAGATCGCCGTTCGATCGGGAGCTATGAGCTCATTTAATGCTGAGATCATAAGCGGCGATATGTCTTTAAAGCTTGATGAAGATTCTATCGTAGATGAAGCGGATATTTTACTGGTTTCAGGTGAATGCAGCATAGAATCCATGCTTAAGCAGGTTGATGTTGAGGTGACCAGCGGTGATCTGGTGATAGAAAGCGGTATTATGCCAAATAGTGCGGATCTTAGTACCACAAGCGGCATGATAACGCTTAAGATACCGGAAGCGGAGGATGGTTTTACATTGAACTATTCAAAGGGATCGGGGAGTGTACGCTCTGATTTTGAATTGCATGGCTCAATGAGCAAAGATAGCGGAAGCGTGAGTTTTGGCATGGGGAAGAATGAATATAATGCCGATACAGTAAGCGGCACGATACGAATAATAAAAATATAAAAGGTTTTAGCGCGGCGGAGGGTATGCTCCGCCTTTTTTTGAGCTTTTTTGTGTGTTTTCATAAAAAACATTGTGATATAATAAAGTATTAATCTTAATATGAGGAGGGAATATGGAGAAAAAAAAGACAAGCCTTTTGTCTTTGTTCATATCGTTTGCAAAAATCGGTGCTTTTACATTTGGTGGAGGCTATGCGATGCTTCCTATGCTTGAGCGCGAATGCGTGAACAATCATGGATGGACTACAAGAGAGGAGCTGCTTGACTATTTTGCCATAGGCCAATGTACTCCCGGCGTTATCGCGGTAAACACAGCTACTTTTATCGGCTCAAAAATAGCCGGCATTTTGGGCGGTGCAGCAGCTACATTAGGTGTTATCACACCTTCCATAATAATAATACTTATAATAGCCATGTTGCTTAACAACTTTGCAGATAATCCTCATGTTATAAATGCTTTTTCGGGCATAAGGGTCGCTGTGGCGGTATTGATTATAAACGCGATAATCCGCATTATAAAGCAAAATGTCAAGGATTGGACAGGAATCATCATTGCGGCGCTTTCGTTTATCCTTGTTGCAGCTTTAGGTATTTCGCCTGTATTTGCAGTAATTGGGGCAGGTCTTTATGGGCTTGTGTTTGGGATCGTTAGTAATAGGAATAATAAGGGTAAGGAGGATGTAAAATGATCCTCCTGATATTATTCTATGAATTTTTTAAGACGGGTCTTTTCTCCGTTGGAGGCGGTCTTTCGGCTATACCGTTTTTTAGCGAAATGGCTGATAAATATGATTGGCTTACGCATGAGATGCTTGCCGATATAATCGCGATTGCGGAATCTACGCCGGGTCCTATCTGTGTGAATATGGCTACATACGCGGGATATGTGGCAGCGGGGATACCGGGCGCACTTGTGGCGACATTATCTGTTGTTATGCCATCGTTTTTGATAATCATAATCATATCAAAGGTGCTTGAAAAGTATAGAAAGAGCATGCTTGTTGACAGCACATTTAAGGGCATAAGAC
Source organism: Clostridia bacterium (assembly GCA_017416425.1). Classification (GTDB taxonomy): domain Bacteria; phylum Bacillota; class Clostridia; order Christensenellales; family CAG-138; genus RGIG1693. The sequence continues at coordinate 113,413 of JAFQCL010000021.1, forward strand.
CAGCTTCCGCAGGGCTCATCGCTGCTGCCGGATGGTCGGTTGTGAGAGTAGCTATATTTGCAGCAAACGATAACTTTGCTCTTTTTGGCGGAGAATATGGTGTAGATTGGAACTTTGATTGGCGTATGCTTGTACTGTTTGCAGGTCTTTTGGCGGTTACAAATATAAAGCCTTTTAAAAAGCTTCACCCGATTGTATTTATAGCGTTTGCCGCTTTGTTTGGGATCGCAATAGGTTTAATTTAATTGTACTTTACTAATAAGAAGGAGGCGTTGGATGTTTGAGCTGATAGTGCGCGGTAAACAGATAATGCGCAAAAATTATATTACAACAGTCGGTATTTCGCTTATAAACATAGTTATGAGTGTGGCGTGGCAAAGCATAGCCATAATTGGACTTGCATATCTTTTGGGCGGGATACTCAAGGTCGATTGGATGGCGCTCGCGCTTGGCATGGCAACGGATACCAGTATGAGCGCATACGATCTTTTTGTTGCCGGCAATGGGAGTGTTGCTATAAATCTTTTAGCGGGTCTCCTTCCTGTTTTCATTATATCGCCTATTACGGTCGGCGTATCCGGTACCTTCTTAACGCTGTTTAGAAAAAGCCCAAAGGGTGCAGAGGAGAAAATAGCGGACATTACAATAGGATGGGCGTTTTCGTGCCTCTCAGATTACAAAAGGCTTGTATTTGGGATGCTTATAAAGCAGCTTTTATTAACTCTGGCTTCGCTTCCATATTACCTTATGTATTTTGTGTACAATCTGCTCTGGTATTTTACGGAAATGGAGGCGCTTTCATCGGGTCTTGGAAGCACGCTGGCAATACTTGCAAGACTTTTTATGTACGCCTCGCTTATTTTACAGCTTGTGCAGGCCGTAAGGCTTATGTTCACAGAGTATATACTTTATGATGACAAAACCTCAAAAGGGTTTGACGCTGCAAAGCGCTCAATGGCCATAATGAAGGATAAGATCGCTTTTTCGACCGGTATTTCGCTTATGCTAAGGTATGTACTCATGTCATATCTATCGATATTCACTTTCGGACTTTGGTATATTTTTAGCATTGGCCCATACATGGGAGTAGCTTTTTCGGGCTTTTACGACCTATGGCTTAAAAGAAAAGAGACACTTTCTGAGATTAAAGCTTGAAAAAATTCCGAATCGCGTTTTTAAAATTGAGCATTCTATTGATCGCAACTTTGCGTGAGTACAAGATAAGTCCCGACTCTACAACAAAGGAGGCTTTGGCTAAGCGTTAGTCATGCTCATGAAAAATGAAAAATGGCATAATTAACAACATTCAGAACATAAATTGTAGTTGACATGGGATACGCTTGTGCCTTATAATATCATAAATTGGTGAATGCTATATGGGGTACATATATGCTCATCAATTACCCAAAATAAAAATAAATAGGGGGGAACAAGATGAAAATCAGATCTACAAAGGGTTTTCTGGCGATGCTGATCGTCCTTGCAATGGCTTTCACGGCATTTGCAGGACTTGCCTCTGCTGAGACAAATCAGGCTGTCGGTATCCAGAGAATCGAAGCGGTCGAAGCATTTGACTCTCATGAAAAAGTATCCATCATGGTAAGGGTCGAAGGCGAAACTGCCTATGAAATCAAGAAGTCTGTCAAGGGAATCGAAAGTGTTTCCGAACAGCTTCTCAACAAGCAGGCACAGGTTGAAAAGAATATCGAAAACGTTATCGGCGAAAAGATCGAAGTAACCAATAACTATGTACTTCTTTTCAACGGATTCGCATTTGAAGGCGAATATTGGATGATCGATGAGATCAATAAGAATATCGATGGTATATACGCATATACTGCACCCAAATTTGATGTTCCCAAGCCCATGCTTAGCACTTCTGTTGGCCTTATCGGCGGCCAGTACGCGTGGGATCTTGATTACACCGGCGAAGGTACTGCTATTGCTATCATCGATACCGGTATCCTTCTCACACATGATATGTTCAGCGTGATCCCTGAGAACGGCAAGATCGATGAAGCTTATCTGAATGAAGTTGTTGCGGAGTATGGTTCACTTCTACATGCTGGCACCAATGTATCTCAGATGTATAAGAGCGGCAAAATTCCGTTTGGTTATAACTACTACTCAAATAACTACAATCCTGCACATCCTGGCGCTAGCGACCACGGCACTCACGTTGCTGGTATCGCAGCCGGTAACAATGGCGATGGTCTCACCGGTGTTGCACCCGATGCACAGATCGTAGTAATGCAGGTATTCCCGCCCTCCGGTGGTGCAAATTGGGTACAGATACTTGCGGCTCTTGAAGACTGCGTATATCTTGGTGTTGATTCGGCTAACATGAGCCTTGGCTCCCCTGCAGGTTTCAGCAATTCCGATGCATACGGAGCGGATATGACGGCTGCTCTTGAGATGATCGATGAAATGGGTATTAACCTTTCCGTATCATCTGGTAATGAAGCTTCTACTGCTAACAGCAACGCTTGGGGTGGTTGGCAGCCTGCTTCTGATCCTGATAGCGGTCTCACCGGATCCCCCGGAACCTTCAGTGAGTCACTGTCCATCGCTTCCTCTGACAATGCAACTCTTCTCCAGGGCTACATTCAGCTTGGTGATACCATCATTGGTTACAATGACCGTGCAACTCTTCCGAACGATATGTTTATCACCCTCGAAGGCGAGCATGAGTATGTAGTAGTACCGAGCAACGGTTATGTTGAGGACTATGAAGGTATCGATGTAACCGGTAAGATAGCACTTGTAAGCCGTGGCGACATTACTTTCACTGAGAAGGTTCTGAACGCTGCGAACGCAGGTGCAATCGGTATCATAATCCGTGATAATCAGCCTGGTATCATCAACATGCAGGTTGATAACTATGTAATTCCCGCTGTATCCATTACTCAGGCCAATGGTATCTTCCTTGTTGAACAGGCAGGCGAAGACGGAATCGGCACCCTCACTGTAAGTGCAGAAGAGTATCTTGATTACAGCCCTGCAGCAAACATTTCCACCTTCTCCAGCATCGGCCCAACTGCTGACCTGCTGATCAAGCCGGAACTTACTGCTCCTGGCGGCAACATCTACTCCTCAACTTCTCCCGCTCTCTCTGGCGAAGAGTATCAGGCTTGGAGTGGTACCTCCATGGCTGCTCCTCACGTTGCCGGTGCTATGGCAATTGTAAAGCAGTATGTTCGTGAGAACTTCCCGGAAGCAAATGCATCTGAAACTAAGAATCTTGTAAATGCAATCCTTATGAGCACCGCCACTCAGCTCGATACCGCTATGGTTCGTGCACAGGGCGCCGGTCTTGTAAACCTTGCCGCAGCAGTTTCCACAAATGCATACCTTACCGTTCCTGAGGTTGCTCGCCCGAAGCTTGAGCTTGGTGAGAACAATGATGGGAATTGGGAATTCACCGTAACCGTAAACAACTTTGGTGCAACTGAACTCACCTACGAAGTAGATGTTCAGACTCTTGCTGAGACGCCCGCTCTCAATGGTCTTTACGCACGTCAGTGGTACTTCCTCACCAATGGAACTCCCTACGATGTAAGCGATTACATGACCATTGAAGCCCCTGAAACCGTAACTGTACCCGCAGGTGGATCTGTTGACGTTGAGTTTGAGATCACTGCGACTGAAGAGCTCAAGAACTTCTGCGAAGTATACTTTACTTCCGGTATGTATCTTGAGGGATATGTAAGGTTCCTTGCTGTTGAAGATGCAGAAGGCAATAAGGATGCAGATCTTTCTGCGCCTTTCCTCGGCTTCCTTGGCGATTGGGACTATGCATCTATGTTTGATAACTTCTTCTATTATGAAGCAGCTACCGGAATGGATAACACCATGAACAATGCGTCCATTGAGTACAACTACATTGGTTACAACCGCGATCAGGGCATTGGTATCAACCCCTATGCTGACATGACCGGTCATACCTTCAATCCCGACTGGGGCGCAGTATCACCCAATGGCGATGGTGTATATGATAACGTAACAAAGGCTACCTTCGGTCTTGTAAGGAACCCGATCACCGTTATTGCGTATGTTGAAAATGAAGCTGGCGAAAAGATACAGGAGCTCTATGACGGCGGTACCTACGGCTGGAAGAAGGACTTCTTTGATGATAGTTCTGCGTCCTATACCTACAGCGAGATAAACATGGCGCCCAGCTTTGCAAATATTGCTGAAGGCGAGACGGTATATGTTGTAATTGAGGCGATCCTCGATCATGCTGATTATACTTCTGCAGCGAATGAGTGCGGCAAGTGGATAACTCCTGTTACCGTTGACCTCACTGCTCCTTCCGTAAGCATCGTTGACGGTAGGGTAAACGTACTTGATAGCCACTATGTTGCATATTATGCAATTTTCTCCGATGCTGATTTTACAAATTGCATCGAGGTTGAAGCAGGTTTTGAGATGGAGCGCAATGTTGCTCTGGTAGCAGACGAGCATGCTCAGGCTACTCTCTATGTTCTTGCGGCTGACTATGCAGGCAATGAGGGATTCTACATTGTTGATACTGCAACCGGCGAAGTAACTGAGACTGAAAAGCCCGGCGGTGGTGGTAATGAGCCTTCAGGTGAGATCTATTATGACAACAGCTTTGAGACTCAGGCAGACGTAATGGATGCTATGATCTTTGACGTTGACGGCGATGGCGAGTACTGGGGTTGGTATCAGGAGTATACTTATGATGGAGCTCGCTCACTTGGCTCACAGTCAATGGATTTCAGCTATGTTGATAACTTCACTGTATTCCCGATAGCAATCCAGGAAAATTCCACCCTTGAACTTGCATATTTGGCAGCTGAAGGTGTTGGTGAGCACATGACCGTTTATGTGGCTCCGGCTGAAGCAATCAATGGAAACACTGGCTATCTTGATATGTTTGAGCCGGTTTGGGACGGTGACATTAACAATGCTAATTATGAAGTCCTTTCGGTTGATATTTCGGATTATGCAGGCTATGCCTATGTTGGTGTAAGACATCATGAGTGTGCAGATGGTTACTATCTGTTCATTGATAAGCTTATGCTTTATACCGGCCAGCTTGGCGGAGATGGTGATGGATTTGTATATCCCGACCCCGATTCTGCTACCACCTTCCCGACTGCTAACGTAACCGTTGATGTAGCCGGCGCTGGCTATCCTGAGAATGGTACCTATGCAATAGAGTGTGGCACCAGATTCACCGTATTTGCTTATCCCGAGCCCGGTCAGGTTGTAACCGCAACTATCAATGGCGAGCCCGCTGCAGCAAAGCCCGGTATCGATGGCGAATGGTATGTAACCACTACCATTGATGCTGATACCGTGATCGATATTGACATGAGAACTCCTGTTGATACTTACACTGTAACCATCAACAGCAACGAGTTTGGTACTACCGATCCCACTGGTGAAGTTCAGGTAAATGCAGGTGAGCAGATTGTTATTACAATGCTTCCCAATGTTGATTACTATGTATCAAGCGTACTTGTAAACGGCGTTGAAGCTGTTTCCGATATCGTTGATAATCAGCTTACTCTTACCATTGAGGCTGATACCACCGTTGATGTAACGTTTGTACAAATTCCGAAGACCGGTGCTGTAGCACTCACCACAATGGCTATTATGGCTATCGTAAGTGGTGCTGGCGTCATGATCTTTAAGAAAAAGTAATTCTTAGCTAAACATTGTTCCCCCGTCTTAGGATGGGGGAATTTTTATGAGAAAATTTCCCGGGAAATATGAACATAAAAGTAAAAAATGTACAAAAAAACTCCGATCAACCAGATCGGAGTAGGCAAATCGTGATTACTTAAGAATTGAAGCGTCAACTGAATCAAGCCATTTAATTGCTGCATCAGACACAGCTTTAAGAGCATCCTCTTTAAACGGAGTATCTAATCCGGCGGATTCAACAAGCTCAGTAAAGGTTTTGGTTCCGGCAAAACTTACAAACTTTAAATATCTTTGCCATGCATCTGTGAAGTCATCCTGTGAAAGCGCCCAGAACTGGAGTGCAACGGTTTGAGCCAAGCAATAATCGATATAGTAGAAGGGACGCTCGTAGATATGGCTCTGACGTTGCCATGCCTTACCTTCGCTATAGAAAGGTATCTTGCCATCAAGGGCTATCCAAGGCATGTAAATAGAGGTCAATTTACGCCACTCATCATGACGTTGCTCGGGAGTCATCTCAGGATTTTCGTACACGATATGCTGAAAATGGTCTACCATAGTGCCATAAGGGATGAAAGTCAGAGCGCCGCTTAAGTGGCTATAATAGAACTTTTGAGTATCTTTTCCAAACCAACCTTCTTGCCAGGGCCATGCGAAAAATTCCATGGACATAGAGTGTACCTCACAGCTCTCAAGGGAGGGAGATTGATTATAAAGCGGATAAATGTTGCGAGCCTGATACGCGGCAAATGCATGACCCGCTTCGTGAGTCATAACCTCGACATCGTGAGAGGTACCATTGAAATTCGCAAAAATAAATGGTGATTTGTATGCTGAAAAAGAGGTGCAATAACCACCGCCGGATTTGCCTTTGCGGCTGAGCACATCAAAAAGCTCATTTTCAAACATGAAATCTATAAACTCTGCAGTTTGGGGACTAAGCTCATGATAAAACTTACGGCCATGCTCAAGTATCTGGTCAGGAGTGCCGAAGGGCTTGGGGTTACCGCTCCTAAATGTAAGAGCAGCATCGGAGTATGAGAGGGGATAGACAAAACCATTGCGTTCGGCCTGCTTACGATATAGCTTATCGGCGATAGGTACGATGTACTTAACAACAGCTGCACGGAATTTTTCTACATCACGAGCGTCATAGCTGTTGCGGCTCATTCGATAGTAGCCTAACTCAATATAATTGCTATAGCCCATCTTGCGCGCCATCTTGTCTCGTAGCTTGGTCATTTCATCATATATCTCATCAAGGCGCTGTGCATTTGCAGTGTAGAAAGAACCGTCCGCTTGCCAGGCGGCATTGCGCTGTTCATCGTTTGCTGATTGCTTAAAAGGAGAGAGCTGGGAAAGTGTGCGCTTTTCACCTTCAAAATCTATTTGAGCAGATGCAATGAGTTTGTCATATTCGGAGGAGAGCTTGTTTTCAGCAGCAAGCTCCTCGGCAATTATAGGTGAAAATGACTTAAGTTCAATTTCGATATTCTTAAACAATAGATAACCATATTTATCAATAAACTGCTGTTTAAAAGGAGAATTATTGAGCGCAAGAAGGATATTTTGACTGGCTTCAGTAAAAATAGGCATGCTTTCATCCAAATAGTCTTGCTCAGCAGTATAAAAACTATCTTCTGTGTCAATAGTGTGGCGTACGAGAGCTATGGAAATATAGGTCTCAACTTCGGTTAGAGCGTGATGCCACTTAGAGAAAACAGCATCAGCTTCATCAAAGGTCGTTGCAGAAGTTAGTCGCCCACAAAGCTCCTTAGAAAGAGCTAAGGCTTCTTCTGCATTTGGTCGGCTATAGGGCATGTCATTAAATTTCATAAATTAACCTCCTAAAATAATTAATTATATTATAAAACAGTCTTCAATTTTTAGCAAGTAAATACAAAAAAATCTAACAAACTTACATTTTACGCATAGGTATGTTATAATAAAATAGTATTTTTATACATAAGAAAGGGGAAAACATGAAAGTAAGAATAAAAATAATGAGTGTAACTACTTTGCTTGCGGGTGCTTTGGCTTTTAGCGCCTGCATTTCACCTGTAATGGATCCTGAGGACATTTATATTGAATTACCCTCTCTGAGACCAAGTGCCTCACCAATGGATGGGCAGTCAGGCACGCCCGGTGCAACCCATATACCCGATATGACGGCTCCTATCAAGACGATTGAACCTGGGATAACGCTTACGCCTACTCAGAGGCCTGTTGAGTATCCAAGTGAGATGCCAAAAACAATGAAGCTTGTTTGGACATATATGCCTCGCGAAGGTGAGCAAGTCGCTCTTGGTCAAGCTATAGGTCTTGAGGGCATGATTGACTCCAGTACACCTATAAGGGATGTGAAGGTTATTGTATTTGACTCTAATGGAAATATTGAGCTTGAGACGGAGGCTGAACAGGCTGATCTGGGGGGTACAAGCTATGTGCTTTATGGATACGATACGAGCATAACGACAAAAGCGCCGTTTTCAAAATTAACTGAAGGGAATAAGTGCTTGCGGCTTATCTGTTCAAATGAGGAAGAGAACAATGTTGTGCTTTGGGAGGCTAATTTTACAATAAGCGAATGGGTAAAGCTTACTGAATCCGAAATACATGGCATATTTATTGATGACCTTAAGGAATTCTTCGGCAATAATGATTACCTGTTCACATATAAGGTAACAAAGCGTGCAGGTAGAAGAATAACTATATCAGATGAATGGACAGATAAATACATAGTTTCGGTCACCTTTAACCGCAGGAGCTACTCGGTAAATAAGCTCTCGCTTGACCGCTTCACAAGGGCGTTTGAATACATAAAGAACTCGTATGTGCATTTCACCTACAATGATGGTACTTCGGGCGTATTTTGTTTAAACGACATACAGGAGTATAACCTGGCCGATGGTGCGTTCGTACCTCGCTTTCAGGACATGAGCATGAACGTGATATCACACCATAGCTTCGGTACCGCGATCGACTTGAATTCTACACTTGAGGTAAATAAGATAAAGGTGGATGAAAATGGTGTGGACACAAACTGGAACTTGATCAGTGCGGCATTAACCAGGCTTTCTTACGAAGGCTTAAAGACGGTTAGTGGCAGAGAGAACGTATACTGCTTTAAGTACGATGGCAATAAACCCACTACAGGAAGGGCTGTCCCGGATGCGCTTGTAAACTACCTGTGGCATGAACTTGCCTTTGCTAGAGAGGGATTTTCGTGGGGCGGCTATTTTGGCAACGGTTCGGATGCGATGCATTTTACACTGACTGAGCCAAACGATTATGGAACGGTATATGAGGAAGGATCATTGGCAACGCCGGATCGCGAAAGGGTACAATTGGTATTTGAATACGCTCCGTAATATGCTATGACTGATTTTGACCTTAAGAGCAACAAAAATTTAAAAGTACTGCGACATATTGTATGTTACAGTACATCGGTTTTGGGCTACGTTTATAGACAAATAGACTTGAAATTTACCTGTTTGTATAGTATACTGCCATTTAACTGAAAAATATTTTCGGAGGTGCAAACCTATGAAATCGATAAGCAGGCTAGCTTTGATCTTCATATTAATATTATGCATTGCAGGTATATGTGTCCCTGCAGCGCAAGCTTTTGAAACCGTATTCTTTGCAACTACTGTCGTAACGGACGCAAAAAGCGGCGAAACATATGACATGGCAGTGTCAATATCAGGTGACAGTAATGCTCATATAATCGAGATCAGTCTTTATTATGACCCTGCGCTTGTAAGCATAAGTGACCTTAAGGGCGGTTCTATAACGGAGGGAACAGGCGGGCTTGTACTGCTTGAGGATCATAAGGATACCAATAGGATCATATTCAGTATTTTGATGCCAAGAGATCCCTTTATGGGCGAAGGAGAGCTATTCACCTTTAAAGCGACCTTACTTCGTGAGCAGAGCGCTGAGTTTAGACTTGAGGTGTCCAGCCTCATAAACATGCCGATAAACGGTACAGCAACGGATATACCCATTTCAGCAGCAAGCGGCGGACTTTTTGTAGGGTCTTCATCACCAAGGATCACTCCTGTTGAGAGCACTCCATCGCGAACCTCGCAGGTATCTCCGCCAGTGACACATGCTTTAGCAACTCCTGTTCCTGCACCTGAAAATTCTGATTCTTTTACTAACCCATATACGCCTGATGGCAGTGAGAGTAACGATAGTGGTAATGATGATAACGATAGTAAAGAAGATGCTACTATTCAGGATCAACACTCTGATACTGGAAACCAAGATACTGATGACTATATAAGTAGTGAAGTGCAAGAAACTGATAAGCTTTCTGATGTAGAACCCGGTAACGGGCTAGCTTCTGACCTCTCATTTCTTATATATGTGGGAATAGGTGTTTTGGTGCTGGCGCTTGTCTTATTATTCATAGTCAAAAATAAAAATAAGTGAATAGAAATTCTATCTTGGGCAGGTCAGAGTACCTGCCTTTTTGCTTCTCGTGTCTTTTGTAAAGAAATGGGGCAAAACCGCAAATATGTGTTATAATTACTAAAGCTTTGGACAAAATAAAGTTACTACACATATAATGCAATTAAGTCGCATATGATTTTAGGTTGTATTGTAAGGTGGAAAGGAAATTTATGACAGGAAAGCGTATTATATTGACAGGAGGCGGCTCGGCCGGGCATGTTATGCCTAACGTGGCGCTTTTTGACGCACTTTTAGAGGAAGGCTTTGAACTGCACTATGTTGGCACGCCGGATGGCATGGAGCGTGGTATAATCGAAAAGTACCCATATGTGCAGTATCATGCGATAGAATCAGGAAAGCTCAGACGTGGATTCAGCGTTTCCAATATAGTAAAGAATGTCACAGATCCGATAAAGATATTAAAGGGCGCCTCTCAGGCCAAAAAGCTTATTTTTGAGATAAAACCCAACATAATCTTTTCAAAGGGAGGCTTTGTTTCGGTACCGATAGTTTTTGCTGCAAAGGGAAAAGTACCGATCGTAGCTCATGAATGTGACTTTACGCCGGGTCTTGCTAATAAAATATGCGCAAAGCATGTGGACAGGATATGCGTTTCGTTTGAAGATACCCTCGCCTACTGCGCGGATAAAGGCGTTTATACGGGCACTCCCATAAGAGCTGAGCTGCTTCATGGCGATAGAGCTAAAGGAAAGGAATTTCTTAAATTTGAGGACGACAAGCCTATCCTGCTTGTTATGGGAGGAAGCCTTGGGGCGCAGGCCGTAAACGATGCCTTAAGAGCCGCTATTCCCACCTTGACACAGCATTTTAACATAGTGCATCTTTGCGGCAAGGGAAAGGCGGACGCAAGCTATGAGGGCGTTTTGGGCTATAGACAAATAGAGTTTCTCTCAAAGGAGCTTGGCGATGTGTTTGCCTGTACGGATGTTATGGTATCAAGAGCGGGAGCTAATTCCGTGTTTGAGATACTTGCCCTTAAAATACCATCCCTTCTTATACCCCTACCCGCAAGCGGAAGCAGGGGGGATCAGCTTCAAAATGCGGAATATTTCAAGAAGCGGGGCTATGCGCTTGTTGAACTTCAAGAAAATATAAACCCCAATAGACTATGTGAGCTTGTGTTTTCCGCATACGCAAAGAGGCATGAGCTTATCGGCGCGATGCAAAAAGACCCCGCTTCCGACAGCGTAACACGGGTAATAGATGTGATAAAGGAGTGTATGGCAAAATAATGCGTCAGGATGAAGCTATTTATGCAGTTGCAACGCCTGTTGGCGGAGCTATAGCTTTGATCAGGATAAGCGGCAGAGATTCAATTAAACTCATTTCTGCCGTCTTTTCGGGGAAGCTAAAGCACAGGTATATGTCATATGGGGCATTAAAATGTGGAGATAGAGTCATCGATATGTGCATGTGCTGTGCTTTTAAAGCTCCGAATAGCTATACGGGCGAGGATATGGCAGAGCTATATGTACATGGCGGAGCTGCCGTGATAAATTCGGCATGTAAGCTTCTTTGTGATATGAACATAAGGCCGGCAGAGCCCGGGGAATTTACAAGAAGGGCCTTTATAAACGGCAAGGTGGATCTTTCGCAGGCGGAAGCGGTTATGGATCTTATTTCGGCAAAGTCGGAGCGTTCGGCAAACGCTGCTTTAGCTCAGCTAAGCGGCCGATTGAGAAGCAACATAGAGAAGCTTGAGCTTGAACTTATTGACGCGCTATCGGGTATCAACGCCGCGCTTGATTATCCGGATGAGCTGGAAGAGGATGTATTTTCCATGCTTTTGGATACGCTTCATAGTGTGCATGAGAGACTTACATCGCTCTCAAAGCAGGGTTTAATGCAAAGGGTGCTGCGCGAGGGTGCGAGCGTAGTAATAATGGGGCTTCCAAATGCGGGTAAATCGGCTCTTATGAATGCCATTTTAAATGAGGAAAGGGCGATTGTAACCTCGATTCCCGGCACGACAAGAGATGTGATAGAAGAGCAGCTCATAATAAGAGGTATACCCATAAGGCTTACTGATACGGCAGGCATAAGAGACACGGACGATGTGGTAGAAAAGATAGGTATCGATAGGGCAAACAGATGCATAAAAGCGGCAGACCTTGTGCTGATTGCCGTGGATTCAAGCTGTGATATGCCGGATGAGCTCAAAGAAATGATAAGGGGCTGCGACCCCAAAAAGAGCATGATCGTGCTTTGTAAATCGGATATCGAGCAAAAGGTCGCAAAGGAAAGCATAGCGGCTTTGACCAACAGTGAAATATTAGTCTCAAGCGCGCTTTTGGGAGAAGGAATAGAGCTTATAAAAGAGCGCATAGCTCTAAGGCTTTGCGGCATGGACGAGAGCGCCTATATAACCAACATGCGGCATGTAAACGCGCTTCTTGACGCGAAGGAACATATAGAAGCGGCAATGGCAGAGAGCGAAGCAGACTGCATAGCAACGGACATAGCGATGGCGCTGAGCTGTCTATCACGCATAACCGGGCGTGAAGCCGATGAGGAGGTAATAGACCGCATATTTGAGCGTTTTTGCGTAGGAAAATGAAAAGTAATAAAATAAGGCTCCGATTAATGGGGAGATTCATAAAACAGCTACAGACACAGCAGATCAAACTGATAAGCTTGGCGAGCAAGGGGGATAGCTGATGGATACGCAACAGACAGCACATCCGCAGAAGTGGAGAGAAACTTGCGATCCATTCGTTTTGGATTATCATGATTTTGAACTGAATGAGGTATTGGGCTATCCCCATGCAGGAAATGATGTATTTCATGTTCGCGGTTTATTAAACGGCATTGAGACCACGGCTTATATCAAAGTTGCTCGACAAAAGGGAGCGGCTATTGACAATGAGGTGAACATACTGGCTCAGCTTGATGCCCCTATCTATCCGAAAGTTATTGACTATGACCATGAGCACGGCTTGTTCTCAGTAACTACCGATATGCCGGGATTGCGCTTGTCCACTATCGCAGGGGATAACAAAGATATGATTTCCCTTTCTTATATGGAAGAATACGGAGAGGCATTAGGCAGATTACACAAGCTAAAGCTATCAGTGAGGCCACAGGTTGACAGGAAGTTTTATCACTGCCCGACAGAAGAATTGTTGAAAAAGTTGAATCTGTCTTTTTTGGCTGATTTCTTTGCCGGAAAGCCGGCGCATGGAGAAACAGTATTCTGCCATGGCACGGGATTTGTCAAGGATGGTTTCCCTGATTACACCGCTCCAAAGGCCCCCTTGTGCAAAGGGGACTGTCACGCGAACAGCGTGACTGGGGGATTGTTCCAGCAGACGGATTACCATCGGCAGTATCAGTCTGATTGACAATCCCTCAGTCAAAAATCAAGGATTTTTGCCCAGCTCCCTTTACACAAGGGAGCCTTTTCTCTGTCATCGCCAGATAGCACAACACCACCGGCAAAGCCGGTGGTGAGTAAGTACGCCCTTGTCCGCTAACTGCAAATCAATTCATGTCTAATTGAACTGGTAATACCGTAATTCTTGATATGTGATTATTTGGCTGATATACTGATCTTAGATGATCACGCACCTATAAAAAAAGAAACACCATTTTTCAGGAAATTTTCTGGGAGAGTTCTTGACTTTACACCAAACTATAATGATATAGTCGCGTTGGAAGGAGGTTGCAGATATGATGACCATCAAAGAATTCGCTACTCTATGTGGCTGCAACACGCAGACCCTGCGGTACTATGACAAAATTGACCTACTGAAACCGGTTAAGGTGGATCAATGGTCTGGTTACCGCTATTACACAAAATCTCAGGCAATAGATTTTGTGAAAATCAAAAATCTTCAGGCTGCTGACTTCACCATCGACGAAATCAAAGCACTGCTTATCATGCCAGATCAGCAGGTGTTTGAAGCATTCGACCAGAAGATTGCAGAGCAGGCACAAAAGCTGGAGCGGATCAAAGAAATCCAACAATCATATCTGACCGAAAAAACCAATATGGAAAAATTAGTACAAAGCGCATCCGATTATTTATTCCATGCTGTATCGGACTTTGAAATGCTCCGCGAATTTGGAATGTCCCCTACGGACGGAGAGACTGTTATTGCCAAACTGAAAGAGTTCTACGAAAGAACTGCTCTGCGTCATTTGCCAGCATCTCCCGATGTGCAAATGATTCTGAATGGCTCCGCGATTCAGGGAACACAGCAGATGATCGAAGCATTCGAATCACTAAAGGAAAATGGTTACAAGGATACCGTTCTGCTCGGCGACCAAGATGTCGGCAAAACAGACACGCTTACACCGGAGAATAGCGAAACTGTATGGGAATGCCACGGCTGGAATTTTGTCTACGAGTTTCTCGACAATATTCCTGAATTGCAAAAGGGGTATGAACACTGTTTCTATTTCCTTCTGACGGAGGAGAAGCATCCGAATAAAATGGAATTCCCGATGTTTATGATCGCTGCAATGCTTCCAAAACTGGATACAGACGATATCCGTTTTGGATGCAGCGTTGAGCACAGCAACGACGGCCAGAACCATTTTGTGTTGCTTCGTAGAAAGTAAAGGCTATGGTAAAACCTTCCTTTACAAAATACACCCTGGCGACTTTCATTATGCCAATTTACTTTGAAAGGATCACCATATAAGTGCAATTCTTGATTTTGAGCTTGCCGGATATGGTAACCGGGATTTTGATATTGCATGGGCATTGTTCCTTCGTCCCGGTCAAAAGTTTTTGAAAACAAATGAGGAACTAGAGCGTTTCCTGAAAGGTTATCAAATACACGGTGATTGTAATGTGGAGGCAGTAAAATACTACATGGCACAATGCTATGTGTACTTTCTGTGTTTCTGCGATGATGAGAAAGGCTACTGCGAATATGTGCGGAATTGGCTGCAGCAGCATTGTCACTAATCTTTTCATTTTGCCAAACAGACGAAAATAGCGCACTTCTATACGCTCCGGTTGGGCATATTGTGCGATGTGCGGTTTTGCATCGCGCAAAAGCCACCTTTGCATAAAGGGAGGTGGCACGGAAAAGCGGTGACGGAGAGATTATCTGCCCATTATTCAAGCCGACTGCGTTACAACCCCTCGGTCAAAAATTATAGATTTCTGACAGCTTTCCTTACACAGGGGAGCCTTGGGTGCTGCCGCACCAGTTCATAAAAAAAATCCTTCCTATGGTTATAATCATAGGGAGGATTAACTGTTTTACGGACAAGCATCAAAGCGCCGGAGCCTTGTTTTTTACCTGTGATTTTGTGATATTGCCTATAGTATGTGCCTTAGTATCAGCAGCGCGTCCATGGCCGTAACGTCACCGCTTTGGTTGAAATCGGCAGCGGCTATCTGTGTGGGCGTAAGGTCTAAAATATCAAGGGAAAAGCGAAGTGTCACAAGCGCGTCGATCGCAGTGATATGGCCATCTTCGTCTACATCGCCAAGCGAGTATTCTGGTTCATCAAAGTAGCTTATATAAACTTCATCGATAAAACCGGCATCATCATAGCTATCTACAGACATATCTTTTTCATAGCTCCATTCAAATGAATAGACGCCATCGCCCGGAGCCGTATAGATAAATTCAGTCCAGCTATTGTCACCCGATATGGAGGCTTCTTCCCGCCCATTGACCATAAATCTCAGGCTATCATAGTTTCGTTCAGAGCTTACCTTCCAGTCAAAGTGCAGCTTATCGCCCTGACTTAGCGTTAAAGTGGTTCTCACGGTGGATTCAGAGTTTGCTATACCCGAGTTAGTGCTTCTTATAGCTACCCTATCATCTAAGAATACCACCTGCCACGGATATGTGCCGGTGCTTGTGAAATCGATAGTCCCCCCTGCGGCATTGGCGGCTTCCGAAATATTGGGATAATCATTTACGGTGATTGCCGCTGACGCTGTAAGCGTTTCTCCCGTATCGATATTGGTGGCTATGCATGTAAGCGTTGTTGTGCCGGGCGTTAAACCAATAAGCTCAGCGCTGCATAGGTAGGCGTTTACATCGACTACGGCGGGATCATCTACATACCACTCCGTTGTGAATGCGTTTGCGTCTATAGGATCAAGTATGAGACCTATAGTAGCGGAGTAACCTTCATAAAGGGTGATGTTTGCGGGATCAAGGGCGATACCATCCAGTTCAATGTGGTCATATGAGCCGCCTTCGCCTGTAAGCTGAGCGGTTTCTACGTTCATTGCATAGTCGCCTACTTTGACATAAACCGTATCACGGTTTCCGATATCAAATGACAGGAGAGACATCGCGTTTCGCCTTGTCTGGGTTATTGCGGTTTCGGCAATGAGCTGAGTGTATGATGAATTTGCATATACCCCAACGTATGCCGTATAATGCGCATCGGTCACATACAGCGTGAACTTTCCATCATCGATTTTCCAGTAGTTTATCTCGGGAGGGGTCGTATCTATTGTCACAGGGAAGCTCCAGGAGCTCTTTTGGCAATTTTCAGGATCAAAGCCTTCAAAGTTCAGATCGGCAGCCATTTCAAACATTACGGTATCGCCTTCATAAAGTCCTTCGCCGGTAAATGGGTCGATTGCGGTGCCGGGCATTTCTCCTACAGGCCTTTCGGAATAATATGAGCAGGTCTTTCTTACAAGGGGACATATCTTTTCATAAATGATATTTCCCGAATCATCGCTTATCGTGTAAGTGAAGTCCCTTGCCGCGCGAAGCATGTAAGTTTCAACGGTATTTACGCTATCGAGTTTTCCGTCTCCGTTGGGGCTGATGCTTATCCTGTCGGCAAAAAAGTCGCTTGAATCGATAAAGGGATTTTCACCCAGGCGATACACATTAGAAGCGCTTGTATGGGCGGCAAGGTTTACGCCCCATGTCGCGTTTTGAGCGTTTCCCGTTATTTCATCCCAGTACGTCACAGGCTCGATCACCGGAGGCTCGTCCCATCCGCCATAGAAGCCCAAATAGGGCACTGAAAGGTCTGTTGTACCATCTAATGAGATATAGCCCTCAATGTATATGCCGTTTTTAAAGCGCGCGTCAAGAAATTCTCTTGCAGAGGATACGTCAACGGTAATTTCAATGCTCCTTCTTTCGCCGGCAGGTACTGTTACGCTTGAGGGAGCTGATATCCGGGCATGATCCATAAGTGAAAGCGGCGCTTCGGCCATGTAATATGTTGGCGAGCTTCCGGTCACGTTTTCGGTTTGGACGTTTGCGCTTATGTCAAACGTAAGCGTTTCATTTCCAAAGTTTACTACATCGAATGAGAACGTAAATACGCCGGTGCGCTCGGGGTCATCACCTATTTCAAGTTTGGGCCGAACGCTGCCACCTACTTCTATATAAGCACCGGTGGACGCGGCTGCGATAAGGTCGATCACTCCTGCACCCTGAAGTCTCGGAGAATAAGGCAGATCTCCGCTATAGATAGCGGGTATGGCGGTACTCATGAGAAGCGTATTCACCATATCTGCCTGCTCTGCCTGTGAAAGATTCGGGAATGTGTCTGAAACATATTCATCAAGCAGTGCGGCAGCGCCAGCTACATGGGGTGAAGCCATGGATGTGCCGCTCTTTACGCCATATTGTGATCCCGAATAATCAGGGTCGGTGGCTGCGGTAATCCATGAACCGGGTGCCATTATTTCGGGCTTGATCTTTAGATCAGAGGTAGGACCCCATGAGGAGAAATAGCAGACTTCGGCGCTATTATCACATGCGGCAACAGCAAGGGGTACCGAATATGTTGCGGGTGAAGCTATCGCTCCATTGTCAGGATTTGTTGCAAGGGACTTGCCATTAAGCAGATTGCCTTCGGCTACTGTCTCGGAGTTTCCGGCTGCGGCGATGCAGTTTACACCCGCCTCGTGAAGCAGCTGGAATACGCGGTCTATATCATCTCCGCCGGTCGAGAGCCCGCAATCGTCACCAAAGCTCATGTTAAGGCTGTCTACGCCCAGATATACGCAATCCTCAAGCGCCGCAAGAACTATTGCCCAGTCCTCATATTCATCTTCAAAAACATTCATGATCACAAGCTGCGCATCATACGCAACGCCTTTATGGGAGGAATCATGACCTGCGGCGATGGAGGTTACATGGGTGCCGTGATCGTTATCAGCTACGGCATGATCCACATCGGGGCTGCCCATAACATAGTCAAAGGTATATGCGATCTTTTGACTTTGATAGACGTCATGGGCAGTAAGTGTGCCACTGAACTTCTGCTCTGCAAGAAGGTCGTAGCTATTTAGTATGTCGGTGAGATTTTGGGTGTTAAAATGGGGATCGGGAGGCGCTACCGAAAAATTAGGATGAGTTACGACAAGGCCGGTGTCTATTACGGCAACGGTCTTGCCTTTGCCGGTGTATCCAAGCTCCCACAGTTCATCTGCGTTGATAAATGGGATGCTTCCCGAAAGCTTTGTACCCTCGGTTTCGGGCAATCTTTGCATTATCCAACCGGGGCTTACATAGCAGTCTTCAACTAAAGGCAGCTTCTTTATCTGTTCAATGAGACCGAATTCACCCTTAAAGGAGAACCCGGAAAACAGCAATGAATATCTGTAAAGAATATCAAGGGGCTGATCGTTTAAAAGCGTATGCTCGATAGTGGCTATGACCTCATCCTGAGCGTCCTCTATCAAGGCGCTTTTTGCTTTTGTGCTTTCGCTTTCAATGCATTTATCCGAAAGCGCAGGTTCTTCATCGAGCTTTACCATTAAGGTGACGATATCGCTTTCTTTAAAGTCGGTATCAGAGGCTTTGGCGCTTACTTTGGGGGCATATTCCATCATTCCGCTCGCTGCGGCGATGCCCACGGGGAGCATGAATGTAAGCGCAATAAGAAACGAGGCAAGAGCCTTTAAGCACTTTGTCATTATTAGTATCTCCTTTTTTGTTATTGGCATATTTATTATATCAAGCTTTAGTAAAGGAGAGATGAAAAGATATTTTACCCATGTACTTGATAGCTGCCGATCATATCGAAATTGAGTTTTATTTTAAAATATAAGTGTGATTTAGGATAATTGTGTGTAAACTTATGCTGATTTTGTGTTAAAATGAAAAGGATACGAACAAACGACCGTTACTGATTGGAAACAGTAGGAGATAAGTTTGAAAATAAATTTTCAAACCGTGTTTTGTGCCTTGCGCGCCCTTGAGGCTGCGATTTTGTGCAAGCGCAAAACCAGCCCTAATTCACAAGAAAGGAGACTTCTAAATAGCGATAGACATGTTTTGTGGTTTTCGCTGTATGAAAGTTAAGGTTATAAGTATGAACGAATTTAAGCTTAAATCCGATTATAAACCAACAGGGGATCAGCCCGAGGCAATAGACGCTTTGGTGCGCAGCGTAGACGATGGCGAAAGACTTATGGTACTTCTTGGGGTCACGGGCTCAGGTAAAACTTTTACTATGGCTAATGTAATAGAGCGCGTGCAAAAGCCCACGCTTGTGATAGCCCATAATAAAACGCTTGCGGCACAGCTCTGCTCGGAGCTTAAGGAGTTTTTTCCAGATAGCGCTGTTGAGTATTTTGTATCCTATTACGATTACTACCAGCCGGAAGCCTATATAGCATCTTCCGACACCTATATAGAAAAGACCGCCGATATTAATGATGAGATAGATAGGCTCAGGCATAGCGCGACATCTGCACTTAGCGAAAGACGTGACGTTATAATAGTGGCTTCCGTTTCATGCATATACGCGCTGGGCAATCCCGAGGAGTATATGAAGCTTAGCGTATCCCTTAGGGTCGGCATGCAGGTGGATAGGACGCAGATAATGCGAAAGCTTATAGATATACAGTACGAGCGAAATGAAATAGAGTTCAGCAGAGGCACGATAAGAGCAAGGGGAGATGTTCTTGAGATATTCCCTGCCGATCGCTCAGAACGCGCAATAAGGGTGGAATTCTTTGGCGATGAGATAGAGAGGATATGCGAGATAAATCCCTTAACGGGGCAGAGATTACTGGATATGTCGCATGTGGTCATATTTCCCGCATCGCATTATACAACGAGCCGTGAGCGCCTTGAAGCGGCCTTGATAAACATTGAAGCTGATATGAACGAGCGTGTAGCCGAGCTTAAGGCTGAGGAAAAGCTGCTTGAAGCGCAGAGATTGCAGCAGCGAACGCTGTATGATATGGATATGCTTCGTGAGATAGGCTTTTGCTCGGGTATTGAAAATTACTCAAGGTATTTTGACGGTAGAAAGCCGGGTGAACCTCCGTTTACGCTCCTTGACTTCTTTCCCAGGGACTTCTTGATGATAATCGATGAATCGCATGTTACGATACCTCAGATAAGGGCGATGTATAACGGCGATAGGGCAAGGAAGGATATACTCGTAGAATATGGGTTCAGGCTTCCCTCTGCAAAGGACAACAGACCTCTTAAATTCGATGAGTTTGAGCAGAGAGTAAATCAGCTCATCTGCGTAAGCGCAACGCCTGCCGAATACGAGCTGTCAAGGTGCGGCAGCGTAGCTGAGCAGATAATAAGGCCTACAGGTCTTATCGATCCTCATATAGCAGTAAGGCCGGTAAAAGGTCAGGTGGATGACCTGATTGGCGAAATAAGGAGCGTTACGAACAAAAATCAAAGAGTACTCGTTACAACGCTTACAAAGCGTATGGCGGAGATGCTTACTGAGCATTTGGATGGTATGGGTATTCGTGTTCGCTATATGCATTCCGAGATAGAGACCATTGAGCGTATGGAGATAATACGTGATCTTAGGCTGGGTGAATTTGATGTGCTCGTTGGGATAAATCTTCTACGTGAGGGATTGGATCTTCCCGAGGTGGCGCTTGTCGCTATACTTGATGCGGATAAGGAGGGCTTTTTGCGCTCCGAGACATCGCTCATACAGACCATTGGAAGGGCGGCAAGAAATGTTGACGGCAGGGTGATCATGTATGCGGATGTCGTGACCCTCTCCATGAAACGTGCTATCGACGAAACGGAGCGCAGACGCGGCATACAGGAGGCGTATAACCAAAAGCATGGCATAACGCCAAAGAGCATAATCAAGAAGGTGCATAATGTACTTGAAATAACAAGCAAAACAAAGCCTGACGAGATAGTTCAAAGCGAAGCTGAACGCGAGGAGCGCATCAAGCTGCTTACGGAGGATATGATGAAAGCCGTTCGGGAGCTTGAGTTTGAAGAAGCCGCAAGGCTCCGTGATGAGATATACGCTCTTCGCGGCATAACGCCGGAGGGTGGACATAAGCTTGCGCCCGGAACCGTGGGAAGCAAGCAGGCGGCAAAGCAGAGAAGTCGAAAGAGTACAAAGAGTAAGAGGTAGAAAATGCTTGAAAATATAGTGATAAAGGGAGCAAGAGAAAATAACCTGAAAAATGTCAGCTTAACGCTCCCGAGGAATAAGCTGATAGTGTTTACCGGGCTTTCCGGCTCGGGAAAATCATCGCTCGCGTTTGAGACGATATACGCGGAGGGTCAAAGACGATACGTGGAATCCCTCTCCTCGTATGCAAGGCAGTTTTTGGGTCAGATGGATAAGCCTGATGTGGATAGCATAGACGGACTTTCACCCGCGATTGCCATAGACCAGAAGAGCACATCGAATAACCCGCGTTCGACCGTGGGAACGGTAACAGAGATACATGATTATCTGCGCCTTATGTTTGCCAGAATAGGCCTTCCTCATTGTCCCGAATGCAGCAGACCCATCACAAGGCAGAGCATAGATCAGGTGGTGGATCGCGTCATGGGCTTTGACGCAGGCTCGCGCATACAGATAATAGCGCCGGTCATACGTTCAAAAAAGGGTGAGCATGTGAAACTGCTTGAGCAGATAAAAAAGGATGGATATGTTAGAGTGAAAGTTGATGGAACGGTTTACGATATAAACGAAGTACCCCCGCTTTTAAAGAATATAAAACATACTATTGAAGTGGTAGTGGATAGGCTCATAATAAGAGAAGGCATCCAAAGCAGGCTTTCCGAATCGCTTGAGACGGCATTTAGCTTTACGGATGGAATAGCCAAGGTGGAGATAATAGGCGATAAAGAGATCACCTTTTCGCAAAAATATGCCTGTCCCGAATGCGGCGTAAGTCTTGATGAGCTGACGCCCCGAATGTTTTCCTTCAACAATCCATATGGCGCCTGTCCGGAATGTACAGGTATCGGTGTTTTGATGCGTATGGATCCCGCTATAATAATATGCGATGATACCCTATCCATAAATGAGGGCGCTATAAATGTTACTGGCTGGAGAAGCGCCAGCAGCGATGGCATAGCGCATGTTTATTTGAACGCTCTTGCCGAAAAATACGGCTTTTCA
This sequence comes from Clostridia bacterium, assembly GCA_017416425.1. Taxonomy (GTDB): domain Bacteria; phylum Bacillota; class Clostridia; order Christensenellales; family CAG-138; genus RGIG1693. The sequence goes on from JAFQCL010000021.1 coordinate 135,883, forward strand.
TTGGATACGCCCTGGAGAGAGCTTTCGGATAAGGTGAAGGACATAGTGCTTTACGGAACAAGGGGCGAAAAGCTTGACATAAAGTATACCCGGGACTTTGGCAGCAGCGAGTTTCAGGCTTCATTTTCGGGCATAATTCCAATACTTGAGCGCAGATACAAGGAGACTACGTCCGAGTCCATGAAGGCTGAATACGAGAGCTATATGTCTACCACGCCGTGTCCCTTGTGTGAGGGGAAACGCCTTAACCGCATAAGCAGGGCGGTCACCGTGGGAGGTAAGTCCATATCCGAGGTCAGCGATATGACCGTCACACAGGCGCTTTCATACATAAACTCTTTAGCGCTCAATGAATCAGAAAGCCTCATAGCCGCTCAGATAATAAAGGAAATAAGTGCCCGGCTTGGATTTTTGATAAATGTAGGCCTTGAGTATCTTACCCTTTCAAGGGCGGCATATACGCTTTCGGGAGGCGAGGCGCAGCGTATAAGGCTTGCAACACAGATAGGCTCGGGGCTTGTGGGTGTGCTTTATATACTTGATGAGCCTAGCATAGGTCTGCATCAGCGTGATAACGCAAAGCTTATCGCCGCGCTTGAGCGCATGAGAGATATCGGTAATACGCTTATCGTAGTCGAGCACGATGAGGATACCATGCGAAGCGCGGATTATATAGTTGATATAGGCCCCGGAGCGGGAGAGCATGGTGGAGAGATCGTGGCAGCCGGAACTCCGCTGGAAATAGAGGCCTGCGAGCGCTCCATAACAGGACAATATTTATCGGGGAAAAAGCGCATAGAGATACCCGAGGAAAGAAGATTAATTTCGGATAAGTTTGTAACCGTTACCGGAGCTATGGCAAACAATCTTAAGAATATAGACGTTAGCATACCTCTTGGGGTATTTACCTGCGTGACAGGCGTTTCAGGTTCGGGTAAATCAAGCCTTGTAAATGAGGTGATAAAAAAGACCATGCTTCATAAGCTCAATAGAGCCAAGGTGAAACCGGGCGCATATGATACAATAAGCGGACTTGAGTACCTTGATAAGATAATAGATATAGATCAATCACCGATAGGAAGAACGCCGAGAAGTAATCCCGCCACATATACAGGACTTTTCGACCTTATACGCGAGCTGTTTGCAATGACCCCGGAGGCTAAGCTTCGTGGATACACAAACAGCAGATTTAGCTTCAACGTAAAGGGCGGTCGTTGTGAAAGCTGTCGCGGCGATGGTATAATAAAGATTGAGATGCATTTTTTGCCGGATGTATATGTTCCCTGTGAGGTGTGTAAAGGCAAGCGCTACAACCGTGAAACCTTGGAGGTGCGCTATAAGGGCAAGAGCATAGCCGATGTACTTGATATGAGGGTAGAGGAGGCTTTACATTTCTTTGAGAATCAGCCAAAGCTTGTGCGTAAGCTTCAGACCCTATTTGATGTCGGTCTTGGCTATATAAAGCTTGGACAGTCCTCCACAACCCTTTCGGGCGGTGAGGCGCAGCGTGTTAAGCTGGCAACGGAGCTTTCACGCAGGGATACGGGAAAGACGTTTTATGTGCTTGATGAGCCTACCACGGGACTTCATACCGCTGATGTACAGTGCCTGCTGGACATTATAAACAGACTCTGCAATAATGGGAGCACAGTGCTTGTCATAGAGCATAATCTCGATGTTATTAAGACGGCTGACTATATAATCGACCTGGGTCCCGAGGGAGGAGATGGCGGCGGAATGGTTATCGCAAAGGGAAGACCCGAGGAGGTAGCTCTGTGTGAGGAAAGCTACACAGGACAGTACCTTAGAAAAATACTCAAATAGCTTTCATTAACGCAAAAACCTATCATAATTCCACAGAAAGGAAGCTTTTATAGCTTGAAAGCCATGGTTTGAATCTATGAATATGAAGAAATGGTATAAAGCAGCGGAGGAAAGGTGCTCTATAAGAAAATACAGCGCTCCGCCAACTGACTATGAGATAACACAGCTTATAATGCTCGCCGAACAGATATCGGGCAATGGGATTCGTATAGAGGTTATGAGAGAGGAGGATGTCTTTTCAACGGGTCTTATAAAGCAGGTAATAACGGGTACCGACTGCTTTGCGGCGATAATTGAAAAGAATACTGCACAACCCTTTATGACAGGGTATATAGGTGAGGCTTTTGTACTGGAATGCACGCTTCTTGGGCTTGGTACGTGCTGGCTTGGAGCTTCTTATAAGCGATCGGCGGTTTTATCAAAGATCGATCTTTCTGAAGATGAAAAGCTTCGCTGCATAATAAGTATTGGTAGATCCGGTCAGGAATTTTCGCGTCGAAAAAGAAAAAACTTAAGACAACTTATGAAGCTTGACAGTGAGGACTTTGATCGTGAGATAGCTCAGATGGCTCCTTGGCAGCTTGCTGCGATAAAATGCGCACAGATAGCGCCCACAGCTATTAATGCTCAGCCATTTATGCTTGAGGTATTGGAAAATTCGGTATGCGTGATGAATACGGGCTGGAATTTTGGCTATGGCATGGTAGACTGTGGGATAGCGATGCTGCACATTGAGGCAGGCGCTGCTTTTGATGGCGTATTTGGAAAGTGGGTCATGAAGGATAATGTGATGCGTTTTGAAAGCATTTCGGAGGACTGATATCGTAACGAATGCACAGGATCCCAAATGTGACGAAAATGTTAAAGAAATAAAATTTCCTTGCATTGGTTTTCTTTATGGACGATAATTAAGCCATAAAGAAAAACATTTAGGAGGATTTTAAAATATGAAATGGCGTTGTACAATTTGTGGTTATGTTCATGAAGGAGATACCGCTCCGGAATTTTGCCCTGTATGTAAGCAGCCTGCTGATAAGTTTGTTCCCATGGAGGATAAACTTACTTGGGCGGCGGAGCATGTGATTGGTGTAGCAAAGGGTGTGGAGCCTGAGATAATTGAGGGTCTTCGTGCGAACTTCGAGGGTGAATGCACCGAAGTCGGCATGTATCTTGCAATGAGCAGGGCTGCGGATCGCGAAGGTTATCCCGAGATCGCAGAGGCTTATAAGCGCATAGCTTTTGAGGAAGCGGAGCATGCTGCAAAGTTCGCGGAGCTTCTGGGCGAAGTGGTAAGCGCAAGCAGTAAGGAGAATTTGCAGGTTCGTGTTGATGCCGAATACGGCGCGACCGAGGGCAAGGTAGAGCTGGCAGCTCTTGCCAAGAAGCTCGGATATGACGCTATCCATGATACGGTACATGAGATGGCAAGGGACGAAGCGCGACACGGCAAGGCATTTGAAGGTCTGCTGAACCGTTACTTCGGCTAATATAAAGCCTTAGATACTGACTTTTTACGATAGGGAATGGCTGCTGCCGTTCCCTATCTTTTTGTGTCTGTGTCTTTTACGTGTCCTGCTGCCGTTTTCGGCTATCCAAAAGTAGGGGAAATGTGTCTTGCGAAAATGTGTCCTTAATTTAGTTGTTTTCGGTCATGTTTACGAGCTTGTAAAAGCTCGTTCTTTTTGTGCCTGTCTGCTCCATAGCTGTCTTTGCTGTGATTTCTCCTGCTTTCCAAGAGGTGTAAACGCTATCCCAATTTGCAGGAAAGACGAGAGACGGTCTGCCAAGTTTCTTGCCATTCTGCTTTGCTGCTTCAATGTCCTCTGCCTGTCTCTTGCGAATGTTTTCGCGTTCCTGCTCTGCGATAGTTCCCAACACTTCAATCAGAATGTTGTTTACCATTTCAAACACCCATTCCTGTTCCTCGGGCAAGTCCATCATTGTTGTAGGCAAATCAATGACTTTCAGCCGAATGCCGTTCTCTTTGAAGTATTGCAGTTCGTTGTGAATGTCGTATTTGTTGCGGCTCAATCTGTCAAGGGATTTTACAACGAGCGTATCGCCACGGCGGAGAATAGCGTTTTTAAGTACCTGATAACCTTTTCTGTCTAAAACTTTGCCGCTTTCCTTGTCTGTGATAATGTCTCGGTCTGTTGCACCAAGAGCCATAAAAGCGGCTATCTGTCTGTCTAAATTCTGTTCCTTGCTTGATACTCTTGCGTAGTAGTAAGTTCTGCTGTTAATTTTTGCGCCCTCCCTGTTCTCTATGTTCGTATTATAGCATAAGTGTTCGCAAGTATCAATATATTTACGAATATATTCACAAAAGAATTTTTGTATTTTACAAACACTTATTAAGCGTTATTTTGTCGTGTTTGTAAAGGTATACTCTTACGAACACCAAGAGAGGGTAAAATATAGCGTGGAGCTTGCGCCCCGCGCTGTTAGTTCGACAAATTGGAATTTGACAGTATTACAACTGCTTTATCTCATTGGCAATCACAGCCACAGTTTTGGCGTTCGTATCAATTTTAATGGTATTGAGTGCTTGGTACATCGGTATTCTTGCTATGCTTCTCTCAATTACATCTTCAGAACGAATACCTCTTTCTA
>JAFQCL010000022.1 GCA_017416425.1 Clostridia bacterium
CCCGCGGCAAGGGGCAAGGCCAGCTCCCTGCCTCGGAGTCTTGGGACGAGCAGTGTCCAGCAGGGGTGCGGGTGGTGGACCCCCTGCGGAAAGGGTCAAGGCCAGCTCCCTGCCTCGGGGCCGGGGACGAGCAGTTTCCAGCAGGGGTGCGGGAGGTGGAGCCCCTGCGGAAAGGCTCAAGGTAAGCTCCCTGCCTCGGGGCCGGGGACGAGCAGTTTCCAGCAGGAGCCCCTCGGCGGAGCCCTCGAAAAGACCCAATTTAAGCAAAAAAAAACGAAGAAAAAGCGATCGCTTCTTCTCCGCTTGATCCCGGAATGTGTACCGGGCTTTTGCAGTGCAATTAGCCCTGCTTCTGTTTATGTCTGGGGTTCTCACAAATGATCATGACTCGACCCTTGCGTCTGATTATCTTGCACTTCTCGCAGATTGGTTTCACTGAAGGCCTGACTTTCATCGTAATTTCCTCCTGTCGTAGATTAGTTCTTTGTGCGCCAGGTTATGCGCCCGCGCGTAAGATCATAAGGGGACAGCTCAAGTTTTACTCTGTCACCGGTTATGATGCGTATATTGTTCATTCTCAGCTTGCCGGAGACATGAGCCAATATCTTATGGCCATTTTCCAGCTCAACTTCAAAAGATGCGTTCGGAAATGAATCCGTTACAACGCCTTCCACCTCAATAACATCCTGTTTTGACATTCTGTCCTCCTTATCGTTTTGCGATCAAGCAATTGCCGCAGTTCTCAAGCAGGCTCTTTCTAATTTCCGCATTGGTAATAACGGCATTTTGCTCTATTTTTGTCTTGATCACCGGTATTTTATACTGCGTAAGCTGAATATGCTTCAGCTTTTTAAGCTTTGGCTTCTCGATCCTTCTTAAATCGCCATCGGCAACCAGCACATGCTCAGGGTCGGGAGTTCCCACAATAACAAATACCTTGCGCTTATCCCTTCCGGCCTTTGATATAACTATGCTTCCTATAAGCTCCATATGCATATCCTCAAGCCTTCGTTAATATTTCAGGCCCATTCGCGGTGATCGCAATGGTATTTTCATAGTGAGCTGAGGGTTTACCGTCAATTGTCTTTACCGTCCAACCGTCCTTCAGCGTTCTAACAAGGTGACTGCCAAGGTTTATCATTGGCTCTATCGCAATGGTCATACCCTCTCTCAGGCGTATTCTTTGCATTCCTTCGGCATAATAATTTGGGACTTCGGGAGCTTCGTGCATGGCTTTTCCCACGCCATGTCCTATATACTCCCGCACTACGCCATATCCGTGCGCCTCGGCATGCTGCTGTACAGCCTTTGATATGTCCGATATAAAGCCGCCCTTTTGAGCCGCGAAAAAGCCCTTCATAAAGCACTCCTCGGTGACGCTTATGAGCTTTTTTACATCATCCGCCACATCTCCAACGGTAAAGGTCCTTGCCGCATCACCATGATAGCCGCCTATGAACACGCCAACATCCACGCTTATTATATCCCCGCTCTTTAAACGGTAATCATCCGGTATACCGTGGATAACGGTGTCGTTTACCGAAGCGCATATGCTGGCAGGGTAGCCGTGGTAGTTTAAGAATGATGGCACCGCGCCATTTTTAGTTATAAACTCGTATGCTAGCGCGTCAAGCTCACGCGAGCTTATGCCTTCGCGCACGTTCTCCCTTATAAGCTCAAGCACATTTGCCGTAAGGCGGCCGGCAGCTTTCATGAGTTCAAGCTGACCTTGCGTTTTAATCACAATAAAGCTCATATATCAATCCCAAGGCAGCTCATGATCCGCGAAAACACAGCATCCAGATCACCCATTCCGTCTACCCGCACAAGTTTTCCTCTCTCCTCATAATAATGCTCAAGAGGCTTTGTCATCTCGTGGTAAACAAGAAGACGCTGGCGAGTAACTCTTGGGTCGTCATCAGGCCGCACAGTGAGGCGATTGCCGCACTTTGGGCATGTGCTTTCATCATCCAGAAAGTGTATGTTAAACGTGCCTCCGCATCCCATGCAAATGCGCCGTCCGGCCATACGCTCAACTATGGCGTCATCACCGACATCGATCATCACGACCATATCTATCTTTGAAATGGTATCAAGAAATAGTGCCTGCGAAAGAGTACGCGGATAGCCATCCAAAAGATAGCCATGTGCACAGTCGGGCTTTTCAATCCGTTCCAAAACCATTTCATTTATAAGCTCATCCGGAACGAGCTTTCCGGCGGCAACGAGGGCGTGAAGCGCTTTGTCGGCATTTGGGTTGTTCAGGTGCTCATCGCGGAGCATCTGCCCGGTAGAGATATGGGGGATGCCAAGCACCCCGCATATCTTTGAAGCCTGTGTTCCTTTGCCGCAGCCGGGCGGTCCAAATAAAACCAGCCTTTTCACAGTCGTTCTCCACCTTACAGAATTCCCTTATGATGACGCATGAGCAGCATCGTGTCAAGCTGTGAAGTAGACTCAAGCGCTACGCTTATCATAATGAGTATGCTTGTAGGTCCAAACATCTGAAGCGCGGTCAGGGACTCATCGAGTGAGAAGAACGCGAACAGAAGTGACGGTACTACAGCTATTACCGCAAGGAATATCGCTCCAAACAGAGTGAGACGGTTTACTATCTTCGCGAGATAGAGGGAAGTGTCCTTACCGGGACGGATTCCCATTATAGAACCGCCGTTCTGCTGGAGATTACGCGAAATTTCAACAGGGTTGAATGAGATCGTGGAATAAAAATACGCAAAGCCAACGATGAGGATGGGGTAGAGTATGTAATATCCTACCGTACCGGTCGCGAATGCCGCGTTCCACATGGTCGCAAACCAGCCTTCACCGGCTATCTCAATGATGATAGTCGGAACGCTCAGTATCGTCATAGCGAATATGAGCGGCATAACGCCGTTTGCGTTAGCCTTGAGCGGAAGATGTGTGCTCATTCCGCCATACTGCTTTCTGCCAACAACGCGCTTTGCATAGTTGATCGGTATGCGGCGCTCTGCCTTATCGACAGCTACAACGAGCAGGAACATAGCAAGCACTATAACGAGTATGATGGGTATCGCGACCCAAAGTATGGTGCCTGCAAGCGCTGACTGAGCAACATTGACAACGGCGGGCAATACGTTCGCCGCTATAGATGAGAAAATTATGAAGGACACGCCGTTTCCGATGCCCTTGTTGGAGATTTTCTCACCCATCCACATAAGAATAGCGGTACCTGCTGTGGCGGTCGCGCCTATCACTACATATGTGAACCAGCTTGTATTGTAAACAGCGCTCTCGCCCAGTGCCAGCACAGTACCTACGCTCTGTACGGCTGCAAGTCCTATACCGACATAGCGGGTGATCTTCTCGATCTTCTGCCTGCCGTCCTCCTGCTTGGATATCCTCTCAAGCGCAGGAATAGCAACGGTCAGAAGCTGCATAATAATCGAACCGGTTATGTATGGTGAAATACCCATGCAGAATATAGCATAATTTTGGAACGCGCCACCGGTAAACATGTTCATGAAGCCACCAAGGGCAGCGTAATTTTCAAGCTGGTTTGCTACGGCCTCTACGTTTACACCCGGGATCGGGATAGCGCAGCCAACCCTGTAAAGCAACACCAGCAGGAGGGTGTACAGTATCTTTGTACGGATATCCTTTACCCTCCAGGCGTTAACGATTGTTTTAAACATCAGACCACCTCACAAGTTCCGCCCGCGGCCACAATGGCTTCCCGGGCTGTCTTTGTAAATTTAGCAGCCTTTACATCCAAGCGCTTAGTTAGCTCGCCACGGCCAAGAACCTTGAGACCGTCCTTTTCGATTTTGCTGATTATGCCGCATGCCTTGAGCATTTCAGCGGTGACCTGAGTACCGTTATCCAGCTTCTGCAGATCGGATACGTTTACTACTGAATAAACCTTTGCATATATATTGGTGAATCCGCGCTTTGGGAGACGACGGGCAAGAGGCATCTGACCGCCTTCAAATCCGTTCTTCTTGCTGCCGCTGCGCGCCTTCTGACCCTTGTGACCATAGCCGGACGTCTTGCCGAGACCCGAACCGGTGCCTCTGCCAACACGCTTGCGAGCTGTGGTGGAACCCTCGTTGGGGCTGAGCTCATGCAGTTTCATGTTGTACCTCCATTAAACTTCTTCGACCTTAACAAGGTGCTTTACCTTGAAGATCATGCCGCGAATACAGGCATTATCGGGCTTTACGACTACCTGGTTTACCTTGCGGAGACCAAGAGCTGCAACGGTAGCCTGCTGATCCTTAAGCGCACCTATAGTGCTCTTAACAAGTGTTACTTTAAGCTGTGCCATTGCGTGCTTCCTCCTTAGCCGAGTATCTCTTCAACGGTCTTGCCGCGAAGCCTTGCGATCTGTTCCACCGTCCTAAGCTGAAGCAGACCATCCAGTGTTGCCTTTACGCAGTTAGCGGGGTTGTTTGAGCCGTAGCTCTTGGTACGGATGTCCGTTACACCGGCCATCTCAAGCACCGCACGCGCCGGACCGCCGGCTATGACGCCGGTACCCTCCGGAGCGGGGAGCATCCTTACATGTCCCTTTGAGAACTTGCCCTCAACAGCGTGGGGGATAGTGCCGTTTACGATGGGTACGCTCACAACGTGGCGCTTTGCATCTTCAACAGCCTTACGCATGGCTTCCGGAACCTCTGCGGCCTTGCCCATGCCTATTCCAACGCGGCCTTTTCTGTCGCCAACTACCACGAGTGCGGAGAAGCGCATATTACGTCCGCCCTTAACGGTCTTGGATACGCGGTTAATGCTAACCATTCTCTCCTCAAATTCAGGAACGGGCCTATCAAAATTTCTACTCATCGCTTACCTCCTTAAAAATCCAGTCCGGCCTTGCGCGCGCCTTCGGCAAGCGCCGCTACACGACCTGTGTACAGATAACCGCCGCGGTCAAACACGACCTTCTTTACACCGCACTTGAGAGCACGTGCGCCGACGACTTCACCGACGAGCTTTGCTGCTTCGGTCTTGGACTTATCGGCGAGCTTGGTACGGATCTCGGGGTCAATGGTGGATGCGGACGCTAAAGTATTTCCTGTTGCGTCATTGATCACCTGTGCATAAATGTGGTTAAGGCTGCGATATACGTTAAGCCTGGGCCTCTCGGGAGTACCGATGATGTGCCTGCGTGTACGATTGTGACGAGCCTTGCGTACTGCGTTTTTATCTATCTTAGAAATCATATCGTACTCCTCTCTTACTTACCGGTCTTGCCTTCCTTGCGGCGAATAGTCTCGTAGTCGTACTTGATACCCTTGCCCTTATACGGCTCAGGCGGACGTACCGCACGAATATCCGCTGCGATCTGGCCTACGCGCTGCTTGCTTGCGCCTTTTACAGTGATCCTGTTGGGAGCGGGTACTTCAAACTCGATTCCCTCAGGCTCTGTGAACTCGACCGGGTGTGAATAACCCATGTTAAGCACGAGCTTATTGCCCTGCTTCTGGGCACGATAACCGGTACCGTTGATCTCAAGATTCTTTTTAAAACCGGTTGTTACGCCGATCACCATATTGTTTATAAGTGAACGGGAAAGACCATGGAGCGCCCTATTCTCCTTAAGATCGTTAGGACGAGCTACATGCATTACGCCTGCATCGATGGAAAGCTCCATCTTGGGAGAGATACTTTCGCTAAGCGTTCCGTTCGGGCCTTTTACCGTTACGGTGTTATCGTCAGCGACCGTGATTGTCACTCCGGCAGGAATGGTTATCGGAAGTTTTCCGATTCGTGACATTTGTTACACCTCCAAAAAATTTTTCTATGTAAGCGTTATCGCGCTTTCATACTTGCTTTTTAAATTCACCGATGGCGTCACCCTTTTTGGAGACGCCTTAACATCGGTCATTTACTTTTTACCAGACATAGGCGAGCACTTCGCCGCCGATGCCGAGCTTCTTTGCTTCCTTATCGGTCATTACGCCCTTGGAAGTTGAAATGATGGCGATTCCCATTCCGTTGAGAACGGTGGGGAGATTATCCCTCCTTGCGAATACGCGAAGACCCGGGCGACTGATGCGCTTAATACCGGTTATGACCTTTTCACGGCTGGGGCCGTATTTCAGGTCAACGCGGATCGTCTTCACTATGCCTTCTTCAACGACCGTATAGCCATTTATATAACCTTCAGCGGTAAGTATGCGGGCTATTTCAAGCTTAATGGTCGCGCAGGGGATATCAACCGTTTCATGCCTTGCAACAAGAGCATTACGTATCCTTGTGAGCATATCTGCAATGATGTCTGTCATTTGAAATTCCTCCTTACGCTTACCAGCTTGCCTTGCGCATGCCGGGGATATTGCCCTTATACGCCTCTTCACGGAAGCAGATACGGCAGATGCCATACTTTCTGAGTACGGAATGGGGGCGACCACACATGCGACAGCGAGTGTATGCACGGGTCGAGAACTTGGCGGGACGGCTCTGCTTGATTTTAATGCTTGTCTTTGCCATATCGATCTCCTTTACTGTTCAAAGGGCATTCCCAGGAGCCTGAGAAGAGCCTTGGCTTCTTCGTCGGTCTTGGCGGTGGTAACAAACGCTATGTCCATACCACGAACCTTATCGACGTCGTCATAGTTGATTTCCGGGAATATGAGCTGTTCCTTTACGCCCATGGCATAGTTGCCGCGACCGTCAAAGCTCGAATCCGGCACGCCGCGGAAGTCGCGAACGCGGGGGAGTACGATGTTCATGAGCTTGTCCGCGAAATAGTACATCCTGTCGCCGCGAAGGGTGACCTTAGCGCCGATGTTCATTCCCTGACGAACCTTAAAGTTCGCAACGGACTTCTTGGCCTTGGTGATTACGGGCTTTTGGCCTGCGATCGTGCCAAGCTCATCAAGAGCTACATCCATGCCCTTGGGGTTATCCTTTTCGGAGCCAAGACCCATGTTCAAAACTATCTTCTCAAGCTTTGGAACCATCATGGGGTTCTTATAGCCAAACATCTCGACAAGGGCAGGTACTACCTCTTCCCTGTACTTTATCCTAAGACGAGCGGGAGCGGTAAAAGCTTTCGCTTCGCCTTGATTCTTCTTCTTTTTAGGCGTTGCCGTAGCGGCCTCATTTTTCTTTGCCACAGAATTTACCTCCCTCTGTATTAGTCTATATTCTTATGGCACTTCTTGCAGATACGAACCTTTTTCTGCTTGCCATCTTTTCCATCCGTGAAGGTAAAGCCTACACGAGTGGGCTTATTGCACCTGGGGCAAACGAGCATTACGTTGGATACATCGATGCTGCCTTCCCTCTCAATGCGTCCGCTCGGAGCGCCCTGCTTCCTGGGCTTTGTGTGACGGATTACCATACGCCTGCCCTGGACAACGATGCGACCCTCCTTGGGATCTACACTAAGGACCTTGCCCTTTTCACCGACATCCTTTTCGTGGTTGCCTGTGATTACCATTACGGTATCGCCGGTTTTAATCTTCATAATTGGTTCCTCCTTACAGCACCTCGGGAGCCAGCGAGACGATCTTCATGTAATCCTTCTCACGGAGTTCCCTTGCGACCGGCCCGAATATACGGGTGCCGCGCGGCTGCTTAGCATCGTTGATTATTACAGCTGCATTGTCGTCAAAGCGGATGTAACTGCCATCCGGACGATAAACGCCCGAGGTGGTACGCACTACTACTGCCTTAACTACGTCCTTTTTCTTAACCGCACCGCCGGGAGAAGCCGACTTTACGGATGCGATAATGATATCGCCTACGTTTGCGGATTTAACACGCGAACCACCCATGACGCGGATGCACATGATCTCTTTTGCGCCACTGTTGTCCGCTACCTTTAACCTGGTTTGAGGCTGGATCATTTTGTTCCTCCTTTGTTCGGCTTACTTGGCCTTCTCAATTATCTCGACCACGCGCCAACGCTTGTCCTTAGACAGGGGGCGGGTCTCCATGATCTTAACGGTGTCGCCAATGCCGCAGCTATTGTGCTCATCGTGAGCCTTAAACTTACGGGTGCGGTTTACCATTTTACCGTAGAGAGGATGACGAACCTTGGTCTTTATCGCAACTACTACAGTTTTCTCCATCTTGTCGCTTACAACGACGCCGGTACGGGTCTTGCGAAAACCTCTAATTTCCATTATCGTATCCTCCTGACGTTATGCCTTAAGCTGGCGCTCGCAGATGAGCGTCTTAACTCTGGCTATACTCTTCTTGCACTCGCCGATGCTGTGCGGATTTCTAAGCTGACCTATCGCATCCTGGAAACGAAGGTGAAACAGCTCTTCCTTAAGCTCGCGCTCCTTTGCGGTAAGCTCTTCGAGCGACATTGCCCTAAGCTTTTCAAGTTCTTTTTTAGACTTCATGCTCATTCACCAGCCTTTTCCTTTGATTCAAGCTGCTCCTTGGTCACTACCTTACACTTAAGGGGAAGCTTGTGCATTGCAAGCCTCAGCGCCTCACGCGCTACTTCCTCGGAAACACCTGCTATCTCAAACATAACACGTCCGGGCTTTACGACCGCTACCCAATACTCGGGGGAACCCTTACCGGAACCCATTCGGGTCTCAGCGGGCTTTTCGGTAACGGGTTTGTCAGGGAATATGCTTACCCAAACCTGACCGGTACGCTTGATGTAACGTGTCATTGCGATACGCGCTGCCTCTATCTGATTGCTGGTCACCCATGCAGGCTCCATTGCCACAAGGCCGATTTCACCGTATGCAATCCTGTTGCCTCTATGCGCGGTGCCCTTCATGCGGCCACGATGGACCCTCCTGCGCTTTACTCTCTTAGGCATCAACATAATACATTGCCTCCTTTACCTGCGATCCCCAAGGACTTCGCCCTTGTAGATCCAAACCTTAACGCCAATGCGGCCATATGTTGTAGCTGCCTCGGCAAAACCGTATTCGATATTTGCGCGTATGGTCTGAAGCGGTACCGAACCCTCATGATGACCTTCGCTGCGCGCGATCTCAGCTCCGCCAAGACGGCCTGATGCAAGAACTCTTATGCCCTTTGCGCCGGCTTTCATGGCACGCTGCATCTGCTGCTTCATTGCTCTGCGGAAAGAAACTCTCTTCTCAATCTGCGCCGCAATATTCTCTGCTGCAAGCTGCGCGTTTGCATCGGCATTCTTAACTTCCATGATGTTTACGCTTACAGCCTTGCCGGTGAGCTTTGAAACGCCCTTCTTTATTTCATCGATACCAACGCCGCCCTTTCCAATGAGCATTCCCGGACGCGCGGTGTATATGCTTACGATCACCTTGCCTACAGCGCGCTCAATGGTTATCCTTGCGATGCCTGCTGCATAGTAGGTTTTCTTGAGGTGATCACGGATAAGCTTATCCTCGACCAACAGATCGGCGAAATTCTTCTTGGAGGCATACCAACGGGTATTCCAATCCTTGATCACGCCTACACGGAATCCATGCGGATTAACTTTCTGTCCCATATTATACCTCCTTACTTATTTAGTCCTGCTATCAAGCACGATGCCGATGTGGCTGGTGCGCTTCCTGATCCTGGTTGCCCTGCCCCTTGCTCTGGGTCTGAAACGGCGAAGGGTGGGTCCCTGGTTTGCGTATATCTCCGCTACGAAAAGGTCATTAAGATCCATGCCCAGGTTGTTTTCCGCATTTGCCATAGCGCTGCGCAGAAGCTTAAGAACGGGCTCGCTTGCTGCCTTGTTGGTATACATGAGTATAGCTTCAGCTTCCTTAACATTCTTACCCCTGATAAGGTCGATAACGATCTTTACCTTCCTTGAGGATATCCTGATATAACGGGCTGTAGCGTGGGGTCTTTTTTCCGCGTTTTCACGGCGGTTTGCTGCTTTTTCTCTTATTCTGGTTGCCATTTTTTAAAGCCTCCTCTTACTTTCTGCCGGAGGACTTCTCTGAGCCCCTGTGTCCACGGAAGGTACGGGTGGGGGCGAATTCGCCCAGCTTATGACCAACCATCTCTTCACTTATATAAACCGGTACATGCTTCCTGCCGTCATGCACAGCAATGGTATGCCCTACAAACTCGGGGAATATGGTGGAAGCCCTTGACCAGGTCTTGATGACCGACTTTTTACCGGTGGTGTTCATCATCTCAACGCGCTTATAAAGACGCTCTTCGATAAACGGTCCCTTTTTAACTGATCTGCTCATCTATTGCTCCTTTCGTGAATCACTTGGAATTCCTGCGACGGACGATGAACTTATCGTTCACGTTCTTAGTCTTTCTGGTCTTATGACCAAGAGCAGGCTTACCCCACGGGGTAACAGGGCCGGGACGACCGATCGGGCTTTTGCCCTCACCGCCGCCGTGCGGGTGATCGCAGGGGTTCATCACCGAACCGCGCACGGTGGGACGGAAGCCCAGATGACGTACACGACCTGCTTTACCGAACATTACCAGCTCATGATCCGCATTGCCGACCTGTCCTATGGTCGCCTTTGCGTTCATGGGGATGAGTCTTACTTCGCCGCTGGGGAGACGTACCTGTGCGTACTTGCCTTCCTTTGCCATGAGCTGAGCTGCGTTGCCCGCGCTGCGAACGAGCTGAGCGCCTTTGCCGGGCTTCATTTCGATGCAGTGAATCATGGTGCCAACGGGGATATTCCTGATCTCAAGCGCATTTCCGATCTTTATGTCCGCACCGTCGCCGGAAAGGATGGTGTCGCCAACGGTCAGACCGAGGGGAGCTATTATGTAGCGCTTTTCGCCATCCGCGTAGTGAAGAAGAGCGATGTTCGCGCTGCGGTTTGGATCATATTCTATGGTGGCGACCTTTGCGGGGATGCCGTCCTTATTGCGCTTGAAGTCGATTATTCTGTACTTACGCCTTGCGCCGCCGCCGCGATGACGAACGGTGATACGGCCTGAATTATTACGACCGCCGTTCTTTCTAAGATCCGTAAGAAGGGATTTCTCGGGAGTTCTTGTGGTGATCTCCTCATATCCGGACACGGTCATGAAGCGCTGACCCGGGGTCGTGGGCTTGATTTTTCTGATAGCCATTGCGTTCCTCCTTACTGAACCATGCTGTCGAAGAACTCGATACCCTTTGAGTTCTCCAAAAGCGTGACATAAGCCTTCTTGGTGCTGGGACGGCGACCTTCGGTCCTGCCCATGCGCCTGATCTTGCCGAGGCTGTTAATGGTGTTTACCCTCTTTACCTCTACGCCGAATATCTCTTCGATCGCCTTTTTGATCTCGGTCTTGGTTGCATTCTTAGCTACGATGAACGTGTAGGTCTTGCTGCCGATGCCATCAAAGGATTTTTCGGTGAGGACGGGCTTTATGATGATATCATACGGGCTCATCTATATACCTCCTGAACCTGCTCAAGAGCGGCCTTTGTGAGCACCAGCGTCTTGTGCTTAAGTATTTCATAGGGGTTGAGAGCTGTTACGGGGGTGGTCGCAACCTTCCTAAGGTTGTTTGCCGCACGAACAGCCAGCTCATTTGCGCCGTCAAGAACGATGAGTGCACTCTCGACCTCAAGCGCCTTGAGCACTGCTACCATTTCACGGGTCTTACCCTCTTTAAGGTTCAGCTCATCGAGCACGATGATGTCCTCGGTGATAGCCTTATCCGAAAGGGTGGACTTGAGAGCGAGCCTCTTGACCTTCTTGTTGATCGCAAGGCGATAGTCGCGGGGCTTGGGAGCGAATACTACGCCGCCGTGCCTCCACTGCGGGGAGCGGGTGGAACCCTGACGGGCGTTACCGGTGCCCTTCTGACGCCACGGCTTGATGCCGCCGCCGCTTACCTGCGCGCGGGTGAGGGCGCTCTGGGTGCCCTGACGCTGATTCGCAAGATAAGCCTTCACATAGGTGTGGACGACACTCATATTCGGCGCAATGCCGAAGATTTCTTCGCAAAGCTCTACGGTACCTACTACCTTGCCCGCAATATTCTTTACATTAACTGTCAACATGTTCGTCCTCCTTATTTAACGGTTTCCCTGATGGTGCAGAGGCAGCCCTTCGCGCCGGGGATAGCGCCCTTGAGTACGATGAGGTTGCGCTCGGCATCTACACGCACTACAGCAAGGTTCTGAACCGTTACTCTGACGCTGCCCATATGACCGGGCAGGTTCTTATGCTTAAATACTTCACCGGGATATGAGCAGGCGCCCATGGAACCGACTCTCCTGTGATAGCGGGAACCGTGAGTCATGCGGCCGCGACCCTGACCATAGCGCTTGATAACGCCCTGGAAGCCCTTGCCCTTGCTGATAGCGGTTACGTCTACCCTATCACCCTTTTCAAATACATCGGCGGTGATATTCTTTCCTACTTCATAGCTTGAAGCATTCTCAAGCTTGAGCTCGCGCACATAGCGATGCGGCGCTACGCCGGCCTTTTGGAAGTGACCCTTCATAGGCTTGGTGCAGAGCTTTTCCCTGATGGGGGAGAAAGCGACCTGAACCGCTTCATAGCCATCGCGATCGAGCGTCTTAACCTGTGTTACGGGGCAGGGACCTGCCTGTATCACGGTTACGGCGATCATTGCGCCGTCCTCAGTGAACATCTGGGACATTCCCAGCTTTTTACCTAATATAGCCTTCTTCATTGTGTTTCCTCCGATTACATGAGCTTCAGCTCGATGTCAACGCCGGCGGGCAGATCGAGCTTCATCAGCGCGTCAACGGTCTTGGATGACGGCTGCATGATGTCGATTAGCCTCTTGTGGGTACGCATTTCGAACTGCTCCCTCGAATCCTTGTACTTATGGGGCGAACGGATGATAGTAACTACCTCCTTGTCCGTGGGCAGCGGGATGGGACCCGATACCCTGGCGCCTGTCCTCTTGGCTGTTTCCACGATCTTTTCCGCGCTTGCGTCGATAAGATTGTGCTCATATGCCTTCAGCTTAATTCTGATCTTCTGGCTTGCCATTTTATTTTCCTTCCTTGTTATTTTCGGGCATACACGCTGCCTGGTGTTTCCTTAAGCACTACCACGGCGAAGCGTTTGCCCGCCGCCCGATTCGCATGGGCTATGCCTTTTTCGGCACTCGATGTGAACTATCCGCATGGCCTGATCGGTAACCTCCCATCGAGCCTGCATGTCAAGCCGTTACCCATGAGATTATAACGCTTTACACGCAGCTTAAGTAGTGTACAACATTTTTTTCACCATTGCAAGCCCTTTTTTCACTATTTTCACGTTTTTTGAAAATATATTTGCCCTGTATGTCAAAAGCGCCCCCAGCAGGACGCTTTCCGGTTTTTACCTGCTTCTTTCATATATATATGTAAGGAAGCCGCCGAGCTTTTCCTCACGCCCGGCTATCAGTTTTAAAAACGCGAGCATCAAAAGCCTTGCTATGCCATACCCAAAAAGCGCGCCCAGCAGGTTGAATATCAAGTCGTTTATATCCACGACCCTTGTGCTGTAGCCCTGAAGCAGCCCTATACCAAGCTGGGAAAGCTCGACTATCACCCCAAAAGCACGCCCGCAAGCAATGCCTTTTTAAATGAGAGGCGTTTACAGACAAAGGGAAGTCCAAGACCAAGGGGTATCGTAAGCACAATATTAAGCAGCCACTTGAGCTTTACACCGCCCGCAAAGGGTATGAAATTAAAGCTTATGGGCATATCGATACCCGAGGTGTTTCCCGAAAAGTTGATGGGAAGCAGCGTTACGGTAAGAGCGGCGGTGCAGTATAAAAAGAATATCGAGAAAAACAGCAGGAATGGGAATCGCTTTTTTTACCGATAACGGCGAGCAGGGCGACCGTTATGGCAAGCACGATCAAAACGAGCAGCAGCTCCTGCATACCAATATTAAACAGCATGTGAAAGCCTCCTCTCCCGATTTATTGGCTAAAGCATCAACATCCATGACGCCCACTCGCGGGCACTGACCAAAAATGCGCTGCAATTTTTATATTTTATCAGTTTTCCATGCCTGCATCAGGCGTGATTTATCTGCTTTTGCATTATATCGAGTATGTAATCCACATATCCACATAGTTTTCCACATAAAAAGCTGCCTATTTATGTAATTTTTGCGGGTTCTCCACAAGTAGGCGTTATTTTTGTTCACAAAATTCACATCAATAACTGCCTAAAACAGAGCTATTGTATACATTATAGCGTGTTTTTTGGGGCTTAATACTCAATATGTAGTTTTTCCTTCTATTTTTTCCTATTTTTCGGGAAATTTGGGCGATGACCTTGACTCATAGCGCATGGGCGCTCACCACAAAAAAGAAGATAATTATAATACTCCCTACTTTTCCCTTATAAACAGGTGAGCCACAGCGCTCCGCTTGGCTCTTAGAGCGCCCTTGGGGCAGAACTCCTGACAGCAGAAGCAGCGTATGCAGTGTTTTCGGTCTATGCGCGGATGCATATCCTTCAACGTTATCACCTTTGCCGGACATATCTCGGCGCATTTTCCGCAGCCTATACAAAGCTCTGGTGTGAGCCTTGGATTTGGAGAAAGAAGCGTTTTCACGGCCTTTCCAAAAAAGCCGCTGCCGCCAAACGCCGTTCCATGGGCAGGCTGCTTTTTGTAGTCGCCGACAAAATACTTGCTTATGTCGCCGTCTATCTCCAGCTCCTCCACGCTTTTCGGCGCAAGCCCTCGTTCTATGCTCAAAGGAAGCGTTACCGATTCATCATGCGTAAGGTTTATCATCGATGCCGCCGCTATATCAAGCGCATAGGGGCTTTTGGATGCCATAAGACAGCCTACATAGCGCGGACTTCCTGAAGTTGGCCCATTTCCCTCCATTCCAACAACAGCATCGCATATATTAAGAAGCATTTTAGGCTTCATAAACTCATTCAGATCGATGAGCATGTTTCCAAAATCACGCTGATCCGGGTATAGATAATGATATTCGGGCTTTGTCAGCCCCGGCACTATGCCAAAGAGATTCTTTACCGCGCACGAAAGCCCAAGCATTCCATGCGTTTTCAGCTTGCAGAAGTTGATAACGGCGTCCATCTCGTCAAGCCATGCCGTATATGTAAAATGACTGATTGTAGCTGCCTTGGGAAACTCCGCGTGGGCTATGTCGGTGTTGTAGTTTAAGCTTCCGCCGATCTCCTCTATGCGCGTCATTGCAGTCGCCTTATACACAGCCGCAAGCGCAGGCTTTGTAAAGGGTCCGCCCGGACTATCGCCCACCACCACCTTTGCGCCCAGCTCCAAAAGCAGCCTTGAAAGCTCAAGTATCAACGAAAAATGCGTAACACCCGCCGTTTGGGGCTTTAAAAATGTCACAAGGTTGGCTTTTATGCCGATCTTCATACCCGGTCTTATTTCAAGCCTTGCCTTATTTAAAAGCTCGATAAGTGCGGGTCTTACATTTGCCTCATCGTAGTCGCCGCACGGCACTATCATAACCCTTTTTTCCATATTTATTTTCAAACTTCCTCCCAAGAATCGTATTTTCACTTCACGCTCATCCGAGCACATCGATAACCAGCATAAGCATGGGTATGGCTATAAAGCAGGCAAGCGTAGTAAGGCTCATTCCTTTTGCCACAAACTGCTCGTCTGCGTTTGCGCTCGATGCCACAACCACGGCCTGCGTCATGACGGGCATTGCGAGTTCGATTATAAATACGCCTTCGCCCACGCCTGAAAAACCAACCGCCCTGCATAAAAGCAGCATTATCGCAGGCGCGACTATAAACCGCATGCCGCATACGGTGAGCATATATCTGTCAAGCCGCAGATTTTTAAGCCCCGCCTCATAAAGCACAAAGCCGATGTAGATAAGTCCCAAAGGCGTGACCACATCCGCCATATAGCCTGTGAAGGTGATAACTATCTCAGGTGGCTTAAATCCAAGGAGCATGAGGGGTATGCAGCAGATTATCGCGATAAGCGGCGGCTGGAATATTTTTTTTAGCGTAACCTTGATATCCGGCTTTTTCTGCTCCTCGCTGCCGCTTCTTTGAAGAAGTATGTTGCCAACCGTCCAAAAGAATGTGGTATTTATAAGGTAGCAGCACATGACATAGGGCACCGCTTCTTCCCCAAACAGCTCACGACACATGGGCATACCTATGAAAAACGAATTTGAAAAGGCGCACATCACTACAAAGCCGCCGTATTTTTTCCTTGGCAGTTTAAAAGCTCCGGCGATCAGCAGCGATATCCCAAGGGTAAGCGCCATTGCAAGGAGGGGCAGCAGCAGCAGATAGGCCGCATCGTCCAGAAAATCACGTGAAAACTGCCCAAGTATGTTGTTTATGCACATACAGGGCATACCGATCTTGATTATTATGTTTATGATGAGCGATTTATGCTCTTTTTTCATCCAACCAAAGGCGCCGAAGATATAGCCTACTACTACCATAGCCAGTATCAGCACCACAGCGGAAAATGAATGCATCAGCGAGTCAAGCATATGTTTCTTCTTTCTTGGGAAAGGGTGAATTTTTCGGGGTTTGGGGACGAGTAGTCCTCAGTGGGGTGCGGGGGCAAAGCCCCTGCGCAACGGGTCAAGGGCAGTGCCCTGCTGTGGGGCTTGGGCGAAAAATAAAACTTTGGATTAAGGGCGAAACTTTCACGTTTGCACAAAGCCCCGCAAGATAGCAGGTGCAGGACGGCGAGTCCTGCCTTGGGGTCCGGGGACGAGTAGTCCTCAGTGGGGTGCGGGGGCAAAGCCCCTGCGCAACGGGTCAAGGGCAGTGCCCTGCTGTGGGGCTTGGGCAAAAAATAAAACTTTGGATTAAGGGCGAAACTTTCACGTTTGCACAAAGCCCCGCAAGATAGCAGGTGCAAGGCGGCAAGTCCTGCCTTGGGGTCTGGGGACGAGTAGTCCTCAGTGGGGGTGCGGGGGCAAAGCCCCTGCGCAACGGGTCAAGGGCCGTGCCCTGCTGTAGG
>JAFQCL010000023.1 GCA_017416425.1 Clostridia bacterium
GCTACAAAATCGCGCCAAAAATGGCTTGACATCAGGGGGTATAGAATGATATAAGAGCCTCATACGCCACATGCACACAAGAGAGGGGGCTTAAATTGGCTTCCTAAGTGTCGAAAGAATGGCGCCAGCTTAAATAAATTACGTTTAAATAAGGGCTTACTGATGGCCTTGATTCTCGGTGTCTCGTGCACAGGTGCCGCTTTTGCCGCGGACCAAATTCTGACAAATCAAACCATAGAGGGAAACGGTGCTGCTCACGAATACGCGCTACTCATCGGCAATAATTTCCAAAATTACAAGTTAAGGGTATTAGTAGAGTGCTCACATGGCCGATGACTCAAAAAACAGCCTTCCCACACTTTTTGGAGTTGACCCGGCTTTTTGGCCTTTTGGAGGCGTTTTGCGCCCGGAGGGGCGGTGGCGGGGCTTGCAGACGAACAATACCTAAGCGTGCGTAGGTGTTGAAAATCAAAAATGCTTTATAGCATATGCTCTGCCCGCACCTGTTTTGAGATATCGCTCATATGCAAAGGCTTTTTCTTTGTCTCGGAAAGCAATGGCGGTTTCAATATACCATGGTGCAAATTTGGAGGTATGCGGCACATGCCCGGCGTTGTGCATAGCCAAGCGTTCTTGCAAATCATGAGTCACGCCTGTGTAATGGCGTTTGCCTGTAGCGACATCACGCAGAATGTAAAAGTAGTAGAAATGAGAGGTAGGCATTGGCATTGCAGAGTTTTTCGTTTACCGCATGTATTGCGCCACTGTGGTTTGCCCGCTTCCGCACTTCCGCCGTCGCTCCTTCGGAGCTATGGCGTGACAAGCGCTTCAGCGTGGCAGCCTCCCTTTTTTATTTCGCGTTGCTGCATAAAAAAGTTGGCTTGGCAAACCCAAAGGCTTGCCAAGCCGAAGTTTTTTCTCCGAAAAAACGGAGGCTGGAATTAACGAGCCATCAGCTTGGGAAATTTGCGCCCGGAAATCGATTTTTTCGTTTTTCCTACGTTCAGCCCAAGCAAATATGGAATCAGATTATAATATATTGGATAGAAGCGTTTTATAAAATCCACCTCACAATTCAGGAGCCTGTCACATCGCTTGTAAGAGGTCAGGCAAAATGAAATACAGCATTCGCGGAATCTTATGCAATTATATCATCGTTGCCAGATAATGTGGGAATCTGCAGTTAAGCGAAACGAAGTCTGCCAGCATATTCCCTGCGTGGCAAGAAGTCGGGAAATATCAGTCGCGATGTTCTTATACAGAACAAAGTCCATTTCCTCCCCATCTCCGAAAACAAAGAGAATGTGGGCATTCTCATCTATCCACAGGTCATCATCTTCCCACCATTCTTCCAGACGGACTAGTTCCTCGGCAAGCAGCCGCGTCTCCACGCGAGCTAACCGTTCCTGCTGGAGCTGATTGAGCCGGTGGCGCCTGCGTTCTTCGCGTTTCTGCTGGCCGCGCTGCAGCGGAATGGCGAATAAATCGAAGCTGCTAGCAGCAAAGCACACAAGAATAGCGAGCCATACGATGACATCTGCACCATGCATGACCGCCAGCGTGGTTAGCAGCAAAGCAAATATCAACAAGCCCCATGGCCTTATGGAACGAAACGAGAACACGATACGGGTATTATAGCAAACCTGAATATACAAGGCAAGTCATTCAACTTTTGTTTCGATAGCGACAACCCCTCTTCTGACAGGCTTGAACAAGACGTAACTATATGGTGGAATAATCCCGCTTTTCCGCCGACATGCCGCATGGCGGGTGTCTACGTGCACCGTCAGCGGGAAGTAAGCCAGTCCTTACCGCTGATGGTAACGTAGCCGCAAGGATACGGAACAGCAGCTAACCA
>JAFQCL010000003.1 GCA_017416425.1 Clostridia bacterium
AAAAACAGCCATACAATAAGGTTCCCTGCCGCGTTTTGCGCGGCAGGGCCTTTTCCTTTCTGCCTTTGAACTAAGTTAATGTTTTAAAGCTGACTTTAATAAGCCTATCGCTAAACAGGCTTTTAATCATATCTTTTTTATCTGAAGTTCAGGCGGCTTTTTGCTGTCTTTTCTTTTTGTTGTGATATTTATAAAGGTTAAAGCCGCACGAAATGAGTATAAATTCCAAAATCACGGTTTTCTCACCTCTTCGGAATAGTCTTTTGTAGAATCTGTCCCACTTCATGACTCCAAAAGCACCCTCCGATTGTATGCTGCGGTTCATACATAACAATGCGCCATGAATGGATTCTAAGTTGTCTATTACTTCCTGATGAAATGAGGACAGCTCACAATTCAGTCTTACAGTCCGGTTCCCTGCAGCTTTTTTACAGCATTCAGAATAATAAGGACAATCTGCACAGTTCTCACATTCGTATACTTCTTCTGTCCGACCGTATCTGTTCTTGTATACATGTTTATTATACTTAAAAACAAACTTTCTGTTGTTGGGACAAATCAGATCCCCTTCCTCATCCCTCCGGAAGTTTTCTGCCCGGTAAGGACTGGTGTGATACCTTGCATCCTTCGTCTCCTTTTCAAACATGGTAAATTTCATATACTTTTCCATACCGTGTTCTTCACAGTAAAGATAGTTATTGTAAGAACCATATCCGGCATCTGCAACGGGATACTTTGGATAACTACCATAAATCTCTTTGAATTTTTCCATGAGCGGTGCAAAACATTCCATGTCAGAAGCGTGCGGCTTTGCATCTTTCACTGCGATGTATTCGTCACATACGACAGCCTGCATGTTATATGCGGGAAGAAGTTGGTCATTTCCCATATAATCACATTTTACCCGCATAAAGGTAGCATCATGGTCTGTTTTGGAATAACTGTTGCGTACTTCTCCACATATCGCGATGTGAGTTGCATAATTCTTCAATCGTTCCAAGTATCCCTGCATTTCCTGATACTATACTTTTTCGGTGACCTATACCGGAAACAAACTTTGTTCAATCCAAACCGGTTGCAGCAGCATATGCCTCAAGCACTTCTTCCACATATTCAACAGCATATTCCTCGCGTTTTTCCAGTTTTATTCCAAGAAAACTGAGCGCTTCTCCATTCATGGAATCTATGAGCAGAGAAAGTTTATCAAACACTTTGTCACGATTTCTGAGGCAGGATTTTTTCCAAACCCAGGTGTAGCGGTTCGCATTGGCTTCTATCTTTGTTCCATCAATATAAGCATGTTCCAAATCCACATGATCCTTCTGAAATATATAAGTATTGATATCTACAAATATCTCTTCTATGGAGGTGGTAAGTTCATTACGGATCAAGTTCCCGAAAGTAGCAAATGACGGCGCCTTCATGTCGTCAAGCAGATACATATATCTGATATCTGTTCGACAGAGTTTTTCAATTTCACACAGAGAACTAATCCCGTGTTCCATAAAGGCAAAGAGTATCACTTTAAGGAGTTTCTGTTCATCACATCTTGGACGACCTGTTTTGTAGTCCTTCTCCACAAAATATTTGGATAGGTCAATGTGATCCATAACCTCACAGAAAGTGTATACCGGGTCAGCAATATCGATTAATTTTTCAATTTCCAATGATAATTTCAGTTGACGGATGCTATAATGAACATTGGTAGAGTTATTTAGTCGCATAATTAATTATACCAAAAAATAGCTTAAACCTCACGGCCTAAGCTATTTTTCTTTTAGGGAGTTTTTTTACAGCCCCTGTTTCTGTTTACTTTTATTTTACTTACCGCAACCAAGAAAACAAATTATTGAAGAATCCTAACAGGCCATTTTTCACGCCCTTTCGCTCCTGTTTATATTATGCCGCACAAAAAATTCAGAACTATATTAAGTAAAATAACAGTTAAATAAGCATTTTTTCAAGATACTCTGACAACTGCTCAAAGCTTCCGTTTGGAAATACCGATATATCTACTTTATTTTTGTTTATCAAGTTATCGGTAAGCAAGAATACCCTCATACCAATTTGACTTGCTACCATGTCGTCATCAACGTCATTGCCAACCATCAAGCAGTCCTTAGGTGAAACGCTCAGCCGTCTTGTAATTTCAAGATAATATTCAAGATTTGGCTTGCTGTAACTGATATTTTCATAAGTGGTGTATAATTCAAAATCCTCCGGCATAAGCCCCGCCCAACGTATACGGCTTTCAGTTGCAATTGAGGGAAAAATTGGGTTTGTAGCAAGAACTACACAAATGCCGGTATCTTTAATCTTATGAACCAATTCTGCTGCCTTTGGATCAAATCCGCATACGTACTGTACCTTTTGAAAGTCCGTCTTATAGAACTCCTCAAAGTACTGCTCATCGTTCCTGGAAGCTTCACCGTATATGCCTGAAAAGAAATCCCAAAATACCTCTTCATTTGTTTTATGACCGTTATTCTTTATCATAGCTACCGTACCCGCCCATATAGTATCTATAAGCTGCTTTGGATCATATCCAATCGGCGCCAGTTTCGCGGCAATACCCTTAAAATATGTCTTTACAAACACATCTTGATCCATAGGAAGCAGGGTTCCGTCCAAATCAAATAATACTGTTCTAAGACTCATACAACTTTTCCTCTTTGCAATAACTTATTTCTTAAAAAATGCAGCTGCGATAGCGCCGGGTCCGGCATGAGTACCGATAACGCTTCCAATTGCGGTACTGTTAAGCTCAGTGGTGCTATGTTTCCATAAATCGGCGCTATCTTGAATATACTTTTTCAGCAAAAGATCACTGATTCCCGAATAGCCAAGTAGAACTGGTTTATCGAAATTAACACCGCCGGCTTTTTCAATTTCCATTACGAGCAGATTGTTACCCTGCTTAGAGCCACGAGCTTTGCCAAGCATTATGATCTCGCCCTCTATAACAGAAATAACTGGCTTTATATTAAGAATACCGCCCGCAAAAGCAATAGCCTTTGAAATCCTGCCTCCACGTTTTAAATATTCAAGAGTATCCAGCATAGCAATAATACGAACATTCTTCTTTTCTTTTTCAAGCCTTTCAGCGATGGATTTAGCATCCATACCGCTATCAGCAAGCTTTAAAGCAAGCTCCGCAAGTATCCCTTCGCCGATAGTGACAGAATCGCTGTCTACTACATGTATATTCTCACGCCCCCTGGCGGCGATCATGGCGCTCTGATAAGTACCCGAAAGCTTTGAAGAAAGCGTCAGCACAACGGCACTTTCTTTCGTAGCGTCTACCTCATCAAATACCTTTTCGAAAGCAACAGGTGTTGCCTGACTTGTATATGGGAGCACATCGGTTTCTATAAGTTTATCATAGAATTCCTTATGTGTAATGGTTACTCCGTCTATATATTCATCTTCACCAAAATGAAGTGTCAAAGGAACTACTGTTATTCTGCTTTTAATATCTGGAGTCAAATCTGCTGTAGAGTCAACAATAATTCTTGCGTTCATATTCAAATCACCTACATTTTTTAGTTTGTTCCTTTAAAATACGATCAAATTCGGGAAGTCGCTTTTTCAAAATAATTGGTTTGCCCTCTCTATCAACAAAGCAGTGCGTTGTTTTTCCAGTCAAAATAACATCACCCGTTTTAATATTTACCATCGTATAATCTATCGTAAGTCTTACGCCATGAAACTCTGCAACGGTAACATGGATGCTCACTTCGTCATCAAAAGTGCTTGAATGCTTATATCGACATTCAACTGCAATGACCGGTAAAGCGATGCCGTCTCTTTCAAGCGCCGAATACCCATATCCCATTTGCTCTAAAAAGTAGACCCTTGCTTCTTCCATCCACTTAATATAATTGGAATTATGTGTTACCCCCATTTTATCAGTTTCGTAGTAATTCACCTTACGTATATAATCCTTCATTTTTATGACCATAACTTTCGCATAGCGAGAGTCTCCTTTCTTGTTGAATTGGGACTGGTTTTGTGCATACGCAAAATAGCATATGCATGGATGCGAAAATCACAAAGCGCGGTTTGAAAACTTATTTTTAAATTTCCTTCCTTACTTTTGATATTATGTTAATCACTCGGGAAGTCCCTCCCTACAAAGTTCACGCAAATTTAATGCAATTGATTCAAGTGCTTCATAGAATATCGCTCGTTTATCATCGTCCAAGTCTTTCCCGGCAAGGTCAACGGCAATGCTAACACGGCAACGCACCTGCTCTGCTGCCGCTTTGCCTTCTTTAGTGAGTTTATAAACGCCACGGTAAAGATTTTGATATATCCCCTCTTTTGTTGTCAGACCCTTTTTTTCCATAATAGACATCATACGGGATACATCTGATTTATCTCTACCGCAAAGCTCGCACATCTGTGCAGAAGTAACTCCCTCGGGATAAGCGAGCATGGTTAAAAGATATACCGAGTGCATACCCCTAAGACCATGCTTTTCCATTTCATTGGCAGTCAGCTTATGCCAATATTTGGATATCTCCGATATCGTAAAAGAAAAGCGCTCAAATCTCTTTACCATAACAATACCCCTATAGTTTTTAAGAAATGAAACTCTAACCTTTTGTATTATACATCAAAGATGTTGAACCGTCAACTTCTTTGATCGCTGTGGGATATTCAAAATCCTTGCCGTATGCCTGGGATGATAATCCATTACTGCCCGTAATAAAAAGCGGCATATTAGCATATTTTTATAAAAAACCGGAGGAGGCATTCTTATGCAGCGTAAACTTTTAGTTTCAAATATGATAAAAGGTATTTTGCTCGGATGCGGACTGACCGTACTACTTATATTCGTAACAGCGTTTTTAATGCAGCAATTGATAATAGATGAGAATGGGCTCGTTTTTGCGGCTGTAATTATAAAACTTTTGGGCGCTGCTCTTGCTTCCAAAATAGCTTTAAAAGGCTGTGAGGCGCACCTTTTGCCGATCGGAGGTCTATCCGGCCTTATCTATTATTTTATATCAAGCCTTGTTTGTATGCTCCTTGGAGGAACTTTTAAAATCGACATGGGATTTTTTAGCGATGCCTTAATATGTACAACCGCTGGAATAGTAGTATCCATTTTTATTATGCTACTCAAAAACCGCACTGGAAAATAGATCAAAAAAGATATCAAGATGAAGAGATCATCACATCTTGATATCAAGTTTGCTCCTATACGTCCACATCTACCAGTATTACATCATCCCCAACTTTACATATTTTGCAAAATGGTATCACAAGTTCTTCACTGCATCTTATCCATTTACAAAACTTTGCTCTGCCGGGCACTATAATGGCGCAGATAACTCCATTACATGGGTCAAATTCGATGTCATATACGCATCCAAGGTTTGCACCACAGTTTACGTTTATTACATCCTTATGCTTAAAGTCTGATAGCGTTGTTCGTGCCACTCATAAATCACCTCACATAATCTTATGCAAAATAGATCGATTTATGACATGGTATCCCTCTATTCCGTAATAATTTTAAATACCGGCGGCATTTCATCAAAATAGCGTTCAGTCAATATCCTCATACATTCATTATTGCGCTCAAATCTCACGCCTTCGCCGGTGTTTAAAAGAATGATGTCTCGTATTATTCCAAGAAAAGCATTTACGCTATCCACATCTTCACAAAGCGCGAACGCTTTAAGCTTATATTCGCCATTATCGGAAGTAGCTAAAGGCATGGCATATATTGCTCCGTTGTTTACAGTATAACGAATATCCCCTGCCGTATAACTTCTCCTACCGCAGTCTGAAAACTGACCGTCTGCAACTTTAACATCTCCCTCGCCGTATATTCTCCATGGTCTTGAGCCGAATATCGCTTCGCCATTTACTGAAAGCCATGCGCCAATGCACTCAAGTATACGCCTTGTGGGTTCAGGTATTGTACCATCGGCCATTGGATCGATATTTAAAAGCATGCATCCATTTTTGCTCACTATATCGATCAAATCACAAACCAGATCCTTTGCGTCTTTATACTCATTTTTATGCGTATAACCCCATGAATTCTTTGCCACCGAAGTGCAGCTTTGCCATACATAGGGTCTCACATTAGAAAATTGTCCGCGTTCCATATCTATAACAGCGCTTCCAAATGCAAAAGCATCATATTTATAATTGATAACCACCTCTTTTCCACGATCTATGGCTCGATCATAGTAGTAAGCAGCTATTTTCCTAAGCCAGGGCTTTACGGATTCATGGTGTATCCACCAGTCGAAATAGATCAGTTCGGGATCATATTTATCGATAAGCTCGCATGTGCGTATGAGCCAGTCATCCAAAAATTCATCGGATGGAGCAAGCCCTCCCGTAACATCATTAAAATCCGGATCAGGATTGCAGGAGGGCCAGTAAATATCCTCCCTGTTTACATCGTCATTGATATCGCTTTCAAAAAGGCGACCATTTCCCATAAAAAACCAGTGCTCAAGCCTATGCGTAGATAAGCAGCTTTTTATACCGTACTTCTCGGCTGCTTTTTTCAGTTCCAAAAGCACATCACGCTTAGGCCCCATTTCATATGAATTCCAGCGGGACAGCTCACTTTTATACATCTGAAATCCGTCATGGTGTTCGGCTACGGGTACTACATATTTTGCTCCGCTTTGCGCGATAAGCCTCATCCACTCCTCTGCGTCAAAGTGTTCTCCGCGAAACATTGGTATAAAATCTTTGTAGCCAAACTCCTTATGAGTTCCATAGGTCGTTATATGGTGCTCATATGCGCTTGAGCCTTTTTTATACATGTTGCGCGAATACCACTCGCTCCCGAATGCCGGAACCGAATATATACCCCAATGTATGAATATGCCGAATTTTGCGTCACGATACCATAATGGAGACTCATATTTGCAAAGTGATTCCCAGGTATCCTTGTATTTTCCTTTTTCGATCGTTCTCTCTATTTGAGCTCTATATTCATTAATGTTCATCTTTTCCTCCAAGTAGATACTCAGCTATTCTGATCAATGTATCGATAATACCTACGTTGTAGTTCGCGTATGCAAATCTAAGCTTGCCTTTAAGCACAAGAGCAGTAAGGGGCAATCTTTCATCACCTATCATAAGCTTTTGCCGCATAAGGCTTAGAACTTCATTAAACTCAGGTAATCCTTCCTTTTTTATAAAGCAGGTTCCAATATTTAAGCTTTGAAGTTTACTTTTAGTATCAAAAAGCTCCTGTCTTACATGCAAAAATGGTTCGTTTTCCTCATCATACATTATAAGTATGCAATCTTCCGCTAAGATTTCAGAAGGTAGATCGCAGGTAAAAAGCTTCCCTTCATATCTTTCTTTTGGTTTATTAATAACAAGCTCGGTATTTTCACCTTCGCTCAGGGATATTATACGCAGAAAGCAGCTTATATCCCCATCTATGTGTCGTGTTTTAGCGCATATCCTGTATGTCCCCTTTGGAATACGTATTCTCCTGTTATCAATACATACGTTTACCAGCTCAAAGCCATGCGTATTCAGCCTTTCAACACCCAAATCCTCATCTTTTACATCACCTATTATCGATATATTACAATTCCCAAAAAGAAACTCCGGCTCGGGCGCCTGCCAATCACAAACCGGCTCATCCTCCATTTTTGCAGAATAAACAGCCTTAGCGGCTTCTATCCGAGATTTTTGTTCTTCAGTATAGAGGAATCCATCACTTTTTAAAATACCGCAAGGCGCTTTTTGCTCGATATAAAGCTCGTCATTAAGCTCGCCATCCGCCACATCGATCTCAACATGGCTCATACGGGAGGTATCAACAAACCGCATATTAAAATACTCACCTTTTTTTGCAAAAACCATTACGCCGCCAAGGCCGATATCAAGGCTTACACAGCCCATATTGTCCGTAACGGTATGCAGTATCGGCATGAATGTGTTAAAGTTTATAAGCTCAAGCCTAACATCCGTGGCGATTGCCGGCATACCATTTTCAGTAATTTTAATATTAAACCTTTTTACGCTTGCATACCTTGGAGTGCAATTTATGGTATACCAGCCATGGTCATGCGAAAGTATCTCCTCATCAGGCTTAAAGTGATCCACCTCTCTTGCTGTTATAAGCATGGCCTTACTTGATGCATTTACAAACCAGCCTCTATCAAGCACAGGCTCCGCTTCGCACGCACCCAAGAAATGCCAGCCATCCTCAGTGAAAACCTCCACCCAGGCATGGTTGTCATCGCAGTGTGACCAGCGTTTTGCATAGCACTGCCTTGCAGGTATCCCTACCGATCTTAAGGCCATGACCGCAAACACCGACTCTTCACCGCATCTGCCATAGCCACGCTCAAACACCGCCAAAGGGCCTGCAGTGCTATCATCGTTATACCGATATGCAACATTCTCCATACACCAGAAGTTAACGGTAACAGCCGCTTCATATAAACTTAACCCCGTTACCCTTTCACAAAGCTCTTTAAAAAAGTATTCCGAACATGCTTCAAAAGGTTCATCATTTACAACACATGGTAACACATATGTACAAAAAATATCTTCAGGTATCGATTTTTGATAATCCATATTAAGCCTCACACGAGCCATGTGACGCGCATGAGATGCAAGATGATCATAATCAGCAGCTAGTCCAATATTTTTAGGATAGCACATTAACAGCTCAAGGTACTTTTCAAATAACTTAGTGATATTTAGTTTTTCAAACATCTTTACAGTTTACCGCCTTTACTATATTCGTCAGGCTAATTTCGTCAAGCATCCGATATTCTCCCTGCATAGGCGGTATACTTTCAGTAAATCGTATTTCGTCATTTAAAAGAACACTTTTATCCAAATGCGTGCGCATCCCGCCAGATGTATGTATCTGTGTGCAGCCTGTGGCGGCAATAAGATCATTTACATTGTTTGCGCGTATTCCTCCGCACACAAGTATCTCAATGCGCCCAGCAGCATAATCTATTATCTCACGTATCCGCTCTGCGCCAAGCGCCAGCGTACTTCTGTGCCCACTTGTAAGTATCCTTGTAACGCCAAGATCGCATAATACATCTAAGGCTTCACGCCAATTATACTTTATAAGATCAAAGGCTCTATGAAATACACACTCAGCGCCGTTTGCCGCATTTATCATATGCTTTGTAAACTCAATATCTATAGATCCGTTATCATTGAGGCAACCAAATACTATACCGCTCGCACCCGCCTTCGTAAGCTCCCGGACGTCATGTAGCATGGCCTTTTTTTCGATGTTGCTATATACAAAGCCACCGGGTCTTGGTCTTATCATTGTAATAATAGGAATTCCGGCATCAACACAGGAGATAAGCTCACCAATAGAAGGAGTAAGTCCTCCAAAGAATAAGCCTGAATTCAGCTCGCATCTGTCTGCTCCTGCTCGTTTTGCGGCAAACACATCGGTTGCACTCATGCAACAGGCTTCGATCTTGATTTTATTCATAAATATAAGCACAACTTTCGTACAACAAGAGTCATAAAACATGGCTTTCACGGGGCGAAAGTTCCCTTTCTTATGGAATTTGAACTGGTTTGAACAAAATCGCAGCTAAAGGCGTCAAATATCACAAAGCCTTCCTTCTAATCGCATTTATTTGAAAAGGCGTGCATAACACACGCCTTAGTCTAAAAGAGTCATCATACAAGGGGCATACGATTGATCGGCATACTCATACACCTGGGGCCGCCCCTTCCCTTGCAAAGCTCGCTGCCAGGTATCGTGTTTACCTTTATACCACTCTTAACAAGTAGTTCGTTTGTGACCTCATTGCGCTCATAGGTTATCACCTCACCGGGCGCTATGGTAAGCGAGTTGCCACCCATAGACCAGTGCTCACGCGCCGCAATTATGGGATCACCGCCACCTACCTGAATGAACTTTACAGCAGGAACATTAAGCGCACGCTTTAAAACCGATTCAAGGGATTCCGTAGCGCTTGATACATTTATATCGCCGCCCTGTGAAAGCGTAAGCTCATATACATTAAAATCACCCATATATACCTCAGGATTGACTATGAATTTATCATAATCGACCATGGTACAGAGCACATCAAGGTGCATGTATTTGCGAGACTTCGGCAAATCAAATACCAGTATACGCTCATACCCATTACGCAATAGCTTAGACGCAAGCTGCTCTATAGCTCCAAGGCTGGTTCTCTCGCTAAAGCCAACGGCTATCGCTTTATCTGAAAGTATAAGGTGATCTCCTCCCTCTATGCTATAACCAAGGTTATAGTCATACCAAAGCGGTGTTCCCGAAAAAGACGCATTGTATTTATGTATGTAACGCATAAACAGCGTTTCAATACGCCTAAACGGCATGCTCATAGAACTTACCACCATTCCGCCTCCTATGCAGAAGGAAATATCACGCGTAAAATACATTGAGGATACAGGATCTGTTATAAATGGATACTTTTGCTTTATAAGCAGTGGAAGTGGAAGCTTGTCTACCGTATTTTCAATATCTTTTGGAGTTATCCCCCTACATATAGTTACAAACAGCTTTTCAACGGAAAGGCTATTTAAATATGATCGTATTATCTCCCTAATAGATTCGGACTTTAGCCCTGCTATGCGTATAAAATCCTCTATAAACGCACGTTTTACCTCATCACTATTAATAGAAGCAATAAATAAATCCTTTAGATATAGTACCATTACACCATGCTCACGAAGCACATCAGCAAAGCCGTCATGCTCCTTCTGAGCAGCCGGCAAATAGGGAATATCATCTGAAAGCATATGTTCAAAATAATCCGGAAGAAGCTGCTCCACTTCCAAATCAGGGCGATGAAGGACAAGCATATTAAGCCTACCGATCTCTGAGTCTATTCTAACAAATCCGTTCATTATTTTACCTCTACTTAATCTTAGAATGCGTTACGTATACATTATAACTCATTTTTATCTATCTTTCTACCACAAAGCAGCTATGGGAATTAATATATTGCAAAACGGCAAGAAATACGGTTGATTAATTGTTTTAATAAGGTTATAATTCGCTTGAAGGGTTCCAATAGAATCCAACTATTTCAGACAGGAGATAAAAAAATGGCTTACGATAGGATCTATAATTTCTCGGCCGGCCCCTCCATGCTTCCCGAGGAAGTGCTTCTTAAAGCACAGAGTGAGGTTATGAACTACAGAGGCTCTGGTATGAGCGTTATGGAAATGAGTCATCGCTCTAAGGTTTATGATGAGATCATCAAGGACGCAGAAAGACTCATGCGCGAGGTAATGAATATACCGGATAATTATAAGGTATTGTTCCTTCAGGGCGGCGCATCACTCCAGTTCGCAATGATCCCCATGAACCTAATGACAAAAAATGGTAAGGCAGACTATATCTGTACAGGCAGCTTCTCATCAAAGGCAGCAGAAGAGGCAAAAAAGTACGGCACTGTTAACATCGCAGCAACCACAAAGAGCGAGAATTTCGCACGCATTCCGCAGCAGGATGAGCTCAAGCTTGATCCCGAGGCAGACTATGTACACATTTGCTACAACAATACGATCTATGGCAGCGCTTGGAACTATATCCCGGATACAGGAAAGGTACCACTTGTAGCCGATATGTCATCCTGCATCATGTCTGAGCCCGTTGATGTATCAAAGTTTGCACTTATCTATGCCGGCGCACAGAAGAATGTTGCACCCGCAGGACTTACTATCGTTATCATCCGCGAAGACCTGCTTGGCGAGCCGCTCCCCTTCACCCCTGTTATGATGAACTACGCTATCATGGCAAAGAACGACTCCATGTATAACACCCCTCCCTGCTACCCCATCTACATCTGCAAGATGGTGCTCGAGTGGCTGCGTGACATGGGCGGTTTGACCGTAATGCGTGAGCGCAATATTAAAAAGGCAAATCTGCTCTATGATTATCTGAATACCAGCAAGCTCTTTAAGGCATCTATTCAGGAGAATAGCCGTTCAATGATGAACGTGACCTTCCGCACCGGAGATGAAGAGCTTGATGCTAAATTTGTAAAGGAAGCTACCGCAGCCGGCATGAGCAACCTCAAGGGTCACAGATCCGCCGGCGGCATGCGTGCCTCCATCTATAACGCAATGCCTTATGAGGGCGTTGAGTATCTTGTAAACTTCATGAAGAAGTTTGAAGAAGCTAATTCTTGAAAGGAGACAGACAATGCGTATACTGGCATCTGACGGTATTGAAAAAAGTGCGGCAGCAGCTCTTGCCGCTCAAGGTCACGAGGTCGTTCAGGAGTTCTATCAGCCTGAAGAGCTTGCGGAAAAGGTAAAGGAATTCGATGTTCTTGTAGTCCGCTCCGCAACAAAGGTAAGAAAGCCCATCATCGATGCGGCAGCTTCCGCAGGCAGGCTTAAGCTCATCATCCGCGGCGGTGTAGGTATCGATAATATCGATCATGTTTATGCCGAAGAAAAGGGCATTAAAGTAATGAACACCCCAAGGGCAAGCTCCGATTCCGTTGCAGAACTGGCACTTGCTCATATGTTCTCCGTTGCTCGCTTTATCAACATAGCAGGTCACACCATGCGTGTAGGTCAGTGGGAAAAGAAGGCTTATAAGGGCATTGAGCTCTCAGGCAGAACCATCGGTATCATTGGCTATGGCAGGATAGGTCAGGCTCTTGGCAGACGCGCTCAGGCTCTTGGCATGAAGGTCGTTGCATACGATATCTATAAGATTCCGGAACTTGAAAATGAAAATATGCGTTATGTTGAAATGGATGAGCTTTATGC
The DNA here is from genome assembly GCA_017416425.1 of Clostridia bacterium. Lineage (GTDB taxonomy): Bacteria > Bacillota > Clostridia > Christensenellales > CAG-138 > RGIG1693. The sequence goes on from JAFQCL010000003.1 coordinate 12,769, forward strand.
CGTGTCAGATTTCATTTCGCTTCATACTCCAAGCATTGATGGTAAACCCTTGATCAATGCTGATACCATAGCAAAGATGAAGGATGGCGTGATCATCATAAATACCTCACGCGGTAACAATCTTGACGAGCAGGCGCTTCTTGATGCTTTAAATAGCGGCAAGGTATACGGCGCAGGTCTTGATGTATTTAGCGAAGAGCCCTCTAAGAATGAAGCTCTGCTCGCACATCCGCGCGTTTCCTGCACCCCCCATATCGGCGCTTCCACCAGCGAAGCTCAGAAGCGTATTGGTGCTGAAATCGTAGATATCATTGCAAAGTTCTTTGCATAATATCTAAGCCTTATTGACACATATTTCTTTTTTCTGTAATATATAAGCGGTATGCTAAGGCTTACCGCTTTATTTTTAAAGGAGGGCGGCTCATGATAATAAAACGGAAGTACCTATATGGCTTTATCATGAGCTGCATAATCATTGCAGTGCTTTTGGTTGCATTTTCAAGCAGGCTTGTTTTAAGACGCTATACTGTATCTTCAAAAAAAATCACCTCTCGCATACGAATAGTGCATATCTCCGATCTTCATTCCCAATATTACGGAGAGGATCAGGGCGAGCTTATCTATGCAATACAGCATGAAGATCCCGACATAATCGTTTTGACCGGCGACATATTAGATAAAAGAGGAGAATGCGATGCCATACGATCGCTCATCTTACAGATCGTCCCCACCTACCCCTGTTACTATGTCACCGGCAATCATGAGTACGATATAGATAATATTGCGGGTGTTAAAGAAAGCCTTGAACACCTTGGAGTAGAGGTCTTAAGCGGAGATTGTCTAAGCCTTATGATAGGAGAAAATGTAATAGATATATGCGGTATTGACGATCCCAGCGTAGGTAATGATGAATGGCAACATCAGCTTGAGTCATGCTATTCACAAAAAAATAAGGATCATTTCAGCTTGCTCTTATCGCACCGTCCCGAAAGGGTAAATGCCTATAAAAGCTATCCATTTGATTTGATACTATCAGGCCATGCCCACGGAGGGCAGGTTCGCATTCCAAGACTTATAAATGGGCTTTTCGCACCAAATCAAGGATTTTTCCCAAAATACGCTGGCGGTCTATATAAGCTTTCAAACGGTACTTTGATCGTAAGCCGCGGTCTCAAACGTAGTTTGATACCGAGAATATTCAATCCACCCGAATTAGTGACGGTGGATATTGTGCCTGATAATACAAATCCCTGATCTAACTTATAGGAGGTAACACACTTTGATAACTTATGAAAATTTAAGAAACAATAGGGCAGTATCTACATACATAATAAAGGCCGATGAATCCCTTAAGGCTCTGGGCTTTACGGAGCATAGCTTCGCTCACGTCTGCCTTGTTGCCGAAAGAGCCGCTTATATACTTAAAACGCTGGGCTATTCCGAACGAGATATCGAGCTTTCAAAGATATCCGGTTATCTTCATGACATAGGTAATCTTGTAAACAGAATAGAGCACTCCCAGAGCGGTGCTGTCATGGCCTTTAGGATACTGGATAAGATGGATATGGAGCCGGACGAGCTTGCGACCATCGTTACAGCTATAGGCAACCATGACGAGGGCACAGGTGTGCCGGTCAACCCCATTGCTGCCGCGCTCATACTTGCAGATAAGACCGATGTCAGAAGGAGCAGAGTACGCAATTCGGACATATCTACATTTGATATACATGACCGTGTAAACTATTCCGTTGTGCGCTCGGATACAAAAATAAGTGATGACAGGACAGCCATCACATTAGCCCTATCGATAGACACCCAATACTGCTCTGTGATGGATTATTTTGAGATATTCTTAGGACGCATGATAATGTGCCGCAAGGCGGCAGAAGCGCTTTCCCTCAAGTTCCGGCTCATTATAAACGATCAGCAGATGCTCTAAATAGCAAAAAACGAGCTGACAATATTCATCTGCTCGTTTTTCTTTACATCTATCTGCTAAAGCATCTTAAGCTAAACGCTGTTTTATAATAGCATTTTCAAAGAAATGTCACTTAGAAAGACCTTCAACATGTCAACAGCTATGTTTCGCCGCGATACCAATCCTTTTAATAAGCCTTTGCAAAGTATGTGAGCTTCTTTGCGGGCTTTCCGCAATGTACGCATACATTCGATATTGGCTCCGCATCAAACGGCATGCATCTTGTGGTCGCACCGCTCTTTGTCTTAATGGCATCTTCGCACTCGCGCTCACCGCACCACATAGCACGAACAAAACCATGCTTTACTCCCTCTTGAAGCGCATCAAAGTCATGTGCGTCTAAAGTATTTTCTTCTCTATAGCTAAGCGCCTTATTGAGCATACTGCTATGTATATCATCAAGGAGCGTTCTTATTGTTACATCAAGGCCGTCCATGGATACGACTAACTTTTCATGCGTATCACGTCTTACAAGCACTACCTGATTATTCTCAATATCCTTGGGACCTATTTCAATACGCACCGGTACGCCCTTCATCTCATACTGATTGAATTTCCAACCGGCAGATTGATCGCTATCATCCACACGAACCCTTAGACCTGCTGCCTTTAAGCTCGCAAAAAGCTCATCCGCCTTTTCAATAACACCGGGCTTGTGCTGAGCTATCGGGATAATAATGGCCTGTATCGGCGCGATTTTCGGCGGAAGTATCAGGCCGCGATCATCGCCGTGTACCATTATCACACCGCCTATCATACGTGTCGATGTGCCCCATGATGTAGTAAAGCAAGGCTCAAGCTTACCCTCGCGGCTAAGATACTGTATGTCATATGCTTTCGCGAAGTGATCGCCAAGGTAATGCGATGTGCCCATCTGAAGTGCCTTACCATCCTGCATCATGGCTTCCATGGTATAGGTGGCCACAGCTCCTGCAAATTTTTCCTTATCGCTCTTTTGACCTACGATAACAGGAATCGCAAGCACATTATAGGCAAATTCACGGTATACCTCAAGCATACGCTCAGTCTCCTCCCGTGCCTCCTCGCTCGTTGCATGTGCGGTATGACCCTCCTGCCATAAGAACTCGCTTGTACGAAGGAAAGGTCTTGTGCTCTTTTCCCAGCGTACCACGTTTGCCCACTGATTTATCAATACAGGAAGATCCCTATAGGACTGTATCCACTTACTATACATGGAACAAATTATAGTTTCGCTGGTCGGACGCACGCAAAGGCGCTCGCTAAGCTCTTCATCGCCACCATGTGTTACCCAAGCAACTTCAGGCGCAAAGCCCTCGACATGCTCAGCCTCTTTTTTAAGCAGGCTTTCGGGTATGAAAAGCGGAAAATATGCATTCTCATGGCCAGTCGCCTTAAAACGAGCATCCATCTCTGACTGAATAAGCTCCCATACGCGATAGCCATAGGGTTTTATCACCATACAGCCCTTTACAACGGAATAGTCGATCATATCCGTCTTAAGTATTACGTCCGTATACCACTGAGGAAAGTCCTCAGCACGGGATGCAATATGTGTTACAAACTCTTCGTTCTTCTTTTTAGCCATGTTTCCTCCTAATTATAATTATAAATAAAGCCCGCCCTATATAAGGGCAGGCAAATATGCTTGCGGTACCACCTTATTTTGTACTCAAACGGCTATAACGCTCACCTGCGTTGGATTTTCATCCAAATGCTCCGGGGGTGGGACGCTCACTCTCCGATGTGATCTTGCACCATACACCACTCGCTCTATCGGTTTAAAATAAGCTATTACCCCTTCAACGCAATAATATCATAACATATTTTTATAACCTGTCAATCCCCAAGTACATCATCAATAAGTGCGCTTAACTCCTCATCGGTACAGTCCGTCATATGTATTACAGAAGTTTTTTCTATGTCATCTTCTACATTGCTATCGAGCTTTACTTTATTAGTCTGGGCAGGCTCATCGTATACATCCTCCGTACTTGGAATGTCTCTTCCCTGCAAGGCATATATGCTCTGCATGAGCTGTGCCGGTGATGAATATTCCTCCGGCGTAACAGCATCATTTTTTATAAGCTTTGGCAATGTCTCCTCTGCATAGTCACTGTCACTGTCAGCCTTTATCTCCGATACGTATGCGGCAAACTTTTCAGATGCCTCAAGCGCATCAAGCGCGGCATTTTCAAGCAGTACATTCAAAGCCTTTATGTTTCGCTTATAATCTTCAAGCGCTATGTTTGCTCCCTCAAGTGTCTCTGATGCCTTTGCATTTGCACTGCGTATAAGTTCATCCGCCTTATTCCTTGAATCGCTAAGAAGCTCCTGTGATATTGCTTTTGCCTCAGCAAGAAGCTTATCTGCTTCCTCGCTCGCCAGTTCACGCTCAAGCTCCGCTTCACTCAAAAGCACACTTACCTTTGCTTCGGCTTCTGCAATTATTGCATCCGCTTGCTTTTGTGCGCTGCTTTCCGCTTCCAAAGCAGCAGTTTTTGCCTCCTGCTCAATGCGCATAGCCGATGCCTGTGCTTCGGTCAATGCGTTTATTATGGCATTTTCCTTTTGCTTATAAAGTACCAGCTCTGATTGAACTCGCACCAGCTCTTCTTTCAGACTTTCTATCTCCGCAGCTTGCTTGTCGATAAGCTCGCTCATAGCCTTGCCTTTTTTACCCAGCACCGTACATACCTCCGTTTCAATTATTGATCATACACAGGTGGTGTATATCCCATATGTGAATACCCATTCGGAAGGACGATACGTCCACGTGGAGTTCTCGCAATAAAACCAAGCTGCATAAGATATGGTTCATATACATCCTCTACCGTCGTAGCATCTTCTCCTGCAGCAGCAGCAATGGTATCCACACCGACTGGCCTTCCTCCAAATTTTTCTATCATGGTAGTTAAAATACGCCTATCCGTAATATCAAGACCCAGTTCATCTATCTCAAGCATAGAAAGACCATTTTTAGCAGCTTCAAGGGTTATAATGCCATCACCCTTTATATCCACATAATCCCTTATACGCCTAAGAAGCCTGTTTGCGATGCGCGGCGTGCCTCTTGAGCGCCTTGCTATCTCAAATGCACCATCATCGTCTATCTCAACATTAAATATCTGAGCGTTTCTTGTTATTATCTCCACAAGCTCCTCGGGGGGATAAGGCTCAAGCTGCTCTTTTATGCCGAATCTATCTCGAAGCGGTGAAGTTAAAAGCCCCATTCTTGTTGTTGCTCCGACAAGAGTAAACTGCGGCAGCTCTATCCTTATGGATTTTGCAGCAGGACCTTTGCCGATTATTATATCAAGTTTAAAGTCCTCCATTGCGGGATAGAGTATCTCCTCAACCTTTGGGTTTAGCCTGTGTATTTCGTCAATAAACAATACATCGCTTGGAGCAAGCTTTGTAAGTATTGCCGCAAGATCACCCGCATGACCCAGTGACGGCCCGGCGGTTATTCTTAGATTGCCGTTCATCTCATTTGCGATTATGCCCGCAAGTGTAGTCTTGCCAAGACCGGGAGGTCCGTAAAATAGCGTATGATCAAGAGGCTCTCCTCTTTTTCGTGCCGCTTCTATGTATATCTTCATATGCTCTTTTACCCTGCTCTGACCTATGTATTCACATAACATCCGAGGGCGAAGCTTTAGCTCCGTAAGTTCATCCTCAATTAGCTTTGAAGATGTGATCAATCTTTCATCTATCATCATTCACCTACCTATCCGCGAGTTGGCATAGCTTTAAGCGCAAGCATGATGAGCTCTTCAACGGTATCGCACTCACCAATAGCTGCAACCGCTCTGCCCGCTGACACGCCGTCATATCCAAGCGAAATAAGCGCCGCAACTGCCTCCGTTCGCATAACATTATTTGCATCTGAGGTTATGTGCATGGGTTCTAGAGTATCACTCGCTGTAGATGAGGTTATAGTTCCCTTTAGTTCAAGAATAAGTCTGGCAGCTGTTTTTTTACCGATTCCTGATACTTTATCAAATACGCCGGGATTATCCATCAAAACGGCAAGCGCTATATCAGCAGGCGACAGCGTACTAAGCGCACATAATGCTGTTTTTGGTCCTATCTTGGACACCGATATGATCTTTCTGAACATCTCACGCTCTTCAACACTATAAAAGCCATACAAAGCCATCGCCTCCTGAGATATCTGAAAATGCGTATAAAGCCTGCATACTTCGCCTATATTTATCCGCTTTAGCGTATTATCGCTGCATATAAGCACAAAGCCCAAACCGTTTGCTTCGATTATGGCGCGATCAGTTTCTATACTATCTACCCTTCCACAAATAAATGAAAACATAATTCACCCTTTAAAAATTATTTATTTTATCAAGAAGCTTTCGGATGCTGGACCAGTAGTATTTCCATGACAAAGTGCAACTGCTAAGGCATCCGCCGCATCATCGGGCTTTGGAATGTGCTTTAAGCCAAGAAGAAGCTTTACCATCTCCTGAACCTGTTGCTTATCACAATGCCCATCGCCCGTTACGGCAAGCTTTATTTGCATGGGCGTGTACTCAAAAAGCCTCACCTTCGCCTGCTGCGCCGCTAAAAGCGCAACGCCTCTTCCCGCACTGGTCTTTATAGCTGTCTTAGCGTTTTTGCTAAAAAACAGCTCTTCAAAGGCTATTTCATTCGGTCGATATGTTGAGATCAACTGCTGCATACCAAGATACAATCTTTCAAGTCTTTCAGGAAACAACATTGAAGGCGTCGTCTCAATGATACCATAATCGATTACACGCGTATTATTAAGTTCAGCATCGATCACACCGTAGCCCAGTATGGCATAGCCCGGGTCTATTCCAAGAACTATCAAAATTATTACTCCAATTTTTATTCATTATATCACAAAAAACAGCCTTATACAAGAACAACGATTTGTTTATGATACAGTTAAAAAGGTTATTTAACATTACATAACACAGTTAGTCTAAAGAAAACACAATTAGTTTACAAAGGCCTCCACCGCCTAAAGAACCGGAATGCATTTTAAAGTCAAACACAGAAAAATCTATTGTAAGCAATAGCTCTAGCATTTGTTTTTCACTGAATACATATGTTATTCTATTCTGCTCATCGTCTGCAAATGCAAGGTCACGCCAAGGGGCACCCTCATAAAAATCGGTCGTATCTACAATAGCTTTTACAAAGGCAATAGAAATTGTATCACAGCTCTTTGTAGTCATAAGATATTCACACGCTATAAGATCCGCCCTATATATTTCTCCATCATTTGATGTATGATGCATGGCATCCTCATAAATTACATAGCGCATGTACATGCGGTTTATGTCGCCCTTAATGCTGCTAATATCTATTACTTCATTTGTTATTTTTATTGGGTTGGTTAATACATCATCGCCATTTGTCATTCTCTCCTGCAAAAGTTCATTTGGCGTACAAGCATTGAATCTAAGCCTGCACCAAAACAGGCCGCTTTCATTTAAAACACCTGTTTCCCTGTCATCAGGTCTAAGACAGTACGAAATTCCGCCTGGTTTGTCATCATAAACCACGCTATATCGACTATGATCCAAAAGCTCATAAGGATCTAATTCTACTATACCATTATAAAGCATGGCGCCAACCACATGCTTATGCAACATATCGTATTCATCAAGATTATCGACCAAACTTTCAGCAAACTCGATAGGGTCAGTATGCGTACCTGAAACGGTGACCGGTAATGTGGTACATGCAAATACCAGCAAGAATGAAAGTATGGATATAAATAAATTTTTAGGTATGCTCTTACGTTTAAAATTTACGATCGAGCTTACTCTGGATTTCAGAGACTTTCTATTGAGAAGTTGTGCGGCATAATGCATTTCTTTTTGAGCAAACATGGATGACATCACAATAAGTGTATTGCCGTATGCCTTACGATCATATATTGGAGAGCGAATTATAGCCGCAGCATCAGCCGATATCTCCATATCCTCGCGGAGAATGCCCTCCATCATCCATATCATAGGATTGAACCAATGTAAGATTCGCACTAGCGAGTATATATGAAGCAAAAATAGATCATGATGCATGTAGTGCGCAAGCTCATGGCGTATGGCGAATCTTATTTGATCATCAGTGCAGCCCAAAAGCGCTGATGATATCAGAATCCTTGGTTTTAATACTCCGCTTAACAAAATAAGATCATCGTTAAAATTCCAATATGCTTCGCAACGTATTTTTAATTTTTTACATTCCTCAGATAATATTGTAAGTATTCTATTGTTATCACAGAGAGCAATATTTAGATTGCGCCGATGTCTTTTGTAACCGACATAATATACTACAGCGCTTACAATTACACCTCCGACCCATATTATAAAGAGCACCGTATTAAGGGTAAGTACAATTACTCCAACTTGTGCATCTTCATGCAGAAATGACTCTGAATCTATATCTTTTTCCGTTTCATCGTTATAATACAGCTCACCCTGTATACTTAAATGCGCTTTATTTTTTATATCATCAATACTTATTATTATTTGACTGTCTTCACCAATTAGATTAAAGACGCTAAACTGCCATGAAAATGTGATCGGAAGCAAAAGCCGCACGATAATAATAGTCCAAAGTATCATGCGCCAGTATATATAAGTTTTCTTCAGAAGTTTGCGTAGCAACAGCACCATGCCGATAAACATGGTGCTGATAATGGAAACAAATAACACCCCACCGATTAAATTCATCATGGGAGCCTCCAAAAATCTTATTTTCCAATACCCTCAAGAAGCGACTTTAAGTCGTCAATATCTTCTTGGCTCAGCTCATGACTGTCTATAAAGCTGACCATCATATTCTTCACAGAACCGTCAAACATCTTATTGATTGCCGTTCTTACAACCTCGATTCTTGTCTTCTCAAAGGATACTGCTGCCGAATAGAGATTTACAGATTCACCTTTCGCGATCTTTACCAAGCCCTTATCGTGCAGTCTTGAAAGAAATGTTCTGATAGTATTATCGGCCCAAGGCTCAATAAGTTTCGCGCGCCTTATCACCTCAGCGGCGCTAAGCGGCGACTCGTCCCATAGGATGTCCATAATAATACGCTCGCTATCCGTGATATTTTTCATTCTTTTCCTCCACTACATATAGTAGTTTGATTCTACCACCTTTTTTTACCCAAGTCAATCACATCTTAATTTTTATTTCAAACCTTCCCTATTCAAAAGTTCAAGTATACCATTAAGAGCACTGTAGCGATGGCTTACTTTATTTTTTACATCAGATGGTATCTCAGCAAAGCTCATATTCAAAGGCTCGTATAAAAAGAGCGGATCATAGCCAAAGCCATTTTCTCCCTGTTTTTCAAAAAGCAGTCGTCCCTCAACATAGCCCGTATAATTGAGTTCAGGAGCATTTTTTCTGACTACCGTGATAGCACACGCAAACCTACAGGTGCGATTATCCATTTGAACATCTTTCATAACAGCTAAAAGCTTCCTATTATTAGCCTCGTCATCATGCTCAAGGCCGGCAAATCGTGCGCTATATACGCCCGGTGCTCCATTTAAAGCATCCACGATAAGACCGCTGTCATCCGAAAGTACTGCGTCTGCAAATGGAGCAGCAGCAAAAACTTCTCTGGCCTTTTTTTGAGCGTTTTCTTCAAACGTAGCACCATCCTCAATTACATCGATATCAAGGCCTGCTTCCTTAAGAGAAATTATTTCATCAAAATGATCAGAGAGAATTTCTTTTATCTCTCTGACCTTATTCTTGTTATTAGATGCTATTATAAGCTTCACACGAATAACCTTCCGTACATAATTAATATCATTTTAATTATATCATGTTTTGAGCATCTTTCAATAGCCAAATTCATTAGCAAATACAGGCATGGGCAAGACAGTATCATCCGAAAAATAGGTCACGCCGTCTACCATCAATATAAGCTCTGATATTGCCTCAAAGCTTGACGCAGTTAAAAATAGAGTTTCATATGCTGCAAGTGCCAGTCCATCATAATGCGCCATCTCTAAAAATTCGCTGCTTAGGTTAACAATCGCACTACTGCCCTCAATCCTCGCATCGATCAACCTTGTTCCTTCAGGGAAACAGCACCTTATCCCCGGTAGATCGACCCCATTGACCATTATATCGACCGCATCTCTAAAGCCCATTCCTTGTTTCCCATATATCGTTATCGGGATATTTATACTTCCGCCTCCATTTGTAAAATAAACCTCGTGTGCCGAATAACCATCACCAGATATGGTCTCAGCCTCATTAAGCATAACGTTTAGCGGTATATACATGCTGTTTTGTGGCAAAACGGTGCCATTTTTAAGATCATCAGTTTTGCCGTTAACATACATGGATACATTATTTATTGTTGGGAACTCAAGAAGCGTATTTACAACGGCAGTAACCATCATCATTTCCTCTTCCGCCGATTCAAAATCACCAATACCGCTTATATCTACAGTCGCACTGCCAGTTTCCGCTATTCGAAGGCTTATCTGCGCACCCTCAGGTATAGGAGCTATGAGTCCCTGTGACGCAAGAGCTGTCGAATTATATCCGCTATCAATTAAATACGATAGTGCAGCCTTTCCTATACCTTCCTCCCAAGGTATCATGCGCATAACGGGCACTATATAGCCTTCATCGCAGCCAAGGTATATAACAGTTCTTCTAAGACCGGTATCCGCTGACGTTTGATCAGTAGGTACATTGTTAAAATCGTCTAAAGGATCCGGAGCCTGCTCTGTAGCACAGGCAAATAAAGATAAAATCAACATAGATGCCGTAAGTATGATCAACCATCTTTTCATGAAAAAAAACCTCCGATTGCTTATACAAAAATGTATTCACAGGGAGGTCTATTAATACACATTTTTTACTCAACACTTAATCTTTTCACAAGCTCTTCATCCGGCGTTATATACATGGTGTGCTGATCAGTGTATGTTACCATACCTGACCTTCCGCCTGGTATCTTTTTTACATTTTTCCTAAGCGTATAGTCCACAGGAATAAGTGCGCCGCTCTTGCCCTTTGAGTTGTATGCGGCAATATTTCCTGCCTCAAAAAGCGTTCGCTCGGGCAGATCATAGGTAGCACGTACTATCACATGAGCACCGGGCATATCCTTTACATGAAGCCATAGTTCACCTCCATGAGCGACCTTAAAGGTCAGCTCCTCATTTTGTTCACTGCTTTTTCCCACAAGTATCTCTATGCCATCGCTCGAAATATAACGCATAGGCTTTGTTTTTGGAGTAGAGCGTTTCTTTTTCTGTTGACGAGGCCGCTTAACATAGCCAAGCTCTGCCAGTTCACCATATAGTACATCAAGGTCTGCATTGTTTTTCGCATTCTCAATAAGATACATCATCTCACTTAAATAATCTATTTCGAGCTTTGCCTCATGTATCTGTTTTTTACCCATATTAAGAGCAGTTTTACCTTTTTTATAGCGCTTATAGTATAGCTGAGCATTTTTTGTGATACTTAAGTCAGCATCGATCGGAATCTCAAGCTTTGATACAGGATCCGTATAGTAATTATCTACAAAAACGTTGTTTACTCCGCTTTCAAGAGCATGCGCATAGACCGTGAGCAATTCCCCAAAAAGCTGCATCTGCTCAAGCTTTTCCTCTGAAGGCATATCCATATTGATGCGTGCTATTTTTCTTTCGCATCGCTCAATAGAAGTATTGATACTTTTTCTCATTGCCGAGCTGGTTCGCCTTATATGTTCATATATATCCTTCTCGGCATAAAACGCGTCTATAGCCTCTCCAATAGTAGCCATAGGTATCGTGTTTTTAGCCTGCGGCGTAAACGGCGCTACTCCAATTACTCGTTCATCTTCACCCAATAGGAGACAAGGAGAAAAATCTGAGCTCCTGATTCTTGCGTATAGGTTTTGTATGGACTTGGCAATCCGATCAAGTTCTTCATCGCTATAGGAAGCGCTTTGCAGATCATCTGCTCCCGCACAGCGCAATATAAGCCTTGCAGTATCGGGTGCATGTCCTAAAATATTGTCCGATATAGCTCTATCCATTCTGGGCAAGCACTTTAAAACGTCAGCTATTTGATCCGAATCCATGTCTCTGGGGTCAAGTTTTGACGGCAACGGCACAAATTCGTACGATAAACCGGGAAATATCGGGTGTACGGCCGATGCGCTGATATCGATACGCTTTATCGCATCAACTATAATGCCGTTTTCATTTACAAGTATGATATTGGAATGCCTTCCCATCATCTCGCATATAAGACGGTATGTCACACTATCACCAAGCTCATTATACGCCGAAATACCTATTGTAACCGTTCTATCTAATGAATACTGATCCACAGATAGTATATATCCGCCTGTTATGCGCTTTCGCATAAGCATGCAGAACATAGGAGGCTCCATCGGGTTTTCATATTTCGTATTTGTAAGCTGTATCCTGCCATTTTGAGCCGATGCGGAAATAAGCAGCTTTGATGAAATACCTATGCCCTTTATTCTCAGTATTATAAGATCACTTTCGGGCTGTGAAACCTTCTCTATTTTGCATCCAATCAGCCGCTTTATATCGCAGACCGAAGCAGCAATAGTAATACCGTCCATCAGTCGTCCTTCACGATGGTATTTTTAAGAACGCCAATACCCTCTATCTCGACCTCAACTATATCGCCCACCTGCATGCTTCCTATGCCTTCTGGAGTGCCTGTTGCTATAATGTCACCCGGGAGCAGCGTCATGCATTCTGTAATATAGCATATAAGCTTATCAATATTATGTGTCATCATATCCGTTGTGGAGCTTTGTCTTATTTCACCATTAATTCTCGTGACTATAGCAAGCCTTGAAGGATCTATCTCAGTTTCAATATGAGGTCCTATCGGACACAGTGTGTCAAATCCCTTTCCTCGTGTCCACTGAGGCTCTGACTTTTGAATATCACGGGCGGTTACATCGTTTAGGCAGGTGTAGCCAAAGATATACTTATGCGCCTCACCGGGCTTAACATGCTTTGCCCTCTTGCCGATAACAACTCCCAGCTCACCCTCATAATCAAGGCGCTTTGATATACGCGGATAGACCACATCATCACCATCAGCCACAACGCAGGTGTTGGGCTTTAAAAATACCAAAGGCTCATCGGGCTGACCCTCTTTCATTTCAGCAGCATGAGCAGCGTAGTTCTTGCCTATGGCAACTATCTTTGAGGGCTCACACGGAGCAAGCAGACGCACATCGGATATCGGGTACGTCATACCATCGAATATAAGCTCATCATAAGGCTCATCTACCAGCGACTTTACAGCCTCATCATCCATGACACCATAGCGTGCGATCCCTTCAAATTCAAACCTGCATATTTTCATGTATCTTTTTCTCCTTTGTAATACATTTTTATAGCTGTGTTATAGTAGTAGTGGACACTTCATACGCGGTACGTTCCATACTTCCATCCTCCGTAAGCTTTACATAATTGCGGCTTTGAAGTCTTCCGTATATCTCAACAGTATCTCCAACGCTAAGCTCCTGAGCAAATCTAGCATTTTTACCCCACGCAATGCATGGCAGGTAATCCGATTTTCCATACGCACGATTTACTGCTAACAGTATATCACAAATTTCACGCATAAGCGGAGTTTTTCTATAAATAACCGGTTTACAGATATGACCAACAAGTGAAACCTCATTTTCACAGTCGGCATCTTCACCACAAACGAGCATACTTCGTGCAAACACGGTAATTATCAGACGATTTACACCTTCGACCGGCTTATTATATGAGCGAAGCTGTCCACTAACCGATATGATATCATCAAGCGAAACACCACCTGACGGAATATTCCCAGCCGCTATCATGACCGGTATTTCATCCATAGCTCCGCTAAGCCTTCTTACAGCGATCTTAAGCTTAAAAAACTCATCGTCATATAGTTTGTGGCTAAACGTAGGCAGCTCTATGACCTTTCCTGTCATAGCTGCAATGTTATCATTGTACCTGTATTGCATTTGTTACCCCATCCTTGTAGATTTTGATTAAATCTATTCAGATGCAAGGTAACATATACCCATTTATACGATACACCGCAAAGGACCGTACAAAGCCCCTAATAAATCAGCTCATTACCATTCGGTGCATAGGCATCTACGATAACATCACCAAGTACTGCTGTAATTATAGGCGTAGCTTTACTAGACTTTGCCTCTATGGGTATCATCTCGGAATTAATCACCGTCATATTGCCGCTGTTTTGAACCACATTTATATCAAGAGGAGCTTTTACATGGCAAACAAAAACTATCTCCGTTCCGTTCGCTCCATTCTTTTTAAAATCAAACGTCTTTACTCCTTTACCGTATCTGTTCTGCACCTCATAATCAAAGGCAAAGCAACGCTTCATATATCCAAATTCACTCATAAGCAATATTTCGCCCTCGTCATCCATTTGAGACGCAAATACCACTTTATCGCCAACATCAAGCTTAATGCCTCGCACGCCTACGCTGCTCCTGCCTTGCTTTGGAACAGTGTCTATCGGGAATCTTATGCTCATTCCTTTAGCGGTAATCATTATAATGCTATCCGAATGCACCCTCTGTGCCGATATGAGCCTATCGTCATCCTTAAGCGTTATCGCTATAATACGCTTCTGCCTGGAATTAAATTCGGAAGCCTCGGTGCATTTGATGTTGCCATGAGCCGTACACAAACAAATGTCATCGGTTGCCAGATCATCCATAGCAGCAATAACCTGCTCACCATCCGATATGCTTACAATAGAGTTAAGCAATGTAGGCCTTGCCGTGAGCTTTCCTTCCGGGATATCGGTCACATTAAGCGAAATACATGTTCCAAGGCTTGTAAAGAGTCTTATACGCCTATCGGTCGTAGTTTTTATGACTGCAATCGGGTGCTCGGTCATAATCTGTTCAAGCGATGATCCCTTCTCTGGTAATCTTCTCAGCTTATTTCCACGAAGCAGCGCTATTAGGCATTTCTCGGAACTAACCTCTTTATCTGTAGGAAGAGAGATAGGTATATCATCAATAAGTTTAGTTCTTCTCTCACAGAAGAAACGTTCCTTAACATCATTAAGCTCCGTTTTTATCAATTCCATCAGCTTTTTAGGCGAATCAATTATCGCCTGAAGCTTTTTTATCTGCTTTTTAAGCTCATTATACTCTCGCTCGATAGCCAGCGCCTCAAGATTTGTCAAGCGCTGAAGCCTAAGATCGAGTATCGCCTGCGCCTGTGTCTCAGACAGCGAAAACCGCTCCATAAGTCCTGCTTTGGCAGCCTTTGGAGTCTTTGATGCTCTTATTAATGCAATTACCTCATCTATATTGAGTAGAGCAACCATAAGGCCTTCGAGTATATGCTCGCGCTTCTTAGCATTTAAAAGCTCATATTTTGTACGCTTAAGCGTCACATCCCGCTGGTGTTCGATATAGTACGCTAGAGCTTCCTTTAAGCCCAAAAGCTTCGGCTTTCCTCCCGCTATAGCCATCATATTTACACCAAATGAAGTTTGCATATCCGAATACTTTAACAGATAACTCAAAATAACATTAGGATCTGAATCTTTTTTCACTTCAATCACAGCACGCATTCCCATCCTATCGGATTCGTCCCTTATATCGGAAATGCCGCTTAGCTGATCCTTTTTAGTTTGACTCAATTTTAAAATATCCTCAAGCAGCCTCGCTTTGTTCACTTGATATGGCAATTCGGTTATGACTATGAGACTCTTGCCGTTTTTTTGAGTTTCTATGTGCGTTTTAGCGCGAACGGCAAGCTTGCCTCTACCGGTTTCATATGCATTTTTTATATCGGAAGTCTTAATTATAAAACCACCCGTTGGAAAATCCGGGCATGGTATATACTCCATAAGCTTATCCGTTGTTATATCCGGATCATCTATTTGAGCTACTACTGCGCTGATAGTCTCCGTAATATTATGCGGCGGTATGTTTGTAGCAATGGCAACTGCAATTCCAGACGCACCATTGACTAAAAGGTTTGGAAATCTTGCAGGCAGCACTTCAGGCTCCTTTAGGGTATCATCAAAATTCAAATTAAATTTTATAGTATCCTTATCTATATCACGAAGCATTTCCATCGCAAGCTCCGTCATTCTAGCCTCGGTATAACGCATAGCCGCAGCACTGTCCCCATCTATGCTTCCAAAATTACCATGACCATCCACAAGTGTTGCAGACATATTAAATGGCTGAGCCATACGCACCATTGCGTCATAGACCGATGAATCACCATGCGGATGATATTTACCGAGACAATCACCTACAATACGTGCGCTTTTTCTATGCGGTTTATCCGGGGTAACCGAAAGCTCCATCATTGTATAAAGGATCCTTCGCTGCACCGGTTTTAAGCCATCCTCCACCCTGGGAAGAGCTCGCTCCAGTATAACGTGCTCTGCATAGGGTATCATAGAGTCATGTATTACATCATCCATGCTTTTTGAAAGCACCTTTTCTTCATGTGTAATATACACATTTCCTTCTGACTTCTTTTTAGCCATCTATGCCTCCATTTATGTCGGTTCTGCCTGAAAAACTGTCTTCACGATTAAAATCCGCATGTTCTGAAATATACTCGCGTCTCGGTGGGACTTTATCACCCATCAGCACTGTGATCATGCGCTCAGCATCAGCGATGTCGTCCAGTGTTACTCTGATCAGCGTCCTGTTTTCAGGATTCATCGTAGTCTCCCAAAGCTGTGAAGGATTCATTTCACCTAGACCCTTATACCTTTGAAGCGTATATCCTTTCATGCCTTTTGTAATTGAGCTAAGCTCAGCATCGCTATATGCATACCTTATTTCGCTTCCTTTTTGCACCTTATAAAGCGGCGGCATGCCTATATACACATGACCATCGATTATAAGCTGGCGCATGTATCTGTAAAAGAATGTAAGCAAAATAGCCCTTATATGCGCACCGTCTTGATCAGCGTCGGAGAGTATTATCACCTTATTGTATTTAAGCGTGCCTATGGTAAAGTCTGAGCCTATGCCCGTACCCACAGCGGTTATAATTGAGCGAAATTCCTCGTTTTGCATGACATGAGCAATCTGTTTTTTCTCCACATTTAAAGGTTTACCCCTTAGTGGAAGTATGGCCTGAAAGCGCCTGTCGCGTCCCTGCTTCGCGCTGCCGCCGGCAGAGTCGCCTTCCACGATAAACAGCTCATTTTCCTCCGCATTTCGCCCGGTGCAGCTTGAAAGCTTGCCGACAAGTGGTGCATTCTCAAGCTTTGACTTTTCACGGGCAAGGTTTTTTGCTTTTCTTGCCGCTTCCTTTGCTTTAGCAGCTTTTATCGCTTTATCAGCTATACAATTTGCTACATCAGCATTTTTCAAGTCTTCTATATACGCGCTTAAAAGCTCCTGCGTAACAATCTCAACGGCCATCTTTGCTTCAGTATTTCCAAGTCTGGTTTTAGTTTGTCCCTCGAACTGTACATTTTTCATACGTATAGATAGCACAGCTGTCAAGCCTTCACGAAAATCATCACCAGATAGCGAATTATCCTTAGCCTTAAGTACCCCTACTCTTCGGCAGTAATCGTTTAGCACCTTTGTGATAGCTGTTTTAAAACCTGTTTCATGTGTACCGCCCTCGGTAGTTGGAATATTGTTAACGTAGGATAGGATACACTCCGAGTAATCATCACAGTGCTGCATGGAGGCTTCCACTATTATACCGCCGCTTGAGCCTGAAATATATATGGGTTCAGGGTACAGCGGCGTTTTTCCTATGTTCAGCTCCTTTACAAAGTCACAGATACCACCGTTATAAAGAAACTCCTTTGACTTTGTCTCACCTCTTGATCTGTTATCCTCAACTATAAATTTTGTACCACGGTTAAGATATGAAAGCTCGCGAAGTCTTTTTGATACGATATCAAAACTTACGACTATGCTTTCAAAAACACGATCATCCGGCAGAAAAGTAACCTTTGTTCCGCGCTTTCTTGTACGCCCTATCTCCAAAAGAGGAGTTTTTGGTTCACCCGAAACCATCTTCCCTTCGCTATTTTCATAGCTATGAAATTCCTGCCTATATTCGCGTCCATTTGTAAATACTTCAACTATGACAAACCTTGAAAGCGCATTTACTACCGAAGCGCCCACCCCATGCAGACCGCCGGAATAGGCATAGCTACCATCATCAAATTTACCCCCGGCGTGCAACTTTGTATAAACCACCTCAACGCCCGAGATTCCGAGCTTTTCATGTATTCCAACTGGTATACCTCTGCCGTTGTCATCAACAGTAATTGAATTATCCCTATTTAGCGTAACCTTTATAGTATCTGCAAAGCCTGCCATTGCCTCATCGACTGCATTATCCACTATCTCCCAAAGCATATGGTGAAGACCTCTCTGAGCAGTGCTCCCTATGTACATACCAGGTCTCGCTCTTACTGCTTCAAGCCCTTCCAGCACTTTAATGTCCTTTACGCTATATTCACCTGCCATATTAACCTCATCATTCCTGCATTATTTTAAAAATACTATTTAACATAATAGCATTTTTGATTTCTTTTTGCAATTGTAGGATATAAAAAGCCTCGATGCGTTTGCATCGAGGCTTCCGTCAATATTTTTGATATTATTTGCGTGAAATTGCGCCAAATTTACATTTTTCAATACAAGCGCCACACTTTACGCACTTTTCTGTATCAATAACAAAGGGTTTTTTGATCTCACCGCTAATCGCACCTGCCGGGCAGTTCTTTGCGCAAAGACTGCAGCCCTTACACTTTTCAGGATCTATGGTGTAACGAAGCATGCTGCTGCAAACACCGGCCGGGCAACGATGCTCATAGATATGCGCCTCATACTCATCACGGAAATAACGCAGTGTACTGAGCACGGGATTAGGAGCAGTTTGGCCAAGACCGCAAAGAGCAGAATTCTTGATGTTGATCGCAAGTTCTTCTAGCTTCTCTATATCACCAGGCTCACCCTTGCCATCACATATCTTTTCAAGTATCTCAAGCATGCGACGAGTACCAATCCTACAGGGCGGGCACTTACCGCAGGATTCATCACAAGTAAACTCAAGGAAGAATTTTGCAATGTTTACCATGCAGTTGTCCTCATCCATTACGATAAGGCCACCGGAACCCATCATAGAGCCTATAGCAGACAGGTTATCAAAATCGATCGGAACATCAAGGTGCTGAGCCGGGATACATCCACCGGAAGGACCGCCAGTCTGAGCAGCTTTAAACTTCTTACCATTGGGTATGCCGCCACCTATCTCATAAATGACCTCACGAAGGGTAGTACCCATCGGAACCTCAACAAGACCGGTGTTCTGAATTTTTCCGCCAAGAGCAAATACCTTTGTACCTTTGCTCTTTTCAGTACCCATGGAAGCAAACCATTCGGGTCCATTCAGTATGATCTGACATACATTTGCGTAAGTTTCAACATTATTAAGAAGAGTGGGCTTCCCAAAGAGACCCTTGACTGCCGGGAAAGGAGGCCTGGGGTTGGGTTCACCGCGCTTACCCTCTATGGAAGCAAGAAGAGCAGTCTCTTCGCCGCAGACAAATGCGCCTGAACCCAGTCGGAGATCGATGTCGAATGAAAAATCGGTGCCCAGTATATTGTTGCCAAGCAGACCATATTCCCTTGCCTGATTTATAGCTATTCTAAGACGATGAACAGCTATCGGATACTCCGCACGAACATAAATGTAACCCTGCTGCGCTCCGATTACGTAACCAGCGATTGTCATCGCCTCAAGAACAGCATGGGGATCACCCTCAAGAACCGACCTGTCCATGAACGCACCGGGGTCGCCCTCGTCAGCGTTACAGCAAACGTACTTTATATCGCTTACGGGAGCCTTTGCAAACTTCCATTTCAGACCGGTCGGGAAGCCTGCTCCGCCACGACCACGAAGTCCGGATTGAAGCATGATATCTATGATCTTGTCGCGACCTTCTTCACCGGTGTACTCTGTAAGACATTTTGCAAGTGCCTTGTAGCCATCAAAAGCAATGTACTCCTCGATGTTTTCGGGATCGATAGCGCCACAATTTCTAAGGGCAACTCTCTTCTGCTTTTTATAGAATTCAATATCCTCAAGAGCCATCGATTTTGATTTATGAGCACTATCACTGGAATATACCAGATCTGTAACGATTCTTCCCTTAAGAAGATGCTCTGTTACAATACGTGGAACATCAGTCAATTTAATATGGCTATAGAATGCGCCTTCAGGATATACAATAACGACAGGACCATTTTCACAAAGGCCGAAGCAACCGGTGTGAATTACATTTACTTCTTCAGAAAGACCAACTTTCTCGATTTCCTCTTTAAATATCCTGATTATATCGGCAGAACCGGATGATGTACAGCCGGTACCTGCACATACTAAAACCTGTGAACGATAAAACTTCATATTCTTCCTCCTTAATTCTGATGCGTCTCGTAATAGCCGATCGTATATTCATCGACGACCTTGCCGTTGACGATATGCTCAGCTACAATTCGTGCTACCATATCCGGAGAAACTTTTACATAGGTCACCTTTTCCTGATCAGGCTTATATACCTCTACAATAGGTTCAAGCCTGCAAATGCCAATACATCCGGTCTGTGCTACAACAACATCGCTAAGTGAACGCTTGGTCACTTCATCGACAAATGCTGAAAGTACGGGACGAGCACCAGCAGCTATACCGCAGGTAGCCATGCCTACTACAATACGAGTGCCATTATGCTCCTTGCGCAGATTGATCTTTTCAAGCGTTCTCTTACGGATCGCTTCAAGCTCCTGCAATGACTTCATAAATCTATACCTCCATTTATTTCTTCTATTCCTTGACATAAATAATCGCGTATCCACCCCATAACATCTGGGTCGGTAAGCGGTATTCCATCACCAAGCACAATTTTTATCTGCTCGGTATCAAATATAAATGTCTTGCCATCGATAGTGTAACTAAGCACAAAATCAGTCTTTTCATTACATATGACAAGCATAGCAATGGTTTCCGCAATATCGCCAATCGGTGGACGGTCAATATGCGATATAGAATAAGTGGCCGTTATGCTCGTACCAATTCCCTTTTCAGACTTTAGCTCAAAATTTCCATCGCAGCATTCAGCGCCAAGCTTGAAAAATGGTATTCCAAGGCCTACTTTTCGTGTGGTTCTCGAAGTGGTAAAAGGGCTTAAAACGCGCTTTTCCATTTCATCATCCATTCCGCAACCGTCATCAACAACAGCAATGGTCAAGATATTACGAGTACGATCCGCATCAATTACTATTTTTACATGCTTTGCACCAGCGCTTATTGAATTCTGCGCAATATCCAAAACATGCATGGCAAGCTCAGGCATTATCATAAGCTTAGCCTATATTACGATACTTCTCAATTATGCCCTTAACATCTTCAGGCTTAACACGGCCATAGACATCGCCATTTACCGTCATTGCAGGTGCAAGACCGCAGCAGCCAATGCAACGAGTTGCAGTGAGAGTAAACAGTCCATCGCCTGTTGTGCGGCCACCCTCTACGCCAAGCTGTTTTGAAAGCTCATCGTATACAAGTTGGGAGCCTCTAACATAGCAGGCAGTGCCAAGGCAGATACCGATAGTATATTTACCATTGGGTTCAAGAGTAAACAGGGAATAGAATGTAGCTACACCATAGATAGTTGAAACCGGTATGCCAGTCTTATCAGAAATATAATTCTGTACTTCTTCATCAACGCATCCGATAATCTCCTGTGCGTTCTGCATTATAGGAAGCAGTCCGCCTGGTTCATCCTTCCACTGCTCGATGATAACATCAAGCTCTTTGTACAGTTCTTCACGAGCTTTGTTTTCGTTGGCCATTAAACCAATACCTCCTTATATTGTGCCGCTGAGTTTTACTCTTGCGTATGCATGATTATATGACAAAGCAAATGCTATAACCACTCTGTTAATGACATTATACTTTGCCTACCACATATTTATATTAGCACAATTATGGGTAAAATAAAAGGGTATTTCTTACGCAATACCCCTATTTTTCGAGATATATTCTCTCTATTTATGAAACTATGCTTATTTTATGTATATTATGGCAATAGCTGATTGCTTCCAACAAGGTTCTCGGGCGCTGCAGCGGATTGCCTGTCGAAAAAATAGGTTATTATCTCCTCGATCGCCGGTACACAGGAGCTTCCTGAGAAGCCATTTGGGATGCACACAACAACAGCTATTTCCGGATTATCACGCGGTGCGAATGTAACAAACCATGCGGTATTTTCAATATCCAGTGGTTGCGTACCTACCTGTGCAGAACCCGTTTTTCCGCTTATCATATCAAGATATCCTTTTTCGCGGAATTCTTTACTGAATTTTGCAGCAGCAGTACCGCCGTCTTCGGGTGAAACAACGCCTTTGAGTCCATCTCTTATGGCTTGCCAATATGCCTCTGGCGCGTCTATTTGATTGAATATCACCGGTTCAAATACTTCAACAGCCATACCATCCGAATCCATTATTCTATCGATAATATTTACATCATAAACTGTGCCACCATTCGCAATCGCAGCGACATAACGTGCAACGGCAATAGGAGTCACCACGCTAACGCCCTGCCCTATTCCGGTACGAATGGTCTGTGATGCCTTCCACTGTATTTCGTTTAAGAAGGACATTATTTCACTTACCCATGGCTGTCCTACGGATATGCCCTCTGGTATACCTATGGTTTCGGATAATATGCGCCTTACAGCTGCACCTTTGCCTACGAGGCTTCCATCCTGAAGCTCCATAAGCTTTAAGGCACACTCAGTGATGTCCTCGTCAGAAGCGGTCTTTCCGCAAAAATCAAGATATGTGCGAAGCTTTTCCTTAAGCACCCTGTAGATATAACTTGGAAGCGATGCCTTTTGACTTCCAAGCGATGGTTCATCGCCAAATTCAATCAAAGTATTATCAAAGAGCACATCCTGTCCGCCTATATAGCCTGTAATCTCACTTGTAAGCTGCACATTTGTGGGACTTGCAAGTCCAAACTGTTCTGCCCAACCGTTTAAGCGCTCTATACCTAATCTGTTTGCTACTTCATAAAAGAAATAGTTGCAGGAGTTTGTAAGCGCTTTAACGATATCCTGGTCTATATGCGAAGACGGATTATCGGTCCAGCATTTGGGGGCGTTTCTTTCGATTTTATTTCCATCCTCATCTATAAGTATATATTTACCGCCATCGCTAATCGTTTCTGTTAGCAATAACTCTCCCTCCATGAGCCCCGCAAATCCTGTTACCATTTTAAATATAGAACCAGGAGCCAGTCGCATAGAAATGGCCTTATTCAGGGTAGGCGTAGTATTGATCGTAGATTCACCAAAAAGCGCCTCGAAGCGTTCTTCGTCAAGCCCCTCAATAAACCAGTTTGGATCAAAAGATGGATAGGAGGCCATTGCAAGGGTTTGACCGTTTGTAACATCCAAAATAACGATCGCCCCTGTGCTCGCAATATCTATGTTGCCATCGTATTTTCCGTATTTCCCATCTTCATCCGTTTCTATCAACGCTGTTTCATTTGCTGCTATCTCACCTATAAGGCGCTCTAACGCCTGCTCCGTAATTTTTTGAAGATTTACATCTATGGTAAGCAACACATCGTTTCCATTTTTAGCGGGCACGGATTCGATTTCACTTACCTCAGCCCCACTCTTGTTTATCTCTATTATCCTATAGCCCTGTCTATCCTTTGTGGCGCCCGTAAGATAATCTTCCATAGTAGCCTCTATGCCCGAAACCCCGATATAGTCATCATAATTATACCCCATATCCAGCATATCTTCGCTGACCTGCTTTGACAGATAACCTATTATATTTGCGCCAGTCTCACCATAAGGGTATACCCTTGTTGTACTCTGCTCTATTTGAAGACCAGGTAAGGAGTTGCTGAGGGATTCTATCTCGGCTACGACCTCCGAACTCACATTATAAGCTATAGTTACAGGAAGATACGCGCGATAATTGTTAAGGTTGACCTCCTGCCTTATGGATATTATTTTATTCGCCTCTTCAAATGTAAGCTCCTCTGGTATATACCAAGCCGCCCTGAGCGAAAGATATGCATCCTCAGCGCTGATCCATTTGTCAAGATCCCATGTATCAAGATTTTCCATGTCATCTTCCGGTATTTTAAACCCCATCGCATCGCAATAATTCTTATAACGAAGCTTAATCGCTCTGTCAGATGTAACGCCCCAATCATAATAAAAATTACCTTCATCATCCATTCGTATGTATGAAGTGTCGATTATCTCTCCTCCACCTTTTTGAATAACATTTATAGCGTCTATCAGAGATTGAGTGTATATGGCGCTATCATAGGAAGTTCTGTTATTTGCATCCCTTAAAAATTCAACATTATAACACACCTCATCATAGGCAAGTACAACGCCGTTTCGATCCATTATGGAGCCCCTCGCCCCTTTTATGGTTATAGTCCTTGTTTTACGCTCCTCTGCCTGGTCTACATATATATTATTCCCAGAAAGCGCAACCATTCCGAGCTGAAATATTAGTGCGCCCATAAGCAGCACCACCACTACCGTGGTTATTAAATATCTTGAAAGCGGTCTTTTCACTACAATTCACCTCTTTTCGAAAACTGAATACCGCCTGTTCTTCCTTTTTCCAACAGCAAAGCCCGGCTAATAAGATGAGCCGGAACTATCATCAAACCTGAAGCTATCGCGCAAGGCAATATATACTCCACAAGTGCGCTGAAATAATTAACTGTGCTACCCATCAAGACGCTTACCAAAAATAGCAGATGTTGCTTTAATATCTCAAATATCAGCACATATGCCATGGGTACGAATACGTATTCTGCATAATACTTCTTATAGCAGGCTCCCGCGGCAATGGCAGCCGTAAAATACGCTATAGACGTTATTCCAATTACGCTATTTAATATAAGGTCTATAATTAAGCCTAAAATTCCGGTAATTATTCCGCTCTGCAAACCACCCATATGAATAGCAAGAAGCACGCTTAAAATAAGCGTCATATCAGGGCATATGCCATATAGATTTACATTCGTAAAAAACGCGCAGTCAAGTACTACACACGATACTACACAGCATACGATCCAAAATTTTTTCATTCAGCTTCACCGCTTCCGATTATTATCATTACCTCCTCAAGATGGAGAAAGTCAACATACGGCTCAATTATGGCGTTTCTCTTGCTTACATCCTCCTCAGCACGAAGAACCTCTACAACAACGCCCACCGGGATCGCTTTTGGCATATCGCTTCCCATGCCGCTGGTGATTATTTTATCGCCGGGCACAAGATCATTACCAGTTGGCAAGTACATAAGCTCAAGCTGCGCATCATCCGCACCAATGGTAGTAATTCCCCTTGCAACACCGATGTCGCGCGTTCTTTCAACCATAACGCTTATATTGACCGTAGAATCGATTACTGAAACGACTTTACACCAGGTCGCGCCAACCTCCGTAACTCTTCCAACAAGTCCTTCAGCAGCTATGACAGGCATATTCACATCAACACCTTTGTTTTTTCCGACATTCAGCGTTATAGTATCAAACCATATGCTCTGTCCTTTGCCTATTACCTGCCCTGTAACATATTCTACATTCTCGAATGTGCTTGCAAAATCAAGCAACTCTTTAAGCCTCTCATTTTCGGCCTTCGTGTCCTCATAATCAGAAAGCATTTGCTCAAGCGTAGCTATCCTTGCCTTTAGCTGTTCATTTTCAACATCCGCATCGGTCGTATTAAACAGACTCTCAAAAAAATCAACTATTCCGTCCGAAACCTGAAAGACAAAGCCCTGTATTGGGGTTACTATAACGCCAATCGTACTTTCCATCCATGTAAGCGCTCTATCACCGGCGGTAATAAGCGCAAGCAAGCCCAGCACTATCACAGCAACGATGGTTATAGCTATTGTTTTCTTGTTAGCTGTACCTTTCAAATTTCGTTCCGTCCTTCAAACTTAAATTAAGATCATTAAAAAAGCTTTTTCATGACATATTCCGCTATTCCGTGTTTAACAGCCTCGGTATCTATAGTCATAAACTCACCATCCCGATAGAGTATTTTTCCATCTACCATGGTAAGTGCTACATCCTTTCCATTTGCCCCATATACCACAGCGCTTATCGGATCAAAGTTTGGATAAAGATTCAATGCCTCACCGATTATAAGTATTATATCAGCTGCAAGACCTTTTTTTATCTGCCCTACCTGGCCGTATCTTCCCTGTGCCTTCGCTCCGTTCACGGTTGCCATCTTTATTGCATCATATGCCGTAAGCACAGTTGCTGAGCTATACTTTGCCTTTTGCAGCAATACGGACAGCTTCATCTCTTCAAACATATCGTATGTATTATTAGAACAGGCGCCATCCGTTCCCAAAGAAACATTTACCCCAAAACGTTTCATAGCCACAATATCTGCGATACCGCTTGCAAGCTTAAGGTTTGATACCGGATTATGCGCTACATTTGCCTTACGCTCTGCTAAGACAGCCATATCAGATTCCGTTAGCCATACACAATGCGCCAAAAGAGCATTATTATCAAATACGCCCTCACGATCCAAAACCTGAACAGGCGTTAAACCATATTTTTTAACGCATTCCTCATGCTCGCGTTTTGTTTCGGAAACATGCACATGAAGTGTGAGATCATGATCTTTTGCAAGTTTTGCAACATACCTCCAGATACTGGGGTACGATGTGTATTCCGCATGTATCGACACATCGGCACGTATCCTGTCGTTCGCCATTTTATGCCAACTATTAATGAGTTCAAGCGTTTCCTGCGTTGCCCTGTCCGTTTCATAAGAAAAATTCGCCTTATCAAAAGACATAAGTCCATTTGAAAGCGAAGCCCTTATGCCCACTTCTTCAACGATGCTTGCCACCTGTGGCTGAAAGAAATACATGTCGCTTATGGATGTAGTACCGCTTCTCAGCATTTCCGCAAAACCAAGCTTTGCCCCTAAAGTAACACACCTAGCATCAAGCTTCGCCTCAAGCGGAAATATTTTTTCGTGAAGCCATTCCTGCAGTGCATAATCATCTGCATAACCGCGCATGAGAGACATAGCGGTATGAGTGTGTGTATTTATAAGACCCGGCATCAATATTCCACCGTGACAATCTACAACTTCTTTTGCCGAATGACTCTTAGGGGTTCCTTCTGAGACGACCTTTATAATGCCGTCCTTTACGCCAATATAACCACCTTTTATCACCGGCATTTCATCACATACAGTGATTATATCTGCGTTTGTAAATAATGTATCAAAAATATGATCCATTACATTTTACCTATAAAATCGGCCATTATTGCCGAGAGTTTTTCTGATATACGCTTCCCTGCTTCTATGACCTCATCCCCGGAAAGCTTTTCATCCGTTACACCTGCGGCCATATTGGTGATCACTGAAATACCTAATATCCTCATACCCGTATGAGCTGCGGCTATACATTCATGTACTGTGCTCATTCCAACGGCATCGCCGCCAAGAGCCCTTATGGCGCGTATTTCAGCAGGGGTCTCATACATTGGACCCGATGCAAAATAATATATGCCATGTTTAGGCGTTACGCCACGTGCTATTGCCACTTTTTCAAACAACGAAGCATACTCCTTATCAAAAACATATGTCATATCGCAGAAGCGCTCGCCAAATTCATCAATATTTCTGCCAATAAGAGGATTTTCAAGACATAACCTTATAAAATCATCTATTATCATCACATCGCCGGCTTTAAAGCTACTATTCACTCCACCCGAAGCATTCGTGATTATCATGCTGTTTATGCCAAGAATCTTTGCAACTCGAACCGGATAAGCGACCTCAAAAGGCGTCCATCCTTCATAGAGATGAAGCCTTCCCTGCATCATCAGCACAGATTTGCCGTTTATAGTACCTGCTATAAAGCGACCGGCATGTCCCGGAGCGGTGCTTACTGCAAAATTAGGTATTTCTTCGTAAGGGATATATGTTGCATTTTCGGCAAGAGCTGCCATATCTCCCAACCCCGAGCCCAGTATAACGAGCAGTTCAGGTTTATATCCTTTAAGTCTTGACCTCATAAAATCCGCACTTTTTTCATAGTCGTGATAGGTATAATATTGATTTTTATTCATAAAAACCTCCGGTTTCAGTTTTTAGAAGCTAATGGTAAAAGCCTAGCCTTTGCGCTTAGGAGTCCATACGTAACAAATGTCTGCACCGGCAGCATTACAACAAATTTAATAAGCCTTGCGGGTAACAGCCCCTGAACAGTCTCGGCAGAAGCCGTAAGATAGAGCCACAACGTATCAAGCAGGAGCGAGCATATAAGAAGTGAAGAAAAAGCAGCAATAAAGCATCTTAAAAGCTTATTCCAGCCGTGCGCCTTGATCGGGGACCAAACTGTGACATTGTTTCCGCCATCAAAGAGCATTATACCCATAAAAGCACCACTTAAAGCAGCGCTAAAAGTATAACCAGGAAAATATGGACCTATTGGAAACAATATCGCTCCTATAAAATCACCAAGCGCAGCAACCGCCATAGACCAAGGCCAACCATAGAGCATCCCAACTATCACAACAGGTACAAAGGCAAATCCTATTTTCACTATAGGGGTCGATATTGATAAAAATCTTGATAATATTATCTCAAGTGCAAGCATCAATCCGAGTAAAACTATCCTTATTACTCTCTTATTCCTCATCTGTTCCTCCTGGTAATTCAGTATATAAAAGCTTATAAGTAGCTCTAACACTTCCCTCGGTATATCCGTTAAACAGCATATAGAGTACATCCTCACGACCCGAAGCGGCAATATTAGTTGACCTCACATCGCAAAGCTCGGTTACTGTTTTTGACTTAAGATCGTATACCCAAAGAGTGTATGGGTAATCGTCTATCCCTTCGGTTTCCTCCCCGGTAGAAGTTTCATCCTCAGAGCTTCCCTCAAAATAGAAGAGCTTGCTCCCATCATATGACCATATCATGTCATATACGCCAAAGCCGGCGTCAAACTGCTCCTTTTCGCCTGTCTTCATATTAATGAAATAGACATTTGTATCAATCTCTCCATCTCCCAAATAATCACCCGTGTTTACATAGGCCATTACAGATCTATCGAGGGAAAGCTTAAAGCTGCTGCCCTTAGCAAACGGCATTGCAGAACCCCCGGCAGCCATTACGCTGTATATCCAAGCGCCGGAATCAAGCGATGACCGTGTAAAGTATATCCGCCCATTTACACAAGCAAGACCTCCCTCATCTAGTATATCGCTATAAACTTCATTATAACGATTATTAGCGTTGTAAAGAGCAAGATCGTATTCATGTATAGATATAGAGCTGCTTCCACCTATGGCATATAGCTTTGTACTGAATTCATCCCAAGCAAGCTCGCTTATCATCGTACCGAAGCCTACGTTCGATAGATTTACCATCAGCTCATTTGTATAACCATTGAATATGTATAGCTTGCCTCCCGAGGAAGTCCTCTCAACAAGTGCAAAATATCGTCCATTGGGCGCGTAAAGCACAGTCTCAATGGTGTAGAAATCGATCTCCGATATTTTTGTACTCACACCGTCT
Source organism: Clostridia bacterium (assembly GCA_017416425.1). Lineage (GTDB taxonomy): Bacteria > Bacillota > Clostridia > Christensenellales > CAG-138 > RGIG1693. The sequence continues at coordinate 42,382 of JAFQCL010000003.1, forward strand.
TTATCCATAGTCCAAAGTTCTTCATAAATGTGCTTTCCATCAGCTCCGCCATCCTTTTGCTTGGCAAATAAAATACCGCCATTTATGGGGTTATCACACAAATATACGGAATCGGGCAATACTATTTCCGAAACACTTTCCGCGCCATCAATCCGCAATACACTATACCCATAAGCCTCGGCATTTGCAAAGTCTACAGTGTACCGGGGGAATTCACCATAAGCAAGCTCTATAACCTGTATGCGCGCGCTTGAAAGATCGGGGTTATCCGCTAAAAAAGCATCTCCCTTATTCTTTGCATCTACCTCTGACGCAAACGGGGTTGATATAATCAGATCATCCCTAAGATTACTACATAAAACTGGGCTAAAGCCTTCATATCCATTAAGAGTCCCTGCCAGGTATTCCTGCATAGCGTTTACTACCACATACCAGTTGCTTTGCAGCGCGATCGGATCCGAGTACTCCTTGATATTTATAACGAGCTTATTATCCTCCTCCGCAACATTGTATCTTATACCCTTATCAAACTGCAGATAGATGGTGCGTTTCAACGTCTGCTCTGAATCTTCTTGAGTCTTTGACAATGTATCACACACAAATATCGCTTTAAGGAGAGCATTTCCGGCAATAGACATATTAGACTCATAATCAAGATATTCAACCCCCTTAAGCTCGATGGCTATCCTATATGGAGAAAGCAGCATACTTATGTCATACGTTGGAAGCATATCTGCCGGCGCCTCCATTTCGGTACCTCCTGCCCTGCTTCCATCGTAAAATTCAAGAACTATCCTTGTCTGTTCACTATTGTTAAGTGCGCTTACACCATAAAGATTTATGCCCTCTACACCTTCACCACCGCTAAAACGCTTATCCATACCAAAATATCCCTCATACGGATCTTTTATCTGAGTAGGCGCTATTGTTTCCCTAGGCGACGACTCCGTTTCAATAGGTTCAGTAGGTAAGCCACATGCCGCATAGCAAAAAATTATAAGTAAAGCTATTAATAGCGTAATCGTCTGCTTAAACTTTTTCATGTATTTCCTCTATTCTTCAGTATAGGCCATCGCGAAAGCTGACAATAGCCGATATAATACCGATTTATTTAATCCTTATTATAACACATGTTGCCTGATATGTATGATCAAAAATTGTTAACGATTTGAAAACATAGGTTTTAACAAAAATCATTAAAAGTGCATAAACTTACTTGAATACATTGATGCTCTCTTGATATAATCAAGCACGTATAAATACCAGGAGGTAACCTATGAGCCATCGTAAATCAAAAAAAGCGTCTATGAAACCCATAGTACTTATAATTTTTCTAGTATTGCTTGCTGTTATTTCGTACTTGGGTCTTGAAAATGATTTTAAGCTTCCGGGGGGTGAAAGTGAAACTCCGACAGCAAGTATTTATCATTCAACACAGGATGCACAAGGATTTCTAACACCAAATACAGATTCCCCGAGTACAGATGATCAGGGCTCGACCTTTTGTGCTTATTTTGTAGATGTTGGACAGGGAGATTGCATATTCCTTCGTTCGCCTTCCGGAAAAACGATGCTCATCGATTGCGGTGAATATTCTGAATATGAAGTTGTGGACAACTTTTTAAAAGAGCAAAACGTTTCAAAACTCGATGTTGTGGTAGCTACACATCCCCATTCCGATCATATGGGCGGAATGCGCCTTATAATACAAAATTATGACATAGGAACCTTCTATATGCCCGACAAAGAGCATACAACAAATGCTTACGAAAAAATGATCGAGCAGCTTGTGGAAAAGGATGTTGATACTGTATTTGCTACAGCCGGCAAATATATAAGTTGGGACAGCGAGGTTGAGGCAATGATACTTTCCCCCATAGAAGGTGTAACATATGCTGACCTTAACAGCTATAGCATTGCGATTAGATTTGAATACGGTGAAATGTCGCTTCTTGCAGCAGGTGATGCTGAGCACGATGCAGAAGAATTAATGCTTGAGCGCTTTACTCCTGATGAGCTTAGATCCACCGTATTTAAAGCCTCTCACCACGGCTCAAGCACCTCAAATTCAGAGGAGTTTCTTAACGCTATATATCCAGATTGCGTAGTGATACAGCTTGGTGCAAACAATGATTACGGGCATCCCCATGAAGAGGTGCTTGATCGCTTTTTTGAGCTTTATCTGGACATTTATAGAAATGATATTCACGGAACTGTGCTTGTTGAATTTACAAAGCATGACTATAATGTGATCTGTGAAAAAAACGTCGGTTAGTAGTTTAAAAACAGCACCTATCATCGATTGAGGCTAAAACAACAACTACGTTAATTATATAATTCCTATGACTAAATCACCTTAAATGAGGCTCCCTGCCGGGAGCTATTTTATTAAAAAATGTAGCCAATTTGCATTTTAATACACGCCACATCCAAGAAGCAACCTAGAAACTATATCGTTTTTAGTGGTGAATAATTTTAATCAGAGGTGTATTATAAACTCAAATACCAATAAGAGGATTAAGCACAAATGTCATTTTGTAGATAGAGAAGTAATTAGCATATAAAACCCCTCTTCACTTTAGTTATTTTTATTATAGATTCAGGAATATTACAAATAAATCCTTCGACCGGTTTGAATATATTATTATCGACCCAATTTGCTGCATCTTCTATCCACTTAGATCAAGACCTTCTGTATCACTCATATTTACCGGATTATTGAGACAGTAAGCATACAAATTATGGCCGATAACCCCTTGACCGGTAGAAAGCAGCACATCTACGGAGATAAACCTACCTATTGACGGATCATAATAACGTGATTGCAGATAATACCACCCCGTCTCGGCATCATAAACGTAACCCCTATACCTGAACGGCTGATTAGCTCCCAAAGTGTTCGCCAAAGTTCCGGTAACGCCTATAGGCTTACCCCAGCTATCATATTTATATTCTACGACAGTTGCACCATTTTCGTCAATAATCTTAACTATATCATTCTGGGCATTTCTGAGGTAGTAGTAGGTAGTAAAAGTACTTCCACCGTTTGAGGAGTAATCTACCGATACTACATT
>JAFQCL010000024.1 GCA_017416425.1 Clostridia bacterium
CCTGCGCACCCAAAGGCACGCTTAATTCAACTTTCCTTCGCTCTTTCGAACATTGACTTCTTGAATTACTTTTCTTTCTTTGCCGGTCTTTCTCCGGCTCGTTAAAGTTCGCACTATATGGTTTTCAAGGTACCAGCCTTGTGCCCAACCGTGTCCAAAAGGTCATTTTCTGGGGCACGTTCGAAATTATAACAAAATGCGACATCTATTACAACTCGGTTTTTTACTGGTTTTCGATATGTTTTCATCCTTTTTAGGCGTTTTTATACCCATTTTTCAATTATTGCTCTCTAAATTTAACTTTTTTCACTTTTTTCTTTCTTTTATTAAAATGCCCAAACCTATTTTTAAGGTCTGGGCATAAATTGCTTTTTACATCCGAGTTAATCTTCTATGCTATTCTCCTGAGGAATATGTAGAGTCTGGATTGAGCAGTATCATAGCCATATTCATCACCGCAGGTTACAAGTGTTACAAATCTGTCGGCTGCACCGGGAACTATTCCTGTATCCACCTCTGATCTGTCAAGCTGAGTCATTATCCAACTCCTGAGCCCCATTTCATCATCAGCAGTAAGCAGCTTCGTATTATATGTGATGGTAGTTACCGGCTCCTCATGTGGGGTCTCATAGAGCGCAAATATTTCCCACTCTGAATATTCACCCCAGAGTATGAGCTTTATTATGCGGTTTTCAGGTGAGATCAGCGCCTCCTTATTATCCTGAATGGTGTGCAGCGCGTGAAACATGGTCTTTGCGGTGCGCATATTGTGCCCGGTTATGGTCGTATTTCTTCCGGGAATACTATAATAAGTATAAATACTTCCCGCGCCGGGGTTTCCTGTTGAATTTTTATTTATATCGTGGTCATTGTAGAAAAAATTGGCATCCCATAGTATCGGATAATCGATTATGGTGTTATCGATACTTATATAGCCTAAAACATCGCTGTTTATAGCCCTTGCGCCGATAAACTTATCCCACATATCGACCTGCTCTCCATTCTGAGGAAATTGTGATATAAAGAGCTTACCCGCAGCCGCATTTCTAATGAAGCTTTCGGCAGCGACATCACTGTAGCCATTAAAGCGACAAGCAAGCTGCTGCACCTCGGATCTATCGCCCTGCATGATAATCATGTCAGCGTCCTTCTCCGTTATAAGGCCATCTCCATCTATATCGCCCTTTATTACCACATAGCCGCTCTCCTTGCCGTTTAGAAACACAGTCATGCCTGTTGCTATGCACTCATCGTCCGAAACCATAACCATCCGAGCACCTTCTGGGCGTTTAAAATAAACACTTTTCACTCCTAATGAGGAGGAAATCTGCAATGCGGCATTCTTAGCGGATGTTCCCGGCAAAAATCCCATGTAATAATTGTCCTCAACGTAGCACTTAAGCTGCCAATTCGTGCAGTTTTTCATTCTATCTTCAGCCTCGCCGATGATACTAATGCCCCCATCGGTATGCAACACAAAATACGCATCCTTTGCAAAGCATACCTGCTCGGCCGCCCTTATCTCACCCAGTTCAGGAATTTCGGGTGAGGTCATAAGCGCCCCTGTGGCGGCGCTTACCGCAACAGTAAGTCCATCCTTAACATAAACCCTGGCCACATCGGTAAATTCATTCAAATCGAGCTGACCCTCATCTGAAGCGCCAGAAAGCAGCACCGCCTTTACGCTTCCGTCGCTTTTAAGCATTACGGCATGGGTATCGCAAAGCTCTACCTGAACAGCATCGCTCCAATCGGCCACCGCTGTTTTAAGGGCGCTGTCGCCATATGCTTTCACGCTGCCATCTGCGGCTATAGAAAGCATATTTTCTCCGTAAGCCGTAATAGCAACAATATCGCTGAATTCGCCAAGCTCGCCATTTAAATCTCCTACGCCTGCCAAATTACCATCTTTTAGCAGACATACGGCAAAATCGTCTCCCAGCGCTATATCGCAGACGCCGCTAAGATCAGAAAGCTCACTCTGAAGGCCACTAAGTGTACCATAAATATACACACTACCATCGCCACAAAGCGCCAAAGTGGATGTGCCGTTCGTAACAGCCTTGACCACTTCGGTCTGATTGACCACGCCCATAGCGTTGCCCAACGTATAACCGGCAATAAATACCTTGCCATCGCTTCGAATACCTATAATAAAATCGTCACAAGAAGCAATACTACCAACAGAGGGCACGCGAGTGGCGTTCTGATTTCGTATCGGACGCTGCACACTCATATCAAGGCGTATTATGGGAGTTTCTGTAGCATCCGGATCCATACTGCCATTATCGGGAGTTTGGTCGTTCAAATTGTCCGGCGTTTGAGCAGTATTACCCAGATTTGGAGCGGGTGAAGCTCCGATCGGATCGGTATTTCCGCCTCCCGGCAGCAGAATCACAAGCAAAATTATCGCTGCGATGACTGCTATACATCCTGCTCCTAATAAAATTTTGTGCGCACGCTTCATTATTTAAGTATCCCCCTTCTTCCACTGTTAAATTAATAAAACGGTAATATGTAATTATAATATCACATTTCGACGAATATCTCAAACATAATACGCTCATAAATAAAAAAAGGTTTCATATACTGTAGCATAATCATTCCGGAGGAAAAGCTTGTGGAACTAAAATACAGTGAAAATGAACTTAATATACGCTGTGAAGCAATAGAGTCACAGATACTTATGCAGGGAAATGTGCCGGTGCTGGATGGAAAAAGCGCAAGAAGCCTCCTTCTTGCAAAGCCGTATGCCGAAATAATAAGCGTAGATGTCATGCGTGACCGCATATTAATGGAGGGCAATTTAAGCATAGATGCGGTATGTACAACACCCAGTGGTGAAGTATTTTCCTTTACATCCAGCGCCCCGTTTAAGCATCGCATTGATATAGAAGCGTCTGATCGTAAACTACGCGGGGAGGCTGATGTATCCATACAGACCCTAAATATTCGTCCTGAGGGAATGTCCCTTTCACTTGAGGCCGCGCTTGATGTATCTGTATCGCTTTTTGATGAGCTGCCCCTTTCGACACTTTATTCCGTAGAGGGCATTGATGACGCAGAATTTGATTTTAAAAACTTATCCATTTCAAAGAAAATAAAGGTAGGCGGCGGACGCCTCAGGCTTCGAGAGATCACCTCTACGGAGGGCATAAGCGCAGTATTCTACACTGAGGGCTGCGCCATAGTAACGGGAGTAAGGCTTGACCCTGGAGAAAACGAGGCAGTAGTTAGCGGCACGATTACGGCATCAGCGCTATGTATGGACAGCACAGGCCAGCTTTCCGAACAGGTAAGGCAGGTTGCTTTTGAAGAATCTCTTCCCATCGCTGCAAACGCCCATGAGCCTTTATATGCGATAGCGCGGATAGAAAGCATATCTTTAAGACCCGCTGCCGAGCTTATAAGCAACGGAGCGGTTGAGGCGTTGCTCTGCATAGACATATTTGAGCTTAAAACGGAGTCAATATCCCTACCGGTTGACTTTTTCTCCCCCGGCGGAAACATAAGCGCCATAAGCAGAAATATAACGATACAAGATCCAGGGATGCCCATATTTTCAACACAGACAATACGCGAAACTATATCGCTGCCGGAAGGTATGCCTGAAATCGAACATCCGATATACACTCAAGCAAGACCCATTGTCACGCTTTCAGAGTCAGACTCCGGTATAACTCGCATAGAGGGTATTTTCATAACTCGCGTGATCTATCGCACCGAAACCGGTATGCTCTATGCTTTTGACGAAGATGTTCCCTTCTCAATAAGCGTAAATACACCTTCATGTGATTGTGATATGGCGGCCGTCCCCTGCGTAATAGCTGTTATCGCCCCCGCATCGGCCACCTCTGTAGATATTACATATACGGTTGAGCTCATGCTGAAGCCAATTTGCGAGGAGACGATACATGTTGTTACAGGTATATCCGAATGCGAATGCAAAGACAGGCCGCTTGGTGTACTTATTTATTTTGCCGAATCGGGTGATACGCTGTTTTCAATAGCAAAAAAACTTCTCGTATCGACTGCATCGCTTAAAGCCGTCAATTCCTCTCTTCCGGAGGTGATGCAAGGCGGTGAACGCATTGTTGTTATGATTTAAGAAAGGGAAAAGTTTTATCGTTTTTTCATTGGGCGCTTTGCTCCTTCACACGCCGGAGGGTAGAGCGCCCGGTGTCTTTTATAAAATGTATATACCTGATCTATAAGATGAGGGCATAGCATTAGTTTTCAGTTCCTTTATAATTTAGTAAGCAAAGCCACGATTTGTTGTTATCAACCTCTGTTTTGGTATAATATTCGTATCATCTTAATTGGCTGCGTCAGAATATCCGCTAAAAGAAAGCATAAAATTCAAGTAATCTTTTAAATCACTACCAAATTTTCAACAAAAAGTCTTGCTATCCTCTAAAGCATTTAGTTTTAAAAATTACATCATCATTTTATTAAGTATTCAATAAGCTTTTATTTAGTTGAGAATAAAATCAAAGTATTTTTGTTTCATTTGAAGTACAACTATAAAAACAGGATGAACGTAAAAGCACATTCACCCTGTCAGAGCGCGGTCTTAGTTAATTTTCGTGACAACAGCCGCCTTCGTGGTCATGACCGTGGCAGCATTCACCGGCTTCGTGATCATGGCCGTGGCAGCATTCACCGGCTTCGTGATCATGGCCGTGGCAGCATTCACCGGCTTCGTGATCATGGCAATGGCAGCATTCATCATCTTCAGCGAGTATGCTCTCGGCTATCTCGGCAAGCTCATCAAACATTTCATCGCTTACGGGTATAAATTCCTCGGTATCATCATCGGGATTCTGAACCACTTCCATTATATAGGAATCATTTTCTTCGCTCTGCATATCGCAAAGAATAGCAAATTCTCTCTCATTGCCTTCCTTATCGGTGTGCTTGAAATAGTCAATAACATCCAGTTCAAGCTCATCGCCCTCTTCATTGGATACGACTATATAATCTCTCATGTTTTCGTCCATCTTAGTACTCCTTAAAATAATTACGGTATTTCCGTTTAGCTGATTATAGCCGATAGAGTTGTATTAATCAAGAGTAAAAAAGGGCGAAAACTTGCGTTTGATGTTGATACTGGTATAAACATGCCCAAAAAGAATAAGACTCCGGAACCACAACGTGAACTTTAACAAACCGGAGTCTTTTTATGAAGCATTAAAGCATTACGGAATCATTGTAGGGCCGGGGTTAGATGTAGGATCCGGCACAGGGCTTTCTGTAGGAGCCTCGGTAGGTTCAACGGGCGTAGGCATGATAGTTGGGGTGGGATCAGGCGTAGGCGTTGGAAGAGGAGCGCTCGGCGATGCCGTTAGCTCATATTGCGACTGCAGTGCTGTACCGGTAACATAACCGGGCCATACATAATACCTTTTGGGGTGCATCCTGTAGACGGAGGTATTTATCTCGAGCGTATTAACAAGAGTGTCTCTAAGGTAAAACTGCTGGAATGCCTTATACACATAACCGGTACGAGCTGGATTTCTAAGCATCCAATATGGCTCAACAAGCCAGCCAACCTCTACATATTCTGTCTCAGAGGGAGGGGTCTCGGATATCTTTTCGGATACAAATTCTATGCGATCGTATGCCTCGGGGAAAGCTTCGCCATATATCGCGCAGTGTACTCGTTCTCTTGATTCCTCAAGCCAGCAGAATATGTAAATAGGATTTTGTGTGTTGTTTTTAAATAAGAAGTCGATTCGTCCCGTGTCAATTGTAGCATCAAGACCACCCGCAATGTAGTTTACCATGCGGGAGTGGTTCTGACGATATACTATTTCAAGATTGGATTTTATAACGGCATTATAAAGCGTTGTCGATACCTGACATACTCCACCGCCGGGGGAGTCCTCAGTGCCCGCTCCGCCCATAGTATAGCCCGGTGCCATAAGCCAGCCGCGCTCAATGGTACGATCACCAAGTACATTATTGGTGGAGAATACCTCTTCGGGATCCAAAACGGTACCATGAACAAAGCCCGCAGCCTTTCTTATATTGAACACACGGTTATAGCCATTACCGTTGGAATATGAGGTGTAAAAGGTGGTACGAAGCACATGGATGCTTTTAAGGTCATCAACTGTAATTTCAGGCTCTAAGGGTTCAACGGGGATATTGCAGGTCTTAGTAGGGTTGCTATTGGTTCCAAGCTGCATAAACTGCTCTAAAAGAAGCGCATCCAGAGCATCCATATCTATGGTAAGACCTCTTACCTCGCTTTCATATACGAAAGGTTGCTCCATATTTTTTTTGTCAATGGTAAATGAAGCGTTGGTGGCTTCTACCTCCACCTTTTCAGAGAGTTCTTTTACAAAGGCATTGTACTTAATAGTATCAAATGTGGGTTCGATCAAAAAGTCCTGTCCGTTTTCGGCTAAGGCCTCTATTTCAGCAGTCATCTCATCGAGTGAGCCAGTTCGTGCAACGTTGAACGCCTCGTTTAAGGTGGCTTTTATGGCTTCATTGGTATAGGTAAGACCAAGATCCTCGGCAGACACCGCTCCAAAGTAAGTGCCATGTGTCAGATTGATGCTGATATCCGCAAACGCGCTGCTTAATGAATTTGTAATGAAGGTTTCAGCCTCATCCATGGCCATACCGCCTACCGGCATACCGCATATGGTTATCCCTTGGCGGAATGTAGGGTCAGACCTTAACTGTTCCTCCCGAAGCAGTATCTCCTGTCTTTGATCTGCCGCCTGATCTATTGTGTTTTCCAGCCACGAAAAATCATGGTTATTAAAATCACCGCTCTGACAGCCCGAAGCACATAAGAGCGCCGTTAAGATAAGGATCAAGACAACAGTCGGGATAAAAGTTCTCCATTTAACCGAAACGAGCTTCATTCATTGCCACCTCATAAAGCATTATTTACTATGCGCCAAAACTTCACCTGCATAGCATTTAATTATACAACAATTATACAGTGTTAGTAAATAAAAGGTTCCAAAAAAATTAAATCTTTTAGACAAACTTTTATATACGATCGTAAACGGTAAGAACCAAATTAAATGTCAAACCCAAAACAAAAGGCCCCGATATATACGAGGCCAATACACCTTCAGGGACTCGAACCCTGGACACCCTGATTAAGAGTCAGGTGCTCTACCAACTGAGCTAAAGGTGCATATGAGAGCGGGTAATGGGACTCGAACCCACTATCTCAGCTTGGAAGGCTAATGTGTTACCATTACACTATACCCGCATATGTTAAAATGTGGAGCGGGAGACGGGGCTCGAACCCGCCACCTCCGCCTTGGCAAGGCGGCGCTCTACCAAATGAGCTACTCCCGCGTGTCGGTCAATTTAAATAGAGTCGCTGCAGTGCGGGTGAAGAGACTCGAACTCATACACCTATCGGCATCGGAACCTAAATCCGACGCGTCTGCCAATTCCGCCACACCCGCATTTATTTGCAGAGAAGATGACCCGTCGGAGACTCGAACTCCGGACCCTTTGATTAAAAGTCAAATGCTCTACCGACTGAGCTAACGGGTCATATAGCTGGCTGGGGTGGCAGGATTTGAACCTACGGTGCGGGAGTCAAAGTCCCGTGCCTTGACCACTTGGCGACACCCCAACGCACCTTTGCACCGCTTGAGCATTTAAGGGTGGGTAGTGGGACTCGAACCCACGACCTCCAGAGCCACAATCTGGCGCTCTAACCAACTGAACTATACCCACCACGAACTAAAGCGCGCCTACAGGGACTCGAACCCCGGACCCACGGCTTAGAAGGCCGTTGCTCTATCCTGCTGAGCTACAGGCGCATACAAAGTACACAGTACCCAGCATTCTCATGCTGCCGACAGTAGCTTATTATAAAGTAAGTCTTTCCATTTGTCAACAGCGGAAAAAATATATATTTGATATTTTATTGCGGCTCCCTTATTTTTACAGCACTTGCATCATAGTTAAAGCTTTGGCATAGCTTTTAGTATTGGGCAGGAGGTGCAGCATGGAGACAAGATATATGACGCTTAGCGGTCATGGCAAAAAAATAGGGCTCAGGATGGAAAAAACGGATACTGCCGTAAGCTTTATAATATCCCCCAGAGAGATGGTAGAAAGTATAAGCGAGGTTATGGCGTTCACGGCAAACGGTATTATAAGGATAAAAGCGGAAGGCGGCGAATTTTCATGCAAGCCTTTTTCGGGACTTTTAGCGGCAGTTGCTGTTCTAAGCGGAGATAATGGCGCCGTAAAGCTCCTAATAGGGCGCGTGGCTACATCAAGACTCAGCATAGAGCGCATAAGGTATGATGTAATGAAGCTGCTTGATCCTAAACCCAAAGCAGGGTTACGGCAGAATGCGCAGCAAACGCCTTCAAGAGAGGGGCAAAGAAGCAATGTAAGCGCACAGCCTAAAGGATCAAGCGCACAGGACACGCAAAATAAGCGGCAGAGTGAGTCAAAAGATAACGAAGCTTCTTTACCGACCCAAAAGCAAGAGGAGAAGGTTCCCTCCGCGGCTCTGAATGAAATATTAAGCAGGGCAAATGAGCTCTTTCGACCAAGCAGCATCGCGCCATCACAGCAGGCGAATACCACATCTCAGGCTGCACCGCCTGTCCATGTTAATGATAGCGCAAGCGCCATTGAGTTTGCGGAAACAAGAACATATAATCCTTTCCCCAAAAGCTTTCCCGGATCCTCATGGCGCCGAATAAGCAAGGTGGGCTCCTCATCTTACTATCTTCAGGGCATGATCCCAAGACCCGGTAATACGTTTGTTGTACGCGCAGTTCCGGCCGATAATGGAAAAAGGCAGCGTGGCAAGCCTCTTCGCGGTATTGACGGGATAGTCTATTATGTTTTCAGGGAATGACATAAAGGCCTTGCTATTATGCTGGTTTTAGCATTATAATTTCTGTATGAACACGAATGATAAAGTTGAATCACGCATACTTTCGGCTATAGATGAAGCTGGGCTTTACCATACCTCCATGCTTGTGGCATTAAGCGGCGGAGCAGATTCCGTCGCTCTTTTAACTGCGCTGTGCCGAATAAAGGATGAGCGCGGCCTTGATATATCCGCCGCTCATTTTAATCACATGATACGCGGAGAGATGGCAGATGCGGATGAGCGGTTTTGCGAGAGGCTTTGCAAAAAATTAAATGTACGCCTTTTTATCGGCAGAGGAGATGTGCCTGCTCATGCCCAAAAAAACAGGCTCTCACTTGAGACCTCTGCAAGAATGCTGCGCTATGAATTTTTAAACGATATCTTAAAAGAAAACGGCATCTCCTACCTTACAACGGCGCATCACGCCGGAGATCAGGCGGAAAGCGTGCTATTGCATCTCATAAGGGGCAGCGGTCTTAAAGGGCTTTGCGGCATGCCTCTTCTTTTTGGGAATATTTTTCGCCCGCTCCTATCGCTTAAAAAGTGTGAGCTTCTTGCTTATCTTTCAAGGAATTCTCAGGATTTTTGCAGCGATGAGACCAATTTTTCAGCGGATGGCACCCGTAACAAGCTAAGGCTTGAGCTCATACCCTATGTTGAAAATAATATAAACCCAAATTTCATATCGGGACTTGTTTCAACGGCAAAGCTTTTATCGGATGATGAAGCCTACCTTGACACGCTTGCTAAAAGCGCACTTGATGACGCAAGGCGTGCCGATGGATACAGCATAAACAGCCTTTTGAAACTTGATACTGTGATCCTTAGCAGGGTCTTAAGGCTTGCCCTATGCGAACATGGCGTTTCTTTTGATATTGAGCGCCGTCATATCGAAGCGCTTATTGAGCTTTTGAAAAAGGGTACGGGCAAATCGATCGATATACCCCATATTTCGGCATACATAAGCTATGACACGCTGCGTTTTAGAAGATATGCTTTAACCGATGACGCTTTTTGTATTCCGCTGAAACCGGGCGAGGTGGCAATCTTCCCCGGTGGGAGGGCTGAAGCCTGTTTTGAAAGCGACCGCAGTCTTTTGGAGTTTGATCCGTTTGTAGCCTGCATGGATATATCAAAATGTGAAAAGGGATTCGTGCTTAGAACGAGAAAAGAGGGCGACCGCTTTTTCCCTCTTGGCTCTTTTGGTTCAAAGAAACTTAAGGATTTCTTTATAGATAGAAAAATACCAAGGCCTCTTAGAAATATGCCCCTCATAGCTGAGGTGGATTCAAATACAATACTCTACGTATATGGGCAGGGAATAGCCCAAAGTGTGCGGGTAAAGGAGAATACCGAACGATTTTTAAAAGTAAAATTCGACATGAACCGACATATGTGATAAAATCATAGGATAAAATATGTGGAGGAATCACCATGAACATAGGAACTAACATGCATGACGATATAGCAGAGGTGCTTTATACGGAAGAAGAGATAAAAACCCGCGTAAAAGAACTGGGAAAGCAGATATCGATCGATTATAAGGGTAAATACCCGTTACTTATAGGAATACTCAAGGGCGTGACTCCCTTTTATGCCGATCTTATCCGTGAGATAGACTGCCAGCTTGAGATGGAGTTCATGTGTATTTCAAGCTACAGCGATGGTACGGAATCCACAGGGCTTGTGCAGATAGTAAAGGATGTTGCCGTAAACCTTAAAGGTCGTGATGTGCTGATAGTGGAGGACATAATCGATTCGGGTCATACGCTTCAGCATCTTGTAGAGGTATTTGAGACAAGAAAGCCCAACTCAATACGCATAGCATGTCTTTTGGACAAAAAAGAGCGAAGGGATTTTAGCTGCTCCATCGTACCAAGCTATACCGGTTTTATCTGTCCCAATGAATTCGTGGTAGGGTATGGACTTGATTTTGCTCAGTACTATCGTAATTTGAAGTATATAGGCATTTTAAAGCCCTCGGTATACGGCGAATAAGGAGAGACTCGGGGGTTTTGCCCCCGACGGGAGCCCCTCGGCAGCGCCCTCGAAAAGACTGCGCCTTAAAGCCAAAACTTTATTTTCCTTCCAAGCTCCACAAGTTTGCATGTGCAGGACGGCGAGTCCTGCCGAAGGTACACCTTCTGACGAAGGCGTTGGGGGCGCATAGCCCCCAGCAGGGGTTCGGGAACGGAGTCCCCCAAAGAAGCGAAGCTCCTTGAAAAACACTCCAAAGCCTCACCCTTTTTAGCATAAAAACCGGCCATGTCGCTTTTGCGCGGTGTGGCCGGTTTTTATATCTATATCTATTGCTTATTTAACGCGCATCTTAATCTCGTCTATGAGAATCGGGATGACCTTATGAAGGTCTCCAACAATGCCATAGTCTGCCACCTTGAATATGGGAGCATCTGCATCCTTATTGATAGCGATTATGCAACCGCTGTTTTGCATGCCGGCAAGATGCTGGATGGCGCCGGAAATACCGCAAGCAACGTATATCTTGGGACGAACGGTCTTACCGGTTTGACCTACCTGATGATCGGCGGTGATATAGCCCGCTTCAACAGCAGCTCTGCTCGCACCCACAACGCCGCCAAAGGCTTCAGCCAACTTCTCGATAAGCACAAATCCCTCCGCGCTGCCTACGCCGCGACCGCCCGATACTATTATATCGGCCTCGATCAGATTTACCTGCTGCTTAAGCTCACGCACCGTTTCGACTATCCTTGTGCGGATATCATCCTTAGCGATGGCTATATCGACATACTCGATAACAGCCTTCTTTGCCGGATTCCACGGAGCCTTTTTCATAACGCCGGGACGCACCGTTGCCATTTGAGGACGGTGATTCGGGGTCACTATAGTAGCCATTACATTTCCGCCAAATGCAGGACGTGTCTGAAGCAGATTATGGGTCTCTTCATCGATATCAAGCTTTGTGCAATCCGCTGTAAGACCGGTATAAAGCCTTGCCGAAAGACGGGGAGCAAGATCACGGCCTATCGTAGTAGCTCCGATAAGGAATATTTCAGGCATGCGGCTTTCTACGAGCTTTGTTATAACATTGGCATACGCATCCGTGGTATAGTTGCAAAGCAGCTCGTTATCGACTGCTATTACCTTATCCGCTCCCCACGCGCCGAGAGTTGACGCCATGCCTTCTGTCTTATATCCAAGAAGCACCGCGCAAAGCTCTACGCCAAGCTTATCCGCAAGGAGCCTTCCCTCGCCAAGAAGCTCGAAGGTGGTGCTCATAACATTGCCGTCACGTTGCTCTGCAAACACCCAAACGCCATGATAATCTTTGATATCGCGTGCGGATTCTTCCGCCTTGTCAACCACTATAGCTCCAAAATGACAGGATGACTCGCATGCCCCACAGTTTGTACAGGCATCGGTCACAGTGGCCTTACCGTCTACCATCACGATAGCGCCAAAGGGACATGCCCCTGCGCAAAGAGTGCAGCCTCTGCACTTTTCCTTAATAATCTCCATAGTAACCTCCTTACAGCAGGTGCTTATTGTCCAGCTCGCTCAAAAGCTCTTTTACCGTATTTCTGTCTGAGCCATCAAGTATGCGTCCCATGCCCTTTGCTTCAGGGCTGAATGTACGATATACATTGGTGGGCGAACCCTTAAGACCTATCTTTTCGGGATCAACGGGAACATCCGCAAAGCCCCAAACGGTCACGTTCTTTACGCTGTACGCATCGGCAATGCCGCCGGGTGTCATATAGCGAGGCTCGTTGAGCTCTTTTATCGCGGTGATAAGACAGGGCATTTTGACCTCTATATTCTGATAGAAGTCCTCATACTGGCGCTGCACTATAATAGTATCTCCGTTTACCTCTATCTTCTGTGCGTATGTTACCTGAGGAATGCCAAGCTGCTCGGCGATCTGAGGACCCACCTGAGCGGTGTCGCCGTCTATAGCCTGACGTCCGCAGAGTATAAGGTCGTAGTCCGGTATCTTCTTTATGGCGGAAGCAATTATATAGCTGGTCGCCCAGGTATCGGAACCGCCGAATTCTCTGCCGGAAATGAGTATGGCTTCATCTGCGCCCATGGCAAGCGCCTCACGAAGCGCAATATCAGCCTGCGGCGGACCCATGGATACTACGATGACCCTGGTATCAGGATCATTGTCCTTTATCTGAAGCGCGGCCTCAAGCGAATTTTTATCATCGGGATTTATTATGCTCGGAACACCGTCACGAATAAGCCTTCCTGTTTTGGGATCAAGCTTCACCTCGGTCGTATCCGGAACCTGCTTTATGCAAACGATTATCTTCATAGCTTTTCCTCCATTATTTCAAGACGGCTGCGGATATTACCATCTGCTGCACCTGTGAGGTACCTTCATATATCTCGGTTATCTTAGCGTCACGCATCATACGCTCAAGCGGATACTCCCTGGTGTAGCCATACCCGCCATGCATCTGAACGCATTCGGTCGTGACACGCATTGCGGTCTGCGCGGCATATAGCTTTGCCATCGCGGCATCCTTACCAAAGGGCTTACCCTCATCCTTTGCACATGCCGCGTTATAAACAAGCATTCTGGCGCAGGTGATCTCGGTCTCCATATCGGCGACCTTCCACTGCAGCCCCTGGAACTGGGAAAGCGGCTTTTTAAACTGAACACGCTGCTTCATGTATTTGACAGTTTCGTTAAATGCGCCCTCTGCGATGCCAAGCGCCTGAGCCGCTACAGAGATCCTGCCGCCATCGAGCGTACCCATGGCGATACCAAAGCCCTTACCCTCCTGACCTAAGAGATTTTCCTTCGGGATAGCACAATCCTCAAATACCAGTTCGGCGGTAGAGCTTGCTCTTATGCCCATCTTATGCTCAATCTTTCCAATCGAGAAGCCGGGGGCGCCCTTTTCAACTATGAAAGCTGAGATGCCTTTTGTGCCCTTTGATTTATCGGTCATGGCGAACACAATATATACATCGGCAACGCCGCCGTTGGTGATGAATATCTTTGATCCATTGAGTATATATCTGTCGCCGTCAAAATGAGCTGTTGTCTGCTGACCCGCGGCATCGGTTCCCGCATTTGGCTCAGTAAGCGCAAAAGCGCCAAGCTTTTCGCCCTTTGCAAGCGGTACCAGATATTTCCGCTTCTGCTCCTCTGTGCCGAATTTGAGCAAAGGTCCAAGAGCAAGCGAGGTATGAGCTGCAAGTATGATGCTCGTGGTGGCGCAAACCTTTGCCAGCTCTTCGACCGCGATTATGTAGCTTAGGGTATCAAGCCCCGCGCCGCCGTATTCCTTAGGTATATTGATGCCCATCATACCGTTCCTTGCCATCTTTAAAACGGTTTCCTCGGGGAAACGCTCGGTCTCATCGATCTCTTTAGCAAGCGGCAACACTTCATTTTCAGCAAATTCCCGCATAAGCTGACGCATAAGCTCCTGCTGCTTATTCAGATTAAAATCCATAGCACACTCTCCTAACATATTTTTTAATCGCAAAACGGTTAAACTTGCGTGCGATCCCTGCGTGCAACTGAATTATACAGTAAATTTAAGTAATTGTTAACCGCTAAACCAAATATATTTAAAAACGCGCCTTTTTTGCCTTAAAAAGGCATTTTAAGGCTCAATTTGCAGCTTTATCCCAAAGTGCTTCGCTTCTTGTATGGAAAAATGAGAAGTCATGAGTTACAATATAAAAAAACTTTACAATGGGAGGGCTCCTTATGCTGAACATGACGATAAGTTCGCCGCCAAGGGGTGACGCTTTAAATGATATCCGTAGTTTTTTAAATAAGAGCGGACTTATTATGGGCGATGATGCCGATTATACCGTATGCCTATATGATGATGAGGATGAGCTTTGCGCGACGGGTTCGCTCTGCGGAAGGGTGCTGAAGTATATCGCCACATCTCCCGCGGCGCAGGGCGAGGGCGCGGCCGCGAAGGTGGTGTCGGAGCTTGTGAACGAAGCCGCAAGGCGCGGGATAATCAAACTCTTTTTGTTTACAAAGCCTGATAATATAACGCTATTTAAGTCGCTTGGATTCTATCCCCTTGCAAAGACGGACAAAAGCGCCATGCTTGAAAACAGCCGAAATGGACTTTCACGCTTTTTAAGCGGCATAGACCCGGGCGAGGGGGTAAAAGGCGCTATAGTTGCCAATTGCAACCCGTTTACGCTTGGGCACAGATGGCTCATGGAAAAAGCCGCCTTGGTGGTGGATACGCTTCATGTATTCGTACTTTCGGAGGATCTTTCACGTTTTACCTCTAAGGAACGCTTTATGCTTGTGAAAGAAGGGACAAGCGATATAAAGAATATAAGGGTGCATATGAGCGGGGATTATCTTATCTCCCACGCTACCTTTCCGACCTACTTCATAAAGGAGCAGGACAATACGGCCGCTATAAACGCCGACCTTGATATAACTCTCTTTGGAACGAAGATAGCCCCTGTGCTTGGCATAACAAAGCGCTTTGTCGGCACAGAGCCTTATTGCATGGTAACATCCGCTTATAATAAAAGACTGCATGAGCTGCTTCCCGGCATGGGTGTTGAGGTCGTTGAGCTTGAAAGAAAGGACGGTATAAGCGCAAGCCTTGTCAGAAAGCTTGAGGACCTTGGCGACATAGAGGGCATAAGAGCGCTCGTTCCCAATGCGACATTTGAATACATATGTAAAAAGCATGGTTGGACTATATGAAAAATGAGTATATTACGGTAGAAATGATGGCGGACGCAAGGGAAAGGAGAGCTTACTTACAAAGAAAGCTGCTTCTTGAATATAAAAAGCCCCTTGTATGCCTGACCATGAATATCGCGGGACCTGTAAAGCGAAGCGACCTTATCGATATCGCCTTTTTTGAAGCAAAAAGAAGGCTTGTTGAGGAGCTTCCCCATATTAACTTATACACTATCGATGAACCTACGGGGCTTGAAGCCTTTTTTGTGGCAGACTGCGATGCTTCTTTGGCAAAAAAGACAGCGCTTTTCATAGAGGACATGGGTGACAGTGGGAATGGGATACCTAATATCGGCAGGCTTTTTGATATAGATGTACTTGATGTATCGGGTGAAAAGCTCTCAAGGCAGAATGCACGAAAATGCCTTATATGCGAAGAAAACGCAAAGGAGTGCGCAAGGAGCCGAAGGCATAGCGCAGATGAGCTGTTTTGCCGCTCAAATGAGATCATAGCGGACTGGCTATCGGATGAGCTGGCAAAGGCCGCAGAGCATGCCCTTATAGAGGAAGTCGAGGCCACCCCAAAGCCCGGACTGGTAGATGCCGAGGGTAGCGGCGCGCACGATGATATGGATATAGATACATTCCGAAAAAGCGCAAAAGCACTAAGGCCATATTTTAAGTGCATGGCGGAGGAAGCTATAGCGCATAAGAACAAGGGCGAACTTATGATGCGGCTAAAGTCCATAGGCATTGAAGCCGAAGCGGCTATGTTTAAGGCTACCTTTGGCGTTAACACCCATAAGGGCGCAATATACACGATAGGGCTGCTTATCGCAGGCATCACGGCATCAGCGCTCATGGGCGGCTCATATGAAAGCGCTTTTTCGTTCGCAAAGGAGCTTGCGCTTATCGGGATAGATCAAAGACCATTCGGAAGCATAGGTAAGTCCCATGGGGAGCAGGTGAGAAACCTGACCGGAGCTTTAGGCGTTCGCGGACATGCCGCTTCGGGCTTTCCGCTGGTCGTTTCCGCCCTTTTTACACTCGATCAGAAGCAGAGGGAGTGCTTTTCTAAAAACGATGCCATAATATTTGCGCTGCTTTCTACTATGACCGAGATCGAGGATACCAATGTATTATACCGGGGCGGGCGTGAAATGCTGCTTTATATGTGGGAATACTCAAAAAAGGCGCTTGAGGGCGATTTTATGAAAAACGCCGAGCGCTTAAACACCGAGTTCATAAAAAGAAACATAAGCCCCGGCGGAGCGGCAGATATAATCGCCGCCGCCATATTCATGGACAGCTGCCGCCATCTTATGCGGCAATAGATCAAAACCATTCACTATCCTACAGGAAAGGAAGCTTTCGTATAGCGGAAGCTTGGGACATAATTATGCCGTTTAATATCATCGAAGCCGATATAACCACGCTAAAAGTGGATGCCATAGTAAATGCGGCAAACCCTTCGCTACTCGGGGGCGGAGGCGTTGACGGCTGCATACACCGCGCCGCAGGCCCTGAGCTGCTTGCCGAATGCAGAAAGCTTAACGGCTGCGAAACGGGAAGCGCGAAGCTTACACGCGGCTATGCACTCAAATCAAAATATGTGATACATACGGTCGGTCCCATATGGCGGGGCGGAAACAGCAACGAAGCGGAGCTTCTTTATTCATGCTATAAAAGTTCGCTAAAGCTTGCTTTAGAGCATGGCATTGAAAGCATAGCCTTTCCGCTCATTTCAGCAGGCGCTTACCATTTTCCAAGAAAACGGGCTATAGATATAGCCGTTTTGGCCATAAAGGATTTTCTTAAGAAAAATGATATGACAGTGTATCTTACGATATATCAAAGGCGCGATTTTGATATAGATCTAAAGCTTCGCTGCGCTCTAAAAGCCTACATCAAGAAAAGCTGCGAGCCGGATGACCGCCTGTTTTCGATGCAGAGCCGAGCGAGCGGAGCTGCTTTTTCAGACCACGCCCGAAAAAGGCAAATACCTGAGCTTGAGGAGGCTTTAAATAACCTTGATGAAAGCTTTACGGAGATGCTGCTTCGAAAGATAGACGAATCCGGTATGACCGATGCGGAGTGCTATAAAAGAGCAAATATAGACCGTAAGCTATTTTCCAAAATAAGAAACGACAAAAGTTATAAACCTGCCAAGCCTACCGTGATAGCGTTTGCCATAGCGCTTAGACTCTCCCTTAAAGACACCATCGATATGCTTAAAAAGGCGGGCTTTGCCTTGTCCCGCTCAAGCAAATTCGATGTTATAGTCGAATACTTCATAAATAGCGAAAACTACGACATATTTGAGATAAATAAGGTGCTTTTTGCATTCGATCAAAAACTTCTCGGCTCTTTTTAAATTTGTCGCCCGCAAGGCGACCTTTTTATATGTATGCCTCATTATAATTCAGTCGTAGATCAAAAAGGATTTAAGGAGGCTTAATATCATGAAAAACAATATTACCGAAATAGTATTCGTACTAGACCGCAGCGGTTCGATGCACGGCCTTGAGGAAGATACAATCGGCGGCTTTAACTCAATGCTTAAAGAGCAGCAGGCAAAGGAGGGAGAAGCGTTTATCTCCACAATACTCTTTAGCGGCGAGTGTGACACGCTGCACGATCGGCTTCCAATAAAAGAAGTGCTGCCGCTTACAAGAAACAACTACCGCACAATGGGCTGTACCGCACTGCTTGACGCCGTTGGAAGCGCGATAGAACACATCAGCAGCATACACAGATACATACGCCACGAGGATGTTCCGGAGCATACCGTATTTATAATAATAACCGATGGCATGGAAAACGCGAGCAAACGCTTCTTTGGCGACAGG
This sequence comes from Clostridia bacterium, assembly GCA_017416425.1. Classification (GTDB taxonomy): domain Bacteria; phylum Bacillota; class Clostridia; order Christensenellales; family CAG-138; genus RGIG1693. Next base: position 18,401 of record JAFQCL010000024.1, read on the forward strand.
ATAAGGAGCATGATCGAGGAAAAGAAGGAAAAACATGGCTGGGAATTTCTATTTCTCGGAGCGAATATAGATGCAGCACTTACCGCTTCAAGCTTTGGGATAGATGCCGACAGGGCTGTAGATTACAAAAGCGACAGCAAAGGCACAAGGCTTAACTATGAGGTAGTAAGCAAGGCCATATGCACGCTGCGCAGAGATGACGCGCTTACCGCAAGCTGGAAAAAGCGTATAGACGATTACAAAAAATCAGTATAGCCCAGGCATAAAATACGCCATGAACTTGGGAGAGGATTATTACACCATGCATAAATCGCATTGCCATAGCAGTAAAAAACTGTTATAATTCCATGTATGCAATGCTTGAAAGGAGAACTTTATTTTGAGTAACAAAAAAAAGGGACAAAAAAGACTCTCTCCTGCCCTTACTATAATTTTGGATATACTTTTGGCCGCCATAGTGTTTGGGCTGCTTTACGGCCTGTTGCAGCTTGAAAAACGTTCAAATATGGAGCCGGTACAGCTTCCGACACCTCCTGCCGCTTCCTCTCCGTCTCCCGGCGTGACAGCTTCGCCGCAGCCAACTCAAGCTCCCACCCTTGCTCCGTCCGATGAGCCCACGATAGAGCCTACGACAGAGCCCACCGAGGATCCGCAGTACGCAGGTACATTCGGCGCAAAATTCGGACATCTTTTTGCCGCTCCGGGCGAGGTGATATCGAACGAGACTACCTATAAGAGCCATAATATCTATATAACGCTAGAAAGGCATGAGGGCTTTGACGCCGTATACTTTGTGGCTGACATATATGTCCGCGAGCTGAGCTTTTTAAAGACAGCATTCAGCACTGAGGACTGGTCTTATCCCGGCAAGGTATACGCTGATGAGATAGCCGAAAACAATAACGCCATACTTGCCATATCGGGCGACTATGCTATTCAGAACGCGGGCGGGCTTACCATAAGAAACGGTGTACTCTTCCGCGAGATGACAGGCGCTATGGATCTTGCAGTGCTTTATTATGACGGTACTATGAAGACCTATTCTCCCGATGAGTTCAGCATGGACGAGGTTACAGAATCGGGTGCTTATCAGGCATGGTGTTTTGGACCAAGGCTTCTTATAAACGGCAAGGCCATGGAGAAATTCAACAGCAATCTCTTCCCCAAAAATCCAAGATCCGCGATAGGCTATTATGAACCCGGTCATTACTGCTTTGTCATGATTGACGGAAGACAGGAGGGCTACTCATCCGGTATGAATTTAGCTGAAATGTCGCAGCTTTTTGAGCAGCTTGGCTGTCTTGAAGCCTACAACCTCGATGGCGGGCAGAGCGCTATGCTGGTATTTAACGGCGAGATCGTAAACAGTCCTTATAATGGAGGCAGACCGATCGGCGACATAATCTATATAAGCGAACCTTAAGAAAGTAAGTTTAAAAATGAATTTTTGTTTTATGCCTGGCGGCCACGATTTCGCGCAAGCATAAAAACAGCTGCAATTCCACAAGAAAGGATGCTTTCTCTCAGGTAAAGCCATCTTCCCCTGTATGAAAGCGATGGATAATATTATGAAGAACTTAGGAAGATTTTTTAGGAGGATATACCCTCATCTCTCGCTGATACTGGCGATGTGTGTGATAACATTTGCTATACTTGATTATTTCAATCCCAACTTTGGCTTTTTAAAGAGCAATACCTCAAAAATATGCTTATTTATACTGGGCGGAATATGCATTATAAACGGTGTTATGACCATATTCACACGTCATGAGCGCCGAAATAAGTAGCGAAAAGTATAAGTATAAGCGAGGAAATAGAAAAACATTTAATTACAATATGATTTTTTAGTGGCTCTGCCCCGCATCCCCGCAACGACTTGTCGCCTCTAACCTGCAATGGGCGGCTTTGTACAAAAAGCTTGCCATTATCCGGGTATCCGTAAAACAGTTAAAGCCAAGCTGCTTCCGGCTTGGCTTTTATTATTGTTCGCACAACATAGCAGGACGCTATGTATAAAAGTGCGCTCTTTTTTGACCTTAATAACTCAAATTTACTCATTAGGTTTGCTGATTTTTATATTACAGCTTCTTTTCAAACACATAACGTTTTGGTGTCATACCCATTTATTGAATATCGTTGCCGCCCCATAATGATTATCTTTATCTTCTATATGCAAATCAAACTTATGCCACAGCGTATTTCTTTCAGTTGTTTCAACTTGGATAAGGTATGCAGACATTTGGCGGCCTCCTGCAAATTCCTTGACCAAATTAGTATTGATAACGGGCATCTCTTGATTATCTATAATAACCTTGATTGTAATGTCCTCCGGTGCTATGTCTTGCGCTCCTTGTTGGAATTTTAGTAAACTCATGGGTCTAAAATATGCCATTAGGCTATTGCCGGCACCCTTGACAGAAAACACATGTAATCCGTAAATCTCCAATTTGTCTAAACTCAAATCCAGAATCATATCGTTTTGGAGAGAAATATTTTGGCACCAGTATTCTAAATAGTTTACCGCATAGTCTTTTACCGCAGTCAAAAACGGGTATTGACCTAAAGGTATATCAAGTTTATAATAACCGCTTTCATTACTCTCTGCACAAAAGAGAGTGATAAAATTTTCGCTTTTGACTTCAATAATAGCATTTGCAACAGGTGTCTTATATTTGTCAGTTACATATCCTTCGATAATCATTTTGCTTTACCTTGTCATATTTTTATTGGCCTGTTTACTCATATCCTGCCAGACAAAAGGAAATTAAACAAGAACAGGCAAAGCAGGTTAAACTATTGCGCCTGTTAACTGTTTTACGCGCAACGCTCATTTTGCAAAGCTTTATTTTTTGCCTAATCTCCCCAAGGCTATGGGTGCAGGACAGATGCCTTGCTGAGGGTACACATTCCGGCAAATGCGCCGGAACCAGTAGTCCCCGAGGAGGGAAAACAAAAGCTTCTTTATTATTATATTATTGCTCTTTGCCTTGCCACTTGCTGGCATGCTCGCACAGTGCGTTAAATGTGGCTTCGCTTATATCATGCTCCATCTTGCACGCATCCTCGCAGGCCGTTTCTTCGTCTACGCCAAGTGCCATCAAAAACTTTGTTAAAAGCTTATGCCGCTTGTATATGCGATTAGCTATCTCAAGGCCGCTGTCGGTGAGGGTGATAAGACCATCGCTATCCATGGTTATATAATTATTTTCCCGCAAACGCTTTGTAGCGTAGCTTACGCTGGGCTTTGTTACGCCAAGATGCTCCGCTATGTCTATCGAGCGTACATAGCCGTGCTTTTGCTTCAGCATCAGCATGGTCTCAAGGTAATCTTCGGCTGATTTTTGTATTTTCATAAAAAATGATACCGTATCCTTATAGAATTAATATCAGGCTAACATATTTGCGTCAGTTTTGCAATAATTTAAAAAAAGGTGTTGACATAATGAGTTAGGGATGTTAAACTACACAAGGGTTAGCCGACGCTAACCGATTATTTTTGGCAATGAGTTAGCTATAACTAACCTTGCCTGTGCTTTGGAGGATGTTATGATGCCGCTTACGCTTGCAACTGTAGGTGAAGAAAATACAATACTTAAAATAGGTGGAAATCCAAAGATGAAAAAGCATCTGGAGGATATGGGTTTTGTCGCAGGCAGCGGGATAACTATCATCTCCGATCTGGGAGGAAATCTCATAGTAAGCATAAAGGATTCAAGAGTAGCAATCAGCCGTGAAATGGCTGCTAAAATAATGGTTTGAGGAGGTTTTTATGAAAACGCTTAGGCAGGTAAAGGTAGGCCAGACCGTAACGGTTTTAAAGCTTAGCGGTGAGGGCGCCATAAAGCGAAGGATAATGGACATGGGCATCACAAAAGGCGTAACGATCTTTGTGAGAAAGGTAGCTCCCCTTGGCGATCCCATGGAGATAACCGTAAGAGGCTATGAGCTTTCTATCAGGAAGGCCGATGCCGAGATGATAGAGGTTGAATAACATAATCATGCACAGGAGGGATCACCTCCGAATTTTAACTCGATGAGTTAAAGAGCCTTAACTATATTTTGGGAGGAAACAATGAACAACAAAATAAGGATCGCGCTTGCGGGAAACCCAAATTCGGGTAAGACCACCCTGTTTAACGCGCTGACTGGAGCCAATCAATATGTTGGCAACTGGCCGGGCGTTACGGTTGAAAAGAAGGAAGGAAAGCTTAAAAAGCATGATGATGTAATTATAACCGACCTTCCCGGGATCTATTCTCTGTCCCCTTATACGCTTGAGGAGGTAGTTGCAAGGAATTATCTTATTGATGAAAGACCCGATGCCATTTTAAACATAGTTGACGGCACAAATCTTGAAAGAAATCTCTACTTGACGACCCAGCTGATAGAGCTTGGCATTCCCGTTGTTATTGCCATAAACATGATGGATATCGTGAATAAAAACGGCGATACCATCAACTTAAAAGAGCTTTCACGTCAGTTTGGCTGTAGCGTGGTTGAGATATCCGCACTTAAGGGCGCAGGCGTTATGGAGGCGGCAGAGGCCGCGCTTTTAGCCGCAAGGCAAAATAAGTCTATGCCCATGCACACCTTCTCCGGCGCTGTTGAGCACGCTATAGCACATATTGAAGAGGCTGCCATACACAACATGCCCAAGGAGCAGCAGCGCTGGTATGCTATCAAGATTTTTGAGCGCGATGAAAAGGTGCTTGAGAGGCTTGCCATATCAAAGGAAGTACTCTCTCACATAGAGCAGGACATCGTAGATGCGGAGACCGAGCTTGATGATGATGCCGAGAGCATAATCACAAATGAACGTTATATCTATATAGCTTCTATACTCAAGGGCTGCTATAAAAAGAAGAACGCGGGCAAGATGACCATATCCGATAAGATCGACAGGATAGTTACAAACCGCTTCCTTGCGCTTCCCATATTTGCCGCAGTAATGTTCCTTATATACGTCATATCCATAGGCACGATAGGCAATTTTAGCGTTGGCTTTATGAATGACACGCTGTTTGGCGAATGGATAGTCCCGTGGGTGACAACGACTCTTGAAGGAATCGGCTGCGCGGACTGGCTCACAAGCCTGATCGCGGATGGTATCGTAGGCGGCGTAGGCGCTGTGCTTGGCTTTGTACCTCAGCTCCTCATACTGTACCTCCTGCTCTCCATTTTGGAAAATGTAGGCTATATGGCTCGTGTTGCGTTTGTAATGGATCGTATATTCAGGAAGTTTGGCCTTTCCGGAAAGAGCTTCATACCCATGCTAATAGCCTGCGGCTGCGGCGTTCCCGGAATAATGGCGAGCCGTACCATTGAACAGGATCGTGACCGCAAGATGACCATAATGACCGCCGGCTTCATGCCCTGCGGCGCGAAGGTTCCGATAATTTCGCTTATCGCGGGCGCTCTTTTTGGCGGAAGCGCGCTTATAGCTACCTCGGCGTATTTTATTGGAGTAGCTGCTGTAGTAGTCTCAGGTATAATCCTTAAAAAGACCAAGCCTTTTGCGGGCGATCCCGCTCCCTTTGTTATGGAACTTCCCGCATACCATCTTCCCGTTCCCGGAAACGTGCTTCGCGCTACTTGGGAGCGCGGCTGGAGCTTTATAAAGCGCGCGGGTACCGTTATAGTTGCCGCAAGCATCATAATTTGGGTGCTGAACAGCCTCTCCTTTGAGGGGGGTCTGCACTACATCGGTGAAGGCGATGCAAAGTCCATATTGAACGTGATTGGCGAATGGATAGCTGTAGTATTCATTCCCCTTGGATTTGGCAATTGGCAGGCTGCCGTTGCTACCGTACTTGGACTTGTGGCGAAAGAAGAAGTTGTTGGCGTATTCGGTTCGCTTTCATCAATGGCGGATGCGGATCTTGCTATGGAGCTCGTTGAGATGGGCGCTGCCGGCTCGGAAAAACTCGCTATAATAGGTCAGGAGTTCTTCGGCGGAAGCAAGCTTGCCGGATTCTCGTTTATGATATTCAATCTGCTTTGCGCTCCCTGCTTTGCCGCGATGGGCGCCATCAAGCGCGAAATGAACAACGGAAAATGGACCGCATTTGCGATCATCTACATGTGTGTATTCGCGTATGCCATATCGTTCATCGTATACCAGCTTGGCATGCTGTTTGCGGGCGCAGGAAGCATTGTGTACTCCATAATCGCGTTTGCGCTGGCTGCTATACTTGTATGGCTGCTCCTTAAAAAGCCCTTCGGACATCAGCTTAAGGTGAAAAACACGAAGTAATATGAAAGCTTTAATGAAAGAAGGCGATAGGCATGTTGGAATGGATTTATAGCAATCTTGGCACCATAATAGTAGGAGGGATTCTAATTTTAGCTCTTATCCTGATAATATGCTACATGGTGCGTTCTAAAAAAGAAGGGAAATCCTCATGCGGCTGCGGCTGCGGAAGCTGCCCTATGGGAAGCTCCTGCAAAAGTAAAAAATAAAAGCTTAGCCTAAGCCACGGCATATGCCAAAGCTTAGGCTTTTTAAGTGTGTGAGGAGAGGAGCTATAAGCTCGCCCTCTTTATTCAGTTATTGTTGCATCCGCAGCCGGAGGTTCCGTTTTGAATTAGTCCTGATGTAATAAGGCGTGTACGTTCATTGTTATTGGTACACATGCTCTGGAGTATCTCAAGGCATTCGCCGAAGCGCTGATAATGAACTATCTCACGTTCGCGGAGGAATCTGAGCGGATTTAAAAGCGCGGGATCATCCGTGAGGTTCATAAGATGCTCATAGGTTGTGCGCGCCTTCTGCTCTGCTGCGAGATCCTCGTGAATATCCGTTATGGGATCGCCTGTACACTGTATATAGGCGGTGGTAAAGGGTACGCCGTTGGGGTCTGCGGGGAATACTCCGTGATTATGCAAGGTATAATAACCCGCAAGACCTGCTTCTTCTATTTCGCACAAAGGAGCATTGTTCAGGCACTGAAGTATCATAGTACCTAGCATCTCCCAGTGTGCCAATTCTTCCGTACCACAAGGTTATCAATGAGGATTTGCGTTCCATTTTACGGCATAGAGCCTCCTGCGTGCAAAATTGGCGAATTGCTCATCGCCTTTGTTGAAGCAGTTGTAAACAGGCGGTGCTTGGTTCATTGTGCGTTTTCCTTTCTGCTTATTACTATAATAATTTACTTTACTTTACTCTACTTTACTTTACTCTACTTTACTTTACTCTACTTTGTCTACTTTTCGGTGCGGAAACCTCCCGCAAGTGTCTTTTTCTCTGTTTTTCGTTTCGGTTATTCCGTAGTTGCGTAGTTTTCTCCCCGAAAAACCGTCAAAACACCTCATACCGTACCGATTATAAAAATCTGGGTAAGGGGCAAAAACGATGTTAAAACGCCATTTTCCCCCCTGTTTTTAGGAGTCTTTTGTTACGCTTTCCGCATGATAAGTTTGTAAAAATTAGATAATACAGCCGTAAGCACGTTCCGCTATATATCCCTCAATAAAGCCTAGTTTTTCGTAGGCGTATGAAATGCGTCCGGCGGCTTGGTCGAGCCTCTCTCGAAGGTCTGCGTCCGGGATAAGTTTGAGCAGCTTAGAGAATTCGTCCTCTGCTGCATCGGTCTCCGCTATGCTGACACGGGATTTGACCTCATCTGCGTGGGGGCTATCTGATAGGGTGTATGCAAAATTCTTGTTCGACCTTACTACATCGTTATACGTCTGCATAAAATATGCTCCTTTCAATTTGTAAACTTTTCGTCCACTCTTGACAGGAGGCTGTTCTTGCGGTATAATAATAAGGCAAAAACGCTCGTAAGAGTGGTTGTGTGGCAACGGTAAATCCAAACTTTAGACGGAGGGGATTTGCCGTTGTTTTTTAGTTTCAGATATTCAGATACTTTCTGATTGCCGCCCGTATGACGGTCGCCCGCGCTTTGCCTGTCGCCGCACAGTGTGCGTCAAGGCGATCAGTGGTCTCCTTATCGAGCCGCACTTTCACGTCCACGTCCAGAGGGTTTTCAGCTTTGGGCCGCCCCATCTTCGGGTTTTTAGTTTTCTTTATATATGCCGTAAATTTTCCTCCATTTCTCTTGCCATCTGATTTTCTTTGTGTTATAATACTTGTACCACTGAGGAAGCGGTGGCAAGTACCGCTCCTCTTTGGTTCAACCATCGCTCTGCTTAATTAAGCAGAGCTCTTACTTTTTCTATAGCCTCTTCGAGATCACTGCTCTTTTCGAGAATTTCAAGGATTTTTCTCGTCCTATTTTCAGCGGACAGATCTCTGATTACCGTACTTGAGTTCATTTCCTCCATGTTTTCTCCTTTCTGGCACTTGCCACCGAACTCGTCTTGGTTTCCCTTGACTGTATCTTAATTATAATTCACGAGTTCCAAAAAGTCAAGTGGTTTTTTCAAATTTTTCTGGATTTTTTCATATTTTTCGCAGTCGCCACCACCTTTCATATCCTCTGCTTCGAGGTCACTCTGGCGTAATGCAGCACCAGCTCATCGGAAGCTCATCTCTCTGTCCAGCACTCTATAGACGCATCCCGTCCACACCTTTGCAGTCGTTCCGTCACATCCGTTTCCGAGGATCAGGCATTTGTCGCAAAGGCTGTTGAGCTCCGTCGGGCGTGCGCTGTCGGGGAACTTTCCAAACTGCTCGACCATGCGCCTCTTGCGGAGGTCGTACACGATGGCTGCGTCGTAGCTGTCCTCGAAGCCCTCCGAGACGTAGCCCCTTGCCGCTATGTTGGCGGCTGCGACGGTCTCGTAGGCGAGCTTTTCGTCTGCGCCCTCTGTCTCGCTGTATGTGATGACCTGATATCTGCTCATGTGTTCTCCTCCAATCTCTTGATTTTCCGCTCCTCAAACCATGCGATTTCGACCTCCATCGTGTCGAGCGCGTCCGGCTTCATGGGAAATCTCCAATTCAGTTTGTTGTAGTGCTCGACTTCCTCGCGGATGCGGTCGAGCGTTTCGCCGACGGCTCGCAAGGTCACGTAGATTTGCCCGTGTCGCGCCGTCGCGCCCTCGATGCGGTAGTAGTTGACCGTGCCGGTCTTGTCCTTTGCCTCGAAACAGTCTCCGTCGTGGAGCTGTACCGTCCTCATGCAGACGCTAACCATTTGCTCGCTCCTCTCTCTTTTTCCCGATGTGCTCTACCAGCTCCGCCGGGGTCATGCGGTCGAGCTCAATCTCGTACCGCTTCATTTCCGGCAGGCTGTTCCACCATGCGTCATACTTTGCTTTCTGCTGCGCGGCTGCTTCCTCGATGCGTTCCCGCGCCTCCGGCGGGCAGTAGTCGTCTGCGACGTACCACTTGATATTGCCCTCGTTGGAGATGTGCGCAACGTGTTTGTAGTCGCCGTATTCCTCTACAGCTTTATTGCATACTGTAATGCCGTTGCCGAGGCATCCCATAAATAGCTCGAACTTACGCGCAGCCATCAGGCCTCACTCCTTTCCAAAACCCGGACGTCATCGAAGTCGTACCGATCAGCCGGGTACTCAGCCCGCCAATGGGAGAGGGCGGCGTCGGCTTTCTCCAAGGCTTTTCTTGCCTTGTTGTATTCATCATCGAGGCAGAGCGGGGATCTCAAATAATCCTCGCAGACCCGATCAAAGGTCGTTTCGTCCTCGATCAGATACAGAAACCTAGGCGTCGTGCCGTCGGTGTTGGTAATGCCTTGCTCCGCGATAAACCGCGTTTCCTTTTCCTTCATGGTTTCACAGAGAGCGTCGGCGGCAGCCTTGGCGGCTGCATAGGCTTTTTGTTGCTTATTCATATCGCATACCTCCGTTTTGCGTTGTGGTTTTCTGCCCTGCCATCGTCAGGCCAGGTAGGGCGGTTCCTGGCGACGACCCAGAGGTCGTTTCGGCTTATACTTCGAGAGAATTGGCGGTGATGTTGTAGCAACCGTCCAGCCGCATCTGCTTGATGTGCTCTTGAAGCTCCGACCAAGAGCCGTGGAAGGTCTCTCGGACGTTGAGAACATCGTCGTAACTGTAGATGATTTCGTACATGAGGCTCCTCCTCTCAGACGTCCATGGCGGTTGCGTGGTAGACCCAGAATTGACCGTGCCGCTTGAAGATTTTGTACCAAGTCGTGAATATCTGCCCGGTGCAGTCGTACATCGACGGGGCCGCTTCACGGTAGTGGTGAGACATGAAGAAAGCGTCGGCGGCCTCGTAGTCTTTTTTGCTATCCTCGAGCTCGTCGCTCAGCCGGTCGATTTTTTCCTCTGCGCTCTCGAGCCGCCGCTTGTAGCTGTCGGCGAAGTCGTTCTCGATGTTGCTTTCCGCATCCTCGAAGCAACCTTCAAATGCGGTTCCGATGTAGCTCTGAGGACCGAGGGTCTTGACGATGGCTCTGACCTTCTCAAGCGCGTCGCGTTCCTGCTGCTTGGTAGCGTTATGCCACATAATCCGTACCTCCTTAAATGCTCATCATGCGGATGGCCGGGATTCTGGCTCTCTTGTTGGTCTGCCAGTCAGTGTAGTTTGCGTTGACCTCGGTGATGCCGTCCATCTTGAAGCCGAGTTTCTCGAAAGCTGCGAGGGTAGGAATCAGGCTGGAGAAGGTGCTGCTGATGGTAAACTCGGTGATGCCGTTGTCGGTAAGGGTCTGGACGATTGCGTCAATGTCCTCGTCCCAAATGACCTCGGAGAAGTCGATGAGGTCGTTGCCTGCGTCAATGCTCTTGCGGTAGGCCCAGAAGGCGGTGCCGTTGATTCCGTAGTCCTTGAGGCTTGCTGCCTGTTCTGCGATGGCTCTTTCAAAAAGTTCAATTTTCTTCATGGTGTTCGTTCCTCCATTTGTCCCGCTTCGGGGCTTATTTGATCTTATGCTTATATTATAATGCCCCTTATTGGGGCTGTCAAATATTTTTTGGAATTTCTTCAAAAATTTTCAGAGAAAATGCCCCTAAACACGTCCTATTCATTGTTTGCTCCAAGTGGCACTTCAATAGGTTTTAAAAATTTTAGAAACAACAAAAAAAAGGTCGCCCCAGAGCACTTTTGCTCCAAGACGACCCCATGTTCCCTTAATACTTCCCTGCAATCGAAGGATTATTACCATTACAATAAGTCAAAACGGCAGCTAATCCCACGCCGATGGCGCCTATGTACCACGGCATATCAACGCCTGCTGTAACGCCTGCGCTCACCACCGCCGAATACACCGCCGATATAAGTCCTGCCCAAAATAGCGGGCTTTTTGCTCTGCTCTGCATCTCCATAAACTACTCC
>JAFQCL010000025.1 GCA_017416425.1 Clostridia bacterium
AAAAAATGAGTGATGCTCGGTCTTTCGACCTGGCATCACTCATTTTTCGTTGTTGATTACCAACCCCGTCTGACAGATGCCGTAAAATAGTTAAATTTGTGGTTTAACTGTTTTACGAGCACCCATCATTCGCCGGGGGATTTCATTTTCGGGCATAGCCCTAATATTAATGGCAGCCCACACGTGGGCATAGGTGGCCTGCCAGCCATGCTTGGATTATTTGCTGCCCGTAAAAGGGTCGCGAGGGTCAAGCAGGCTCAACCGGTCGTTTTCCTTATCAACCTTTCATTGCTTCTGTATGTACGCTTTTATTGCAGCTGTGTTCTTCCCTGTCGTGGCTACTATGCAGACACGGCGCCAAAATTCGCGGTTTCGGTATGCAAACTTTATGTTCCCAAATTTCTGGAATATCATCAGGCTACTTTTCCCCTTCAGGTATCACATAAATCCCGAAACGCTCATTTTGGGTGCTATACCCAATAACAGATGAATGTGGTCAGGGGATACTTCTCCTTCTACTATTTCGACTCCTTTCCACTGACACAGTTGTCTTATTATCTCTCTTATTGCTTCTCTTTTTTATTCATAGAATACTTTCCTTCTATACTTGGGTGCAAATACTACATGATATTTGCAATTCCACTTGGTATGTGCTAAAGTATTGCTGACATTATTTTGCTTTTGCATTTTAATGTCCTCCTGAGGTGTTTTCGGCGTAACTGGCAGGTCACGCTTTTACTATAACACATTAGGAGTTTTTTGTTACTGTTTCATCGCTTAACCTTTACGAAACCACGCCACTATGGCGTGGTTTTCAGGATACAATAAAAGAGGAGATATATAACCCTCCTCTTTTTTCTTATGCTTATCTTACTGACGCTGCACCCTTTGTAATGGCCTCACGGTTCATGGGGATAAGATGCGCTTTCTTCTCACCAAGGGATTCTTTAAGGGCTTCGATGACCTTTTCAAAATCAACGGCATGGGTCTTTTCAATGTAAGCGCCAAGCATTATCATGTTTGCAACACGGGGGTTTCCAAGCTCGTTTGCAATGTCGTTTACAGGAACATAATATACATTGATGTCCGTGCGCGACGGCTTCTTTGAAATTATGGAGCTGTTGATAAAGAGATTGCCGCCTGGAGCGACAGCGCTTTCAAACTTATCAAGCGATGGCTCATTCATGGCGATAACAGTAGTCGCAACGGTGACGATGGGGGAGGCAACGGGCTCATCCGAAATGACAACGGAGCAGTTTGCCGTACCGCCACGCATCTCAGGTCCATAAGAGGGAAGCCATGTAACTTCCTTGCCCTCAAACATACCTGCTTCAGCGAGCAGCTTTCCCATTAAAAGCACGCCCTGACCGCCAAAACCTGCAAAAATATTCTGCTCTAACATATCTTAGTCCTCCTTGCACTTCTTAACGCCGAGGGGATAATAGGGGATCATGTTCTGCTCAAGCCAATCCATAGACTCTACAGCGCTCATACCCCAGTTGGTGGGGCAGTTGGAAAGCACTTCGATGAGGGTAAAGCCCTTGCCGGCGATCTGCATCTCAAATGCCTTCTTAATAGCCTTCTTGGCCTTGATTATATTTGCGGTGCTGTTTACGGCAACACGCTCAATATAAGCAGAGCCTTCAATAGTTGCAAGCATTTCCGCAACACGGATGGGCTTACCGCAATGAGCCTCATCACGGCCATACGGAGAGGTAGTCGTCTTCTGACCTACAAGTGTGGTGGGAGCCATCTGACCGCCTGTCATACCGTAGATAGCGTTGTTGATGAATATGGTAGTTATTTTTTCTCCACGATGCGCGGCATGCACGATCTCGCCTGCACCGATAGAAGCAAGGTCGCCATCTCCCTGATATGTAAAGACTACATTTTGAGGATGTACCCTCTTAATTCCTGTTGCTACAGCAGGCGCCCTGCCGTGAGCGGCTTCCATAGTATCAACGTTAAAATATCTATATCCGAATACGGCGCATCCGACTGGTACAACGCCTACGGTGCGATCCTGAATGCCAAGCTCTTCTATTACTTCCGCGACAAGACGATGAACGATACCATGTCCGCAGCCCGGGCAATAGTGAAGTATCGCATCGGTTAGAATGGGCGTCTTTTTAAATTTGATATCTGCCATGATTATGCCCTCCTGATCTGCTTGATCTTGTCAAGAATCTCTTCGGCTGTGGGAACAAAGCTGCCTGGACGACCGAGGAAATCGACCTTCTTTTTGCCGTCAACAGCAAGCCTTACATCTTCAAACATCTGACCGGCGTTTACCTCAACGGTAATGGCTGAAGTTACGCTATCCTGGCAAATAGCGTTACGCATTGCGTCTGTGGGGAACGGCCAAATGGTAATGGGACGGACAAGACCTACCTTTACGCCTTCTTTAGCTGCAAGTGCAATAGCGCTCTTGCATATACGAGCGATCGTGCCATATGCGCAAAGTATGATTTCGGCGCCTTCTGTGTTATAAAGCTCGCAGCGAGTCTCTTCTGCCTGAATGGTCGCATAGCGAGCCTGAAGTCTGTCGTTCATCTCCTGAAGCTCTTCATTTTCAATGTAGAGGGAGTTGATAACGGCACGATCACGGCCGCAGCCTTCCTTCCAACCGGTAGCAGCCCAAGTTTTCTCGGGAAGCTCACGCTTTTTTGTGGTTTCTTTAAATTCGACAGGCTCCATCATCTGACCGATAATACCATCAGCCAGCATCATGACCGGAGTTCTGTAGATGTCAGCAAGATCAAATGCGTCCTGCATAAGATCGATTGCTTCCTGTACGGATGAGGGAGCAAGCACTATCATATGATAGTCGCCATGACCGCCGCCCTTTGTTGCCTGGAAATAGTCGCCCTGAGAAGCCTGTATGGAGCCAAGACCGGGACCTCCGCGCATCATGTTTACTATAACGCAAGGCAGCTCAGCGCCTGCAAGATATGAAATGCCTTCCATTTTAAGGCTTATTCCGGGGCTTGATGAGGATGTCATGACCCTCGCGCCCGCGCCGGAAGCGCCATAAACCATGTTGATGGCGGCTATTTCACTTTCAGCCTGAAGGAAACAACCACCTACCTTGGGCAGACGAGCGGACATATATTCAGGTATGTCGTTTTGCGGTGTAATAGGATAGCCGAAGAAATAGCGGCAGCCTGCCTGAATAGCGGCTTCTGCTACAGCTTCACAGCCCTTCATAAGTTTTTTTGCCATAACACATTTCTCCTTATAACTTCACTATGGTGATAACGGAATCAGGACAGGTAAGCGCGCATGAAGCACATGCTACACACTTTTCCGGTTCAGTTACCTCAGAAGGACGATACCCTTTTGAGTTCAGCTTTGTCTTTGACAGAGACATGATTTTTTTGGGACATGCCCTGACACACAGACCGCATCCCTTGCATCGTTCAGCGTCGATGGTCAGATTGACGTTTGCCATAAGCGTACCTCTTTTTTTATTATTTGTGTGCATTAAATAATATCAGTATCTAAGCACACTTCACTACAATTTAATTATAGCACCAAAATGTATCAAATCAATGCTAAATTCAAATATACTGTAAAAACTCCGTGTTTTATGTCAACTATCAAATGCCAAGATGAGTGAATGTATCCCAATCACGATGCATGTAGCGCTTTATAGGATAGAGCTTTCCGATATATCTCTGATCCAGCGTGCCGTTTTCAATGTATTTTGAAAGTTCATCCAATATAGGGGCGGTGCCCATGGTCATGGCGATCGGTATGTCAGTCTGCTCTGAGATATGGGATATCAGATCATATCCAAATAGAAGGTCAAATATGCCTGTTTCATGCGCGAGATTTGTATTGTTTACAAGTCCCGTGATACTAAGCCTTGCACTGCTTTGAATTTTATCCAAAAGCGCAATATTTTGGTCAACTTCACTTGATAGCGGACGACGACCGTTTATTATATAAAATACATCGAGCCGTGAAAGCTCAGCAAAGTTTGCCCTATATTGACCAAGTGCAATGGCGCCTGTTGGATCGCCGCCAGCATCGAATATAACTGTTTCATGGTCATCAATAAATACAGAATATACCTCAGGCGGTATGGAGGTAGCCTCCACACCTGTCATGGCATAACGTGGATATATGAGTTTAATGCCGTTTTCCTCAAGCAAAGATTTACGTTCGCTTATTCTGAAATACGGATTAATGAGGTCGATATCGACAACAACGGTCTTTTTTCCGCTTTTCACGCTTGAAAGCGCCATGTTTATAGCGAGTTCGGATTTTCCGGAGCCAAAGTTTCCGATCAATACGGTTGTGTGTTTCATTATTCCTCCAATTATGGTTTAATCTAGTGGTGCATATATACTGATTATATGCTGAGCAGCCTTAATGCCATCTACGGCCGCGCTTACTATCCCTCCGGCATACCCGGCTCCTTCGCCTACCGGATAAAGCCCTTGCATATTTATCGCGTCTCCATCCGGCTCTCTTAATATACGAACAGGCGAACTGGTTCTGGTCTCAATAGCGGTAATGACTGCGTCCGGCATGTCAAAGCCCTTTATCTGCCTTCCAAATGTGGTAATACCCTCACGCAGTGAGTGGCTTATATAGTCAGGCATGCATTTGCTTATGTCGCATAGATGGATCCCGGGACGATACGTTGGCAAAACGGAGCCTATGGAAGCGGTTTTTGAACCTAAAAAGCTTCCCACCGTTGAGCAGGGAGCGAAATAGTTTCTTCCGCCAAGCAGGAAAGCCTGCCTTTCAAGCGCCTGCTGATAATACATGCCGGATAATGGAGAATTTCCCTTAAAGTCATCGGGAGACACCGAGACCACTATCGCGGAATTAGCATTCTTACCATTTCTCGCGTGATAGCTCATTCCATTTGTAACCACTTCGCTTACTCCCGAAGATGATGCAACTACATAACCGCCGGGGCACATGCAGAATGAGTATACACCGCGGTTTTGCGATCTTGAGGCAACTCGGTATTCGGCGGCAGAGAGCCTTGGATGATCCATAAATTCCCCATACTGGGAACGATTTATAAGTTCCTGTGGGTGCTCTATTCGAACTCCGACCGCAAACGACTTAGGTGATAGAGCGAGACCTGTTTCATGCAGCATTTCATATGTATCACGCGCTCCCTGACCGATAGCGAGAACGCATGAGCTGCAAAGGATACGCTCATGAAGACCTGTTTGACGCTCTACTTCGATGGAGGTTATATGACTGTCCTGCGAAGCTATACCGATAAGCTTTGTGTTAAATTCAACCGTTCCGCCAAGTCTTATTATCTCATCTCGAATATTTTTAACCACAGTTCTTAGTACATCCGTACCTATATGAGGTTTTGCCTGTACTAAAACCGAATCGTCAGCGCCGAACTGATTGAGTATATGAAGTATATACTCAACGCGCTCATCCTTTATGCGAGTGGTAAGCTTTCCATCTGAAAAAGTGCCTGCGCCGCCTTCTCCGAACATGATATTGCTTTCGGTGTCAAGTATCCCCGAGGAAAAAAAGCGTTCAACATCAAGCGCTCTTTTGTCCATTGGACTGCCTCTTTCAATGAGCATAGGTTTATAGCCGTATTTGGAAAGCTCATACGCGGCAAAAAGCCCGGCAGGTCCCGCACCGACGACCACGATAGGGTGATCGGATCTTTTAGTCCCGATTTTACATTCGGCAGCATTGCTTGAATGCTGGAACTGAACGTTTTTTAGATTCCTTTTAAGCACATGGCTTTCTGTTTTTTTGTCAAGCTGTACGCTCAATGTGTACACGAAGCGAATGTCATTTTTTTTTCTGGCATCGAGTGAAATGCGCAGTATACGATAGCTTAAAACCGCTCCCCTTGTGATTTTAAGTGAGTTCTCAACTACAAGGGGTAGCCTGTTTTCATCTGCTGTGATAGGCAGAGATATGTCCGATATTATAAGAGCCATTTTAAATCGATCCAGAGGTCAAAGTTATTCCTATTGGCGTTCTATCCCATGAGAGTATGAGCGTTCGCTCAATGAGTTCGCCATCATCGTTATATAGCTGGAATGTAGTCACAAGATCACCGTCACTGTTTATGGTCTGCTTGGCGATTATCATGTCGGAATCCTCGGAAAGTGACAGCTTAAATTGAAGATCAGCGTAGAACATCTGCCCATTGGAATTATTTGGTATACTAGGCATTTCTATTGACCAAGCAAGCTTTATTTCACCGGTTTCAATGGCCATAAGAAGGCTGTAATCCATAGTACACATAGCATCAAGCGTGTTACGCGACATTATGTATTCCACGTCATCCGGAGAATTTTCTACACTTATCTCCTGATCATAAAGAGTATGCGTAATAGTTTTTTCATCTATTTTTAAATTCACTGATACTGTCAAGTCGGTTTGACTGGGGTTTGATATAAGCGTTACGCCAAGTACGCTTAAGTTTATGCGAGTTGTTGTTACAAAATCATTGTTGTATCCGGTTATGTCGATATATCCTGTCTTTATCGATGTCAGTGAATTTAGTACATCCTCATCGCCGGCAACGACGATGCTGGAGGGTTGTGGTACAGCTTCGACAAGCTCATATGCGTCGGTAAGAGTACCTGCTATGAGCACCTCTATTGGTATCGTCATGGTGCGTTTTATCTCCATACTGAAAATCACCGTAGGCGTAAATGCACTGGTAAAGCCTGTGGTCTCCACAATATCTCCTGCTGAATCGACGAGTACAAGCTCATATGTGCGACTGAAAGTTTCTGTCTTGTCGGAAAGCGGGATAGTACAGACAGCTTTAATTACTCTATCTACTATAGTCTTTGGACCACTGATTGTAAGCGCATCATTTCCAAAAGATGTATCGGCACAATAATAGCCTTCTGGCAGTGCGCCGGAGTAGGCGGCTTCAATGGGAACACTTTTTGTTTCAAGGTTATCAACTTCTAGAGTGATAGTTGATGGAGTTACAGATTCAATTGTTCCTATAGAGGTTTCAGCGGATACCTTGAGCGTAACTACACCGGCTTCCATTATGTCGCCTATATTGACTCGTGCGGTTATCTTATCGGCTGTAACGTCAAAGTAGTGATTTACATCCGTCTGTACTCTTACGGAAACAGTACCAAGTATGGATGCGATATCTCCCTTTACAACAAGCTGACGGGTTAAAAGGTCGGAATCACCTACGGTCGTCACGGCTATGCCATCAACTTCACGTATTCGCTCAGGATTGATCGTTGTCATTACATATCCCCAGAGTATGAGCGCAAATATAAGAGAGATAGCTATACGAAGTATGATCCTAAACTTGCTGGGGAAAGGCTTCTTTGCGGAGGTTGAGCTATCTTCGTAAACATCTACGGATGCATCATTTTTACGTGCCATTCTTAAAAGCTCCTTTCAGCCATTCTATAATTCCGTTTTTGTTTGGAGTTATATATATCGAGTCGAGCGTATCCTTAAGAGCGCTGGAGTCTATGTATCTTGTTAGTCTGCCGTCCTTTGCAATGGAAATTGTGCCTGTTTCTTCGGATACGACTATTGTGATGCTGTCTGAATTGGCGGATATACCGATGGAGGCTCTATGACGAGTACCCAGCTCCTTGGAGATGTTGCTGTCATCGGAGAGTGGTAAAAAGCATGAGGCGGCTACTATTGTGTCACCGCGTATTATGACAGCGCCATCGTGCAGGGGAGTTTTAGGCTCGAAAATGTTTTCGAGCAGCTGATCGCTGAGTATTCCGTCTATCCTCACTCCGTTTGATATTATGTCCTCAAGCCCTGTTTTCTGTTCAATAACTATTAAGGCTCCCACCTTGCGTTTTGATAAGGAAAGAACAGCTCTGTGGATCGCATTTACGGAATATATGCCATATTGAGATTCGGAACTTGCGGTACCTTTTTCAAATACGGTTCTTCTTCCTATGAATTCTAGAGCACGCCTTAGCTCCGGTTGAAAAAGTACAATTATTATCAAAATTCCAGAAACCAGAACGGAACCCAGCAGCCAGTTTATTACAGCAAAGTCAAATAGTTCACATATAAATGTAACTATGAGTATTATGCCTACACCCTTTAAAACCTGATAAGCGCGTGTTCCGCTTGTTATGGACATGAGCGCATAGATAAGAATGCTGATAAGCAGTATATCAAAAGCATCCGCAACGGAGAATTGCGAAAATCCGCTTGCTATTGTTTTCAACAGATCCCCAATGGACATGCTATACCCCCAAATTAATGATCTTTATTTTATTATACAATAACAAATCGATTTTGCAAATGTAAAACATTACATTGCTCAAAGTTTTGCAATCTTGACAAAAACATAAAAAGTTTGTTAATTTCTTGAATTTATAAGCTAAATCCGGTATTGAGCGCATTTGACAGTTAAGGAAGCATATGCTATAATATCATCTGTATAGTCTTGCGCAAAATTGTGCTGAAAACTTGGCTTTGGTAGATTTAAGAACGGAGGTAGAATAATGAAGACTATAAAAGAGTTTAAAGATAGTCAAAATAAAAAATATAATAATGCGAAGAACAAAATAGTTGATCTACTTGAAAAGGTAAAAATTTTTTTTACAAATAACGTCAATTGGAGTCTTGTAAAGCGCATAACTTTATCCATTATTTCATTATTGCTTGTTACTGCAACACTTTGGTCAGCATCCGTATTCATGACGGCTTGGACCAATGAGGCAGATGGACGCATCAATGTTACAATTTCGGCAGATGGCAGAAAGAGCATTTATACTATTCGTGATGTCGAAACCGTTGGCGATCTTTTTAGACTGGCAGATATTGAGGTTACAGAGGACGATAAGGTCTCCTATACCCTTGAAACGGTGCTAAGGGATGGGATGGAGATAACCATTGAACGCGCTTTTCCAATAGCTATAACGGCGAAGGATGATGTGCGTGTTATTCAGATGATAGAAGGCACCGTTGGTGATGCTCTGACCGCAGCCGATATTGATTATGATGTACATGATGAGCTATCGCATAAGACATATGAGGATACAGATATCGGAATGATAATCAACGTAGTTGATGTTGAAGTGGACTACGATACTGTATACACAACACTTGATTATGAAGAGAGGGTAGAATATGATCCGAATATGTATGAGGGAAACAGCGTTGTTGTACAGGAGGGTTCTACCGGTACAAAGCAGATAACAAGGCGTGTTGTCGTAAAAGACGGCAGGATAGTTTCAAGGAAAATAGTTGATCAATTGGTAATAGAGCCTGCTGTAGACCGAATTGTGAGAGTTGGCACAAGAATACGCTATCAAACAAATCTCCAGGGCGAATGGCGCAGATGGAGAGAACCCCCAACGGATGATATGATAAAGGAAGTAATGTATGTTGAAGTAACAGCTTATACGCATACCGGTGATCCAACTGCCATGGGAACTTGGCCGTGCTTGGGTACTATGGCGGTAAATCCTGTTCGCATACCTTATTATTCAAAGATATATGTTCCGGGCTATGGTTATGGTACAGCTCTTGATACAGGCGGCTTCCGCCATGATGAGAATGGCCAGAAGAATCTCATCGATCTTTTTATGGATACGGAGTGGGAATGCAACAGGTGGGGAAGAAAACGCAATTATAGGGTTTATATACTTGAAGACTGGGTATATGTTCCGAGGCATCCGTAATGATAGATGCAAAGAAGGTTTTAAAAGAGCGCGCTCTTTTACCAAATAAGGCATTGGGGCAGAATTTCCTTATATCGGAAGCCGCGATAAATACAATACTCAACGCGGCGCAGCTTAAGGGAAAGAATGTGCTTGAAATAGGCCCGGGGCTTGGTACTCTAACTGAGTATTTGTGCAGAGAAGCAGGTAGCGTACTTGCAGTTGAAATAGATAAAAATATGATTGAAGTGCTTAAAAGTACGCTTCATTCCTATTCCAACATAAATGTGCTGCATCGTGACTTTCTTGATATGAGCTTTAAAGAGCTTTCGGACCTTATGCCTTGCCCCATAGTTATCGCGGCCAATCTTCCTTACTATGTTACAACACCTATATGTCTTAGGCTTGTAAAATGGGACGCCGATATTTTAAATATGGTGCTTATGGTACAAAAAGAGGCTGCTGAACGCTTTTTTGCAAGGCCTGGTGACCGTGTGTATGGGAGATTATCAGTGCTTATGCAGGTAAGGTTTGAAATAAGCTCGTTGCTTTCGCTTCCGCCTTGCTGCTATTATCCGCAGCCGACGGTTGATTCAGAAGTCGTACACATGAAAAGGCGCACGGATACTGAATTTTTACCGGGATTTTTTGAGTTTGTGACGGCGGCATTTTCAAGCAGAAGAAAGCGACTTACAAACAACCTTGCAAGTTATGGTAAGGAAAATATATTGAATGCACTTGAATTTTGTAAAATTTCCTTGTTTGCTCGTGCGGAGGAGTTATCTCCGGATCAGTTTTATAAATTCTTTAAATATGCTTCCGGCATAGAAAATAAATACTAAAGAGGGTTTAAAATGAAAATGAATAAGCTGGCTAAGATTATAATGGTTTTGATGGCTGCATTGATGATATTCGCAGTTAGCTGCGACACGGAAGAAGATGTGGTTCTTGATGGCCTTGCTGATACACCTGAAGAAGCTATGTTGGGATTTATTGAGGCCTTTAAAATGTGCGATTCTCAAAACCTTCCCGTATATAGCATCGAAAGAGACCTTGTAGAGGGACTCGTCGATACGATACCGGAGGATGAAGATTACAGGCGTATGCTAAGGGCGCAGTTTGCTGCGTTTTCCTATGAAATGAGCGATCCTGTGATCGATGGCGACATAGCTACAGCAACCCTGACCATAACAACTTGGAGCATAAAAGCTGCCGCGCATGAGTATATAACAAGGGTTCAGGCTCAGTACAATGGCGTTCAGCCAAAGGGTGAAGAATATGTTAAGCTTTGGGAGAGCATCTATGCCGATGGCCAGATCGATACGGTAACCGCAACGGATGAGGTGAAGTTTGAAAAGGTAGATGGCGCTTGGAAAGTTATAGTTGATATTGATTTTTCAAGGCTGATCTCCGGCGGCGATGAAAATACCACTACTGATGAAGAGTAATGAAAAATACAGTGTTAAAATGCAACATCATGCGCGTTATCACGGTTGTGATCATCGCATCTACGATTTTGGTTTTAAGCGGCTGTGGCAACCTTGCTGATTCGTTATATGATTCGGGCGAAGAAGCTTGCCGAGCATACCTTGACTGCCTTGCGAGTAGCAACTTTGAAGGTTGTTTTAATTTTGTTGCGCCAAGACAGGCGCGCGATACACAAGATCAGGAAAATGTAGATAAGGATATACTTAAAACAGTATGGAATAGCTATGTCCCGGATATCCCATTTCCAACGAACGATGCAGGAGCAGACAAAGATGTTGTGCTACCCGAGATCGATCAGGAGCTGCATGGTATAGTGATAGAAAGAGCCAAAGAGCTGCAAAACGACTCTCTCTATATGCAATATACATATCAGAGCATATCTCTTGACGAGTTTATATCTAAATATGAGCTTTTTTACGAAGTGTTTAATATCGACAACATTTCTATTGACAATGTATCCGTAAAAGAAGGTGTATACTTAACCCAGCTTAAATATACGCTTACTTATCATTCGCAGTTGGCGGGAGATATTATAAATGAATATACTATTTCCTTCACAAGTGATTATGTAGGTAATTGGACTTTTGCTTGGACTCCAGCCTTGATATTACCCCAGATGGATTGGGGCGATGGGATATATAGTGTTGCGCTTGCTCCAAACAGGGGCGAAATAGTTATGAATAATGGAGGGATATTGGCTCAAAATATCAACCTTCTAAGTGTGAATGTAGATACTTCCATTGTGAGTGATATTAATCAATTTTCCAATGATTTGGCTTTATTACTTGATATCGATAGTGATAACCTTGAAAAAAGAATTAGAGCTGCCTCCGGAGGAGAAATAATAGTGGCAACTATATTTCCGTTGGAGTATGATCAAATCGAGTCTGAACTTTTGGCATATGAATGCGTAAATGTAACTCAAAGCGGTCAAGTGGGAAGATATTACCCCCATGGAGATACGCTTG
This sequence comes from Clostridia bacterium, assembly GCA_017416425.1. GTDB lineage: Bacteria > Bacillota > Clostridia > Christensenellales > CAG-138 > RGIG1693. The sequence continues at coordinate 12,086 of JAFQCL010000025.1, forward strand.
CTCACATAGTTGGCTATGCCGGATATGCAAGCGATGATGAACTTAAAAAATTAAATGAGGAGCTACCTGAAGGTGAAGAGAAGTATACGTCAGGCTCTATAATAGGTAAATCAGGTTTGGAGCTGAAGTATGAATCTGAACTTCGTGGAACTTCGGGCTACAACCTTATATTAAAGGGATATGATGGCAGAGTAAAGGATACGCTTTATACAAAACTCGCTCAGGACGGTATAGATATAAAGCTTACCATAGATTCTGAACTGCAACTTAGACTTGAGGAAGTGCTTCAAAATGTTGTATTCGGTGAAGATACGTCAGCAGCCGTTGTTGTGATGAATCCTAAAACGGGTTTTATAGACGCCATGGCTTCATATCCAGCGTATGATCTTAACAACTATGCTATTGGTATAACACCGGAGCAGCTTGAAGCATATCAAAATGACCCCAGAGAGCCCCTGATAAACAAGGTGACACGAGGTCAATACCCCCCGGGTTCAACGTTTAAATGTTTTACTGCTGCGCTTGGCATTATGCGAAATGTAGTGGATGAGGATTATGTGTTTACAGGTAAGATTGTAGATAACGTGTGGATTCCTACCCAATATGGAGAATGGACATGGCCTGGAATAAGACGAGCGGATTTTACGGTGCGGTATGATCCACTAAACATGAGAAATGCGCTTGTTCAGTCTGATAATATTTATTTTGCTAATCTTACGCTTATGATCGGACGTGATACCTTCCTTGATTATATGGAGCAAATTGGCATGAGTGAAACAATCCCATTTGAGCTCAGCATGGGGGAAAGTAGTGCTTATGCTTGCGAGCCTGAAGATATATATCTTCGTATGCTTGCGGATATGGGTTATGGTCAAGCACAAATGCTTGTCACTCCTCTTCAACTTGCCTGTATGTTTGGCGCCTTTAGAAATAATGGCGATATTATGGTACCTCAAATAGTTCAAGGTCTGTATGAAAGTGTTGGAAATGACTATATCATTACTCGGGCAACTAATGCTGAAGTGTGGAAGGAGGATATTGTATCCCAGTATGCAATTGATATATTGACACCAATGCTTGAGGATGTTGTTGATCCCAACTATAACGGTACGGGACGCCCTTTGCGTGTAACTACATATAAAGTGGCCGGAAAGACGGGAACAGCAGAGATGGATCTTGCAAAGACGAGAGAGACATCATGGATAGTTGCATATAGGGTAGATGTTTCGCCTGAGGATGAGAGACTTGTACTTGTTATGATAGATATGCCTAATGATGATATCTATACTAATTTAAAGTTCGAAATAGCGCGAGCTATGCTGGAGTAAAAATAACCATGAAAAAGCCCGGGAACGAACCCGGGCTTTAATCATTACTTTACATCATGGATTTCCTCCGAGAGATTTTTTTTCATAAGCTTTTTTATCATTTCGGGATCATCAGTTTGTCCCAAAACCCACATAAGCTTTGTAACAGCAGCCTCGCTAGTCATATCGTATGCAGGTAGTATTCCGGCATCCTTTAGAGAACGGCTTACCGCGTAAATATCAGGTGAAGCGGTCTCATATAGGCATTGTGAGGCAAGTATAACCGTAATGCCATGCTCCATAAGCTGTATGAGACTTTCCGTGTGGTCGCGCCTTACGTTATGAACACCTCCAAGACCAAAGGCTTCAACAACAATACCTTTTATATCGCACAAGAGCATAGAATCAAGTATCGCAGGACTTGTACCAGGAACAAGTTTTATAAGGGCAACACGCGGATCGATCCTTCCTGCAAAATTATAAGTTCTTTTTCCCTTTGGAGTATGAAGGTTAACATATTTTTTATCGATGACTACTCCTACATAGGGATAATTTATAGATTCAAAGGCATTAAGCGAGGTAGTATGGGTTTTGCAGGCTCGGCTACCCTGTATTATAAAACCTCCAAAGCATACAAATACACCGCCGTGCATGGAACGTGCAGCAATTATTGCATCTTCCAGGTTCTTTTTGCCATCAGAGCCGGGATTGACTATAGGATATTGCGCACCGGTAAATATTACGGGTATCTGTATACCTTGAAGCATAAACGAAAGCATTGATGCGGTATATGCCATGGTATCCGTGCCATGGGTCACCACTATGGCATCGAAATCAGTTGCGGCGCGATTTATGGCGCTTGCCAGTGAACACCATTCTTCCGGTTGTATATTAGAACTATCCATATTGAAAACATCAACGCACTCTATATTTGAGATATCTATGTCAAGGAAGTCTAAAAGATTGTTTGCAGTAAGCTTTGGTGTTAGACCGTTATTTGAGGGTAGGCAGGCGATGGTGCCGCCGGTGCCAATAAGTTGTATTCTTCGCATTTTACGCCTCCGTATACATCATTGTACACATTAATTATACACCAAATCGCATTTAATGCTAATACTTTTTAGGAAGAAGTTTATTAAAAATGAAACTCATGCAACCAAAAGGCTTCAATGTGCGTTATAATAATGAAATCAATCGAAAGGAACTAATAAATTATGAAAAAGAGAATAATTGCTTTTATGTCACTTGTGCTTGCGCTTTTGATCATTGCAGGTTGTCAGGTAACTCCAGCGGATCAGCCTACTCTAGAGCCCATTCAAGCAAGTACGATAAAGCCTGTAGAAACGATAACCCCCGGAACCACAAGTGATAGTAAAAAGAATGATTACTTTCAGTATATGCCCAAGGGCAAAAGCCTTGATTTTACATACGCATATGCAATGGGAGCGTATGTCGCAGATACAGAAAATAATGGCAGGATAGTGGATTCTGTAGAAGCATATAATCAGCTTATGGATGAAACAAGTCATGATGGTCTTGTTGCGCCAACATCGAAAAATAATCGTGTTTCCTCTTATTATAATGAAGAATTTTTTACTGATAATGTGCTTGTATATGTTTCCCTATATTTTAGCAGCGGATCCATTATACCTGAGGTTCAGGCTATAGTATCCGTATCAGATACTATTTATGTAGGATATACTGCCGAGGTTCCCGAGGGCGTAATTACACAGGATATGGCTTGCAAGGTATTGTTTATAAGTATTCCGAGGGAAGATTACAACGGTGAAGTTAATGTAGAGCTTAGTGATCTTACTGACTTTGTTGCTAAAAATAAACAAAAGGATTGAGATAATAAGTAATCTGTTTACATAATAAACACTATGTGTTAAAATGTTATGGAATTTGACCGTAGTATTTTTGAAAGGACTTATTTATTATGAAGTTTATTAAGATAACAATTAGTGTTATTTTAGCATTGGTTCTTTGTATGTCATTTATTTCGTGTATTTCATCAGAGAACCCTGAATCAACAAATCCACCTAGTTTAGATGCAAATGGCTCGGGCGCTAATAAGAATGATGGCGTTACTGCATCCATGAAGTCATATGAGTCGCAGATGAAGAGTGGTGGCCATCTTATTCCCTTTAAGGCTGTAACTTCAGTATTGGCTGAGGAGCATGAAGAGGAAGTAATTATTATTTCAACATACGATGAGTTTATTGCATTAAAACAAAATGATAGCAATATCTATGGTTTGGTGGAAGCTATAACCGCATTTGAAGTAAATGAGGCGTTCTTTGAAGAAAAGGTATTGGTATTAGCTGTTAAAAGCATAACGGCAGAAAAACGCCCGATAGCGACCTGCGCAGCTTATAATACAGATAGCGCAATGCTTGAGCTGGGGGTTGTAGGTCTTGATAGCGCTGCATCCGGAGTCGTGGGGACGAGTAGTACCAGCTACTGCATTTCGGTGGCACTTCATAAGAGCGCTGTTAAAGAATTAAAGGGCTGCACCATAACACCTGTCGTGGCTACATCAAGAACAGAATAAGCAAATAATGGGAATGAATGACTGCCGCTCGCACCATATGGGCGGCAGTTTTGTAGTTATGAGTTAGGAGGTATATTATGGATGATAGCAGATATGAGGTGCTTGATTTTTTAGACGAGGATATGGCTTATGGTGGAATAGAGCCTGTGCAAACCCTACAGCATATTGATAATACCTGTGAGATGAGGGTGAATACAGCTCAGGATATGATGCAAGAATACTTCCTATTAAGACAATATTTTGATAGATGTATAGGAATGATACTTGCAAAATATGGTCTCTTTGATGGACAACCTCAACTTTTACTGGCTATAAAAAATTCAAATATGCGTCTTACTCAAAATAAGCTTGCAGAAACAGTAGGAGTAGGTAGGGCTTCTGTAGGCGCTTCATTAAGACGCCTTGAAAAAAGCGGTTTTGTCAGGAGAGTGAGAGACTCCTCGGATAGCCGCTGCATATATGTTGAATTGACATACAAAGGCAGTGAATTCGTTCGCTGGTGCGAGATCGATTTTCAAATGCTTTTTTCTACCATGCTTGAAAGCTTTGACCCAGAGGAACGCGTACTTATACCGGAGTATATAGCCAGAATAAACGCTTCGCTCAAAGGTCTATATGATAGGCTCAATACCTAAAACTTTTAAGGAACAAAAAAATTGTTTGATACGTTTACTGCATCAAAAAGGGTGTTAAGGTCTATCAGCGATACACCTTTATAATAATGTTTAAGTATCTCATCGTAGGTATATCCATTTTCCGCAAAGGCATTGGCTCCATATTGGCTCATACCCACACCATGACCAAATCCCTTTGTCGTGATTATTATGTTTTTGCCGTCATACCGATATGAAAAAGCTGCACTGGAAAGGTTTAGCGCCTGCCTCAGCTCTCTTCCCGATACGATCTTTTTTCCTATGCGAACGCTTTCTACCCTTCCACTTTCATATCTTGAAAGTATAGCAAGATCGGTTTTAAGTGAAGTTATACTTGCGCCTTTAAAAGCGTTATTTAACTTTTCTGTTAGTTCGTCAATAGTGAAAGTATAGCTTTTTTCATAGTCGGTATCAGGGCTACTCACTCCAACCAGATATGGTTTAGCATGTGCGAACACGTTTTGAGCATATTCGGTGAAGCCGCCGGACGATGAATGATAAAGCGCTTCTATAAGCTCGCCTTCATAGGTGATGACCATTCCCGTGGTAGCTGCTACGGCATTTTCTATGCGTGCGGCGTTATCATCATATGAATCGCCCCAGTTTTTTTTCATATCCGATTCTGAACGCCAAGCCTGACAACAACTGCTGTTTGTACAAATGTCAGCCCTGCTTGAACATGGGGTGCCGCTAAATGCCGGTATATGTCTAAGTGTAAAGGTTCTTGCCGCAACAGCTTGAGCTTTCAGTGCCTCCATTTCAAAGGACACGGGCATTTCCGCCGCAACAACACCGATAAGATATTCCTCAAGAGCCATTTCCTCAATACTATCATTACTTATAGCTACCCTTAGTGTTACCTCCTCGTCGATGTATGGGTATAATGAAATCTGAGGCGCAGTTGGCTTTAAAATAAGCTGAATATTCTCAATTGGCTGCTCATTGCACCTGGATAAGAATACTATCACAAGTACGATCAGAGATACAATAAGAATAAATTTCAATTTCCCTCTTTTGCTCATATTGGAATGTATGCGTGCATAATCGATATAATTACAAAAAACCGGCCTGAAAAGAGACCGGTAAGCGATTCTGTATCGAGTTTAGATTCCAATTCCTACTTTATCGTATACGAGAGAAAGTGTCTTTTGAGCAAGGGTTCTTGCCTGCTTGGCACCCTCTCGAAGTATGGTTTCCATGTAAACTTCATCAGCAAGGTATCGTTCATATTCAAGCCTCAATGGTGTAAGGGTTTCAATGACGGCTTCTGCAACAGCGGTTTTAAGATGGCCATAGCCTTGCCCTTCAAAGTACGCCAAAGCTTCATCCATGGTTTTGCCTGTAAATATGCAGAAGATGGACAAAAGATTTGCAACACCGGGCTGCGTCTGAGGATTGTACGCAATACACCCTTCAGAGTCGGTCACTGCGCGCTTAAATTTCTTCATAATGGTCTTCTGGTCATCGGTAAAAGCTATAAATGCATTGGGATTAGGATCCGACTTACTCATTTTTTTAGTGGGCTCTGCAAGGCTCATGACCCTTCCGCCAAGGTTTGGAATCAGTGGCTCCGGTACTACGAAGGTTTCGCCAAAAGCATTGTTGAAACGTATAGCTATGTCACGGGCAATTTCAACATGCTGCTTCTGGTCATGCCCCACCGGAACAAAGCTGGAACGATAAAGCAATATATCGGCAGCCATGAGCACAGGATATGTGAAGAGACCGGCATTTATGTTATCCTCATTTTTTGCGCTTTTATCCTTAAACTGGGTCATACGTGAAAGTTCGCCCATGTAGGTATAGCAGTTTAAGACCCAAGATAGCTGGGAATGTTCAGGAACATCGGACTGAATGAATAAAGCCGAACGTTTAGGATCTACGCCGCAGGCGAGAAGCATTGCCGCCATGGCTCTGGTACGGCGCTTTAGTTCGGTCGGATCCTGTCTTACGGTTATCGCATGCAGATTTGCTACGCAATAGTAGCAGAATCTATCCTCCTGCTGAAGCAATGACCAATTGCGTACAGCTCCCACATAATTTCCGAGCGTTATAACACCGGATGGCTGTATCCCGCTGAGCACATTCTTTTTTTCCATATTGCTTCATGCCTCCTTACTAAAAATAATATCATTATAATATAAACCCATGCGAGATCTATTGTCAACATAAAATTGAAAGCTTATCATAAGGAGCGCGGCACGCTTGAAAAAAAGGATATCCGATGTTATAATATGAATTAACGAGGATAGGAGCAAAAAAATGGTTCTTTACTTTATAAGACATGGAATAACGACCGCTAATGTTGATGGCATTCTTTCAGGAACTACAGATGTTTCCCTTGCACCCGATGCATATGACGCTTTAGCAGAACTGAAGGCTAAAGGCATATATCCATCTGTAGAAGGAAAAAGGCTTATTACATCCGGAATGACTCGTACTGAGCAGACCTTTTACGCACTCTTTGGGGAGCTTACACATGAAAGGATGGATAGCTTTCGAGAAATAAGCTTTGGTGAATTTGAAATGTGCAAAGCTGATGATGTCTTTAAGGATGAACGCTATATAAGATGGATTAATGATGAAACAGGACTTGTGAGCTGCCCCGGAGGGGAATCGTTTTATGATGCGATAAACGGTAGGTTGCTTTTTGCCCTGGATGAGCTTATTAAAGCAGGGCAAGACGCTGTGATTATATGTCATGGTGCAGTTATAGCTGCGATCATGTGGTATTGGTTTCGGGCGGATAAAAAGAGGCTTGAATGGATACCTGGGCAGGGACGCGGATACAGCATACTTATAGCGGATGGCATACCTGTTTCGTGGCAGGAGATATAAAAGGAGTCTTTATGAGGATATATATGGTTCGCCACGGTCAATCTGTAGGAAATGAGCAAAGGCTTTTCTTTGGTCATAGCGATTATCCTCTTACTCCTATGGGGGAAGATCAGGCGCTTGCAGTTGCATTGAAGCTTAGCCAAAGGCCAGAATTTAATATAAAGCGATGCTATTCAAGTGATCTCATTAGGGCGTATAGAACCGCTGAGATAATAACGAAAGCGCTCACCATTCCTATCATAAAGGAACCAGGACTTCGTGAGCAGCATATGGGAGCCCTTGAGGGGTTAACATTTGACGAGGCTATGTTACGATATCCTGATAATGTCAAGGCCATGCTTAAGGATTGGACAAAGGCAAGTGGAATCGAAGGCGGAGAAACTTATTCAGATATGAAGGTTCGTGCTATGTCTGTAATTGAAAGGCTCATCATTCAAGATGAAAATATTCTGATCGTATCTCATAGCGGTGCAATGCGCGCAATACTCACCGGACTTTTGGATGCTCCAAATGAACTGGGAAATAAGTTTTATTTTGAACATGGTAAGTATTCCGTTATTGAGACAAATAAGGATGGCGCCTGCATGCTTCGCGCATATAACGTATAATAGCGATACTAAAATATATTAAAAAAAGTATTGACATCAATGGGGTGATGATGTAAACTTTTATAGTTGAAAGCAGAGGCAGCCCGCTTCTCACCCGCCGACAGCTTCTTATTTGCCAGTCAGGCGAGGTAATAGTTATTATAATCTTCTTAATCTATTGTTTGTTGCGGGTATCTTTGTACTCGCAATATTTTTTTGGAGGTGTTTTACCATAGCAAGAGAAGACCTTATGATCAATGAGGAGATCAGGGATAGAGAGATTAGGCTTATTGGTGAAAATGGAGAGCAACTTGGAGTAATGTCATCAAGGCAGGCTCAGCTCATAGCCAATGAACGCGAGCTTGATCTTGTAAAGATATCTCCCAATGCCGTACCGCCGGTATGCAAACTTATGGACTATGGGAAGTATCGTTTTGAGCAGTCAAAGCGCGAAAAGGAACAGAGGAAAAACCAGAAGGTTATCGAAATTAAGGAGGTCAAGCTTTCGGTCACCATTGATACCCATGATATGGAGGTCAAGGCCAAAGCATGCACTCGCTTCCTGCAGGACGGAAATAAAGTTAAGGTCTCGTTGCGCTTCAGGGGTCGACAGATCACTCATGGTGATATCGGACTGGATGTAATGGACGCCTTTTATGAACTGGTCAAGGATTATGCTGCTATCGAAAAGCCTGCTAAGCAGGACGGTCGTAACATATTCATGATATTAACACCAAAAACTAATTAATTTAAGAAGAGGAGGAACGCCCATGCCGAAGATCAAGACCCACAGGGGTGCTGCTAAGCGTTTCGATCTTACAAAGAGTGGTAAGATCAAAAGGGGTAAGGCTTATAAGAGCCATATTCTAACAAAGAAGTCAACAAAGAGAAAGAGGGGCCTGCGTCAGGCCGGCTTTATCGCTGAGTGCGAAGCTCCGAAAATTCGCGAGCTTATTCCGTATAAATAAGGAGGTAGCCAAATGGCAAGAATTAAGAGAGCAGTTAACGCACTGAAGAAGCGTCGTAAGGTATTTAAGCTTGCAAAGGGCTACTATGGTGCTAAGAGTAAGCAGTATCGTGCTGCTTCACAGCAGGTTATGAAGTCAATGGCCTATGCATATGTAGGCAGGAAGCTTAAAAAGCGTGAATACCGTAAGCTTTGGATCGCTCGTATCAATGCAGGAGCAAGGCTATGTGGTACTACCTATAGTCGTCTTATAAATGGCCTTAAGGTTGCCGGCGTTGATATCAATCGAAAAGTTTTGGCGGATTTGGCAGTTAATGATTTTGCGGCTTTTAGCAGTCTTGTTGATGTTGCAAAGAAGACAATTGCTTAATTAATATAAAGGAGCCGACTTAATTTATACTTAAGTTGGCTCATTTAATTTAATATGGTCATACAGAGTACAAAGAACGATAATGTTCGTAAAGCAAAGCTGATATCTACTAAAAAAGGTAGAGAGGAAACAGGTTATCATTTTATAGAGGGCGACAGATTAGTTCGTGAGGCTGTGATCTCGGGCGTTCAGTTTGGTGATGCTTTTATTGAAGAAGGGCATGAGCTTTGGGAAGCGGTTCTGTCAGGCAGCGGCGCAAATGTTTTCACCGTCAAAAGGCATATTATAGAGCACCTTGCCAATACCGAAACACCCCAATGGGTATGCGCTACCGTTAAAACGCCTGATACAGCACCGCCAGCGGAATATCCGGGTGGTCTGATAGTAGCTTTAGATGAGGTGCGTGAGCCCGGCAACATGGGAACCATAATCCGAACCGCAGACGCTATGGGAGCGGCCGGCGTTCTTTTGAGCGAAGGTTGCGTGGATCCCTTTTCGCCAAAACCCATTCGAGCCTCTATGGGATCAGCATATCATTTACCTATTTGGCAATGCGATATTGTGAGCGAAATAAGGAAACTGCACAATATTGGCTATGTGCCTGTATGTGGACATCTTAGCGGGGAAGAAGCCCTTCCTTTTATAGAAGACAATGTTGTACTTGTCATAGGAAATGAGGGACATGGCGTTTCTGAAGAGGTAGCTTCTCTTTGCGAGCTTTATAGGTTATCCATGTATGGTGTCGCAGAATCGCTCAATGCATCCGTTGCAGCAGGTATCATTATGTATGAAATAGCAAAGAAGCTGCATAGTTAATGCTTTCTTTATATGATATAAACCGTATAAATTTAAAGATTTATACGGTTTATCATTTCTTCGATTTCACTATGACATTTTTTTGTGTAACTTGTATTATTTGGTTATATTTGGGTCATTTAAAATTTTCATACTTTCATTTTGTATAATAATAGCTTTTTGTAAACTAAGCAGCGTCTTATCCCAATCATTGCTTTTAAGCAATGTGTTAAGAAAACTGATTACTTCATGGTTTGTGGGTATATCGCTTGAAATGGTGCTAAAAAATCTGTTCAGCAGAATACCTTGCCTTTTATCGCAAGCAGCAACGATTGCGGTGCGAACATTTCTCTCTACTGCAGACGCAGTAGTATTGTGTTTTTTAGCAATTACCGGATAAACGCATTTTGTAAGACCATGACCGTAATGATTATTCTCACGCTCATAATGCAAAATATCGACTAGCTGCGCAAATCCTTTGTATGATGGTTGAAAACCAAGGGCTAAAAGCAACATCTCCGTATCAGTCATATAAAACCTTCCTAAACATGTTCTATTTTACAGATTGCAATGTATTTTAATTGTTGTACTTACAATACCAATGCCAGTTCACTTGTAACTAAAAACAAAATGCTTTGATATATGTGTGAAGAGGATTAGAAAGTAAGCTATATGCAAATGCAATATGTAACTTATGATGTAATTATAGCAGATCGTTCATCAAATTTCAATAATTTTCGGATTTTAAAGTTTATAATATTATGTCGAATTTTGTAATAGTAAGTTTAATTTTTAAAAAATATTGACTTATAGGATTGTTAATGCTATTCTTATGATACTAATTGAGGTTGCAAAGCAGGATAGTCTGTGAGCATTAAAGGGGAATACGGTGTAAATCCGTAGCAGTCCCCGCTGCTGTAATCGAGGACGAAAGCTCCACATGTTTTATGAAAGCCACTGGGCTGATATGCCTGGTAAGGCGGAGCGAGTAGAATGATTCGTGAGCCAGAAAACCCGCCTTGGTTAATACTGTGGTCATCGGTTCTCGGTGGAAGTCGCTGATGGTATATGAGTATTATAATACATATGCCGATCCGCTGACAGGCGGATTTTACTTTGTTTAGGCGCTCACTGCCTCCGAGTGAATGATTGCCATAATCTATGGGGTTGCGAATACCCGAAAATTTTACACGGAGGTATGTGATTTATGAAAAACATTCGCACAAGTCTTTTTGCAGTATTGATGGTATTAGCACTTCTTTGCACCTTTTTTGGCGCAACCGGTTTTGCTGATGCAAAAGCGCATGAGCAACATGTAGATTTAAAAGAGAACGATGGATATGTATACCTATCGGTTGAAGCCTTTACTTTAGGGTGGGGCTATATAGTGCCCCCTACTAAAGTTCCGTATAACGAAGGCGAAACGCTTGGCGTTATAACAGGACGTATTTTTGACAGCCTTGGTATCGATTATGGAGATGTAGATCCAAATAGCCCATCATTCTATCTAGGGGGCATTACCTGCCCTCAGCTTACAAATGGAGATCCCATAAATGTGCCGGATTACCTTTTGGATGCGCTGATAGAGTCAGGTTGCTGGGAAGGTGAAGAAGATGGTGATGGACACCTTGGAGCATACGACTATTCACTGCTTTCAGGTTGGATGTGCAGTGAAAACGGACAGCTTACAAGCCTCGGTGCGGGTGAAGTAGCTCTTGTCTCGGGAAATACCTATAGATGGCATTATTCTATATATGGTTACGGAATGGATTGTGGTATGGGTGATGGGTTTGGCATGTTTGCACCCCTTGAGCCCAATTATATGGCGGGAATAGACCGTGAAACAGCGATGGCTTATTATGCAGAATTCATGGCACGTCCCGATGCGGAAACCCTTCTATTAGATAATGATATACTGGAAGCAGTGAACGCGCTTGAAACAGCTCTTACGACTATGATATCTACCCAGGAAGACATTGATGAAACTGTTAACTATTTGAGCTTACTTTTAGAGGCACCTGAAATAATACCCGGTGATACCAATCTTGATAATGAGCTTACAGCTTCTGATGCACTGCTTATATTAAGGCATGCTCTTAGTGTAAGTGAACTCACCGGCGATGCTCTTTTAGCGGCAGATTTTGATGAAAACGGTACTATCAATTCGATGGATGCGCTTTTTGTCCTAAGAGCTGCGCTTGCAATTTAACGGAGCAGTGAATATGAGTGAGGCAATGCAAATTTTAAGGCGTACTATTGCTGTGTTTATAGCGATTTGCACTCTATTACTACCTTTTTCCGGCACAATGGCCTATCAGGACGTACTTTCGGGCGCTTTATCGTATCTTTATGGCGGTTCAGCGCCCGATTATGGGTCTGTTGGCGGAGAGTGGAAGGTGATGGCACTTGCAAGGAGCGGCCATGTTTCGCCCGATGATGACTATTTTGAAAGATACTATGAGCAGATCGAAGATATTGCCCTTTCATCTCAGGATGGAATAATAGATGTCGGCAAAGCAACGGAGAATGCTCGTGTAGTTATAGCCCTTTCAAGCATTGGAAAGCGATCTACGGATATATCCGGAGTAGATATCGTTGCACCTTTGAGTGATTTTAACTTTGTAAAAAGGCAAGGTATAAATGGGGTTATATTTTCCCTGCTGGCTGTTGATACCTATGGCTTTGAATGCCCCGCGCGAAATGATATGATAGCCTTCATATTGGGCAGGCAGCTTGAGTCCGGAGGCTGGGCGATAGTCGGCCAATCGGCTGATATAGATGTTACCGCAATGGCAATGACTGCGCTTGCGCCTTACCGTGGTAGGGACAATGTCAGCCGCGCCATAGATAAAGCTCTTTCCTTTATTAGTGAAGTACAATCGGAAGATGGCGGTTTTATCAGTTTTAGTGTAAGCAGCTCCGAGACCTGTTCTCAGGTCGTAGTCGCACTTTCAACATTAGGTATAGATGCCGGTAGCGATCCTCGCTTTAGAAAAAATGGTACCTCGGTACTGGATGCGCTTCTGTCGTTTAGCTTGTCTTCCGGCGCATTCGAGCACGAGCATGGAGGTGGGGCATCGGCAATGGCGACGGAGCAGGCAGCATATGCTCTGGCGGCTTACAGACGATTTAAAACTGGCGGAAGAAGTCTTTATGATATGCGTGACGTCATGCCTAGTGCGTCACTGCCAACTCCTGCTCCGACAATTACACCTACTGTAGCTCCGACTCCATTTCCTACATTAGCACCTACGCAACCCTTGAGTCCTACTTTATCGCAGACTCCAATAGAGGAGAATACGCTGCCTCCTTATGATACGTATACGCATGAAGGTTCTTTGACTGGGGCTCCGCTGCAAACCATGGGCACTTTAGCGCCGGAAAATACCCTTGATGCGGAAGCTACTTTTTCGCTTTTTCTGGAGGGATCGCAAAAACCACCAGAACAAATTGATGATTCTCTTTTATGGCTAATCGTACCGGGAATTATTGTTGCAGGAGTCGCTTTAGGCTTTATTTTCATAAAAAGGAGAGCTTAAATGAAAAAAGGATACCTTATAATGATATGCATTGTTTGTATTTTCATATTGCTGTTTGGCTGTGTAAACCATTTTGAAGATGATCGTGATCTTAAGTGCCGGATATCAATAGACTGTACCACGATATTGGACAATATGGATAATTTAGACCCCGATAAGTATGAGATGGTCCCTGAAGATGGCTTCATCCTCTCTCCGTGTGAGGTGAGTTTTACAGAAGGGGAAAGTTTGTATGATGTTCTTATGAATGTTACGATGGAGTATGGGATACATGTTGAGTCAAATTTTACTCCGGTATATAACAGCGCGTACATAGAGGGAATAGGAAACCTTTATGAGTTTGATTGCGGCGAATTGAGCGGCTGGACATATATCGTAAATGGCGAAGCTTTAAACAAAGGCTGCAGCTCATATGAGGTGAAAGCGGGAGATATTATAGAGTGGCGCTATACATGTAATCTTGGTCGCGACATTGGAATAGAGTGGGTGGAGTGATGTGAAAAACGGCATAGTTGATACATTTTGCGGATATCATCCTATAATTGAGGCATTGTTTTTTGCATTTGTCATGTCTATAACTATGCTCGTAATGCATCCTGCTTTAACGATCATATCATTTTGGGCGGCGCTTACGTATATGCTTCTATTAATAGGCAAAAAGGCTGTAAAAATGCTGCTTTTTATGGTACTGCCCATGCTTGTTATAGTAGCGTGCTTGAATCCGCTGTTTAATCATGAAGGCGTGACAGTATTGACCTATATGGGATATAATCCCATTACGCTGGAATCTGTGCTCTATGGTATTGTGTCTGCATTTATGCTCTCAGCGCTTATGCTGTGGTTTTCGTGTTTGAACAAGGTTATTGAGAGTGATAAGCTTATGTATCTGCTGGGACGTATAGTACCATCCCTTTCCATTGTCGTTACGATGGCGCTACGGTTTGTACCCGAGTTTACCAGGCAAATAAAGCGTATTGATGAAGCACAGAGGGTGATAGGCATGGGTATTTACAATGGCAGCATTATTATGCGTGCAAGATATGGGATGCATATTCTTTCAATAATGGTCACATACGCGCTTGAGAATGCAATAATAACTGCTGATTCCATGAAAGCAAGGGGCTTTGGCGTGAGAAAGCGTACGCATTATTCAATGTACCGATTTGAGCTAAGAGATGGTGTTGTCGGCTTATTTATTGCTTTTGCAATGCTGTTCATGGCAATTGGAATAAGCTCTGGGTGGATATCCTTCAGGTTTTTTCCCTCATTTTCGGTGAATTCTCTGACCTTTGTGTCATCTATATGCTATGCTGTATTCTGTGTAATGGCACTTTTGCCTTCTATAATGCGCCTTATATCCCAAATTTTATGGCAGCTTCTTAATAAGAGATGATTGTACTATCTTTTGTATAGGTGATCATTTTGGCCGGTATTATAAAGGTACCGGCTTTTACTTTATATGGATATTTATCTGAACATAGACGTTTAAAGTTGATTTTTTGTTTACTATCGTATGTGTTTTGTGTTCTATTTAATATGTAAACGAGGAAAGTGTAATGAAGAGATTTTTGAAAGTGTGGTAACGCTCTTATGTTTGTACCCAATATTTGCTCGCTGCATAAGCACAAATAAATATTGGCTTTGTGCTACTGATATTAGGGGCAAAAAGAAATTGGATACTTAACCGCTTGTAGTGCATCGTATATATTTGAGACTGTTTTTCAAATCCTAATATGTTGCGCGTTCTAAAGTGAAAACCATCCTCTCTTCCGTTTATATATTCAAAAGCAAAAAATCTGCGACTATTTCTTACAATCTATTTTCTGATTTAACTTTAACTTGTAAACGCATCTATGCTATAATATCTCTATGAAGATAACAAGCGGAATGATAGATGTAGATATCCATGGCAAGACTAAACGCGCGGCATATGCAATAGTCAAGAATATTGTAAGCTCGGCAGGCGCGGATGTTTATCGTGTTCGCGTTATACACGGTTGCACTGCTGGTACGGAGCTGAGAGATATGATTCGTTCGGATTTTAAGAAGCATCCTAAGGTTAAAAGGATAGCAACAGGGCTGAACCCAGGCGAAACATTCCTTGTACTTAGAGAACTTTGATATATTTTTGAAAGCTGGACTAAATTTGTAAAAGAGTTCAGAAATCTTCCTCTTGACATGAGAGAAAGTAATTTGCTTGTTGATTCAGCAAACAAAATTGTATGAAAATTATGAAATGTTCTTTATAAAGATGACTTGCTTTTGTTGAGTTTAATCCATATTATATTTATATTTGAACGCGCATAAATTAATAAATCTCTATTATATAACAAATAAATGATTTGTATAATAAAGCATTCTTGTGCGGTTTATGTTGTAATTTTTATTAAATTGATGATGTTATATTAATGAACTATAATTACTCTTGTAAATATAATGATAAATATATTAGCTATGTGAAAATTTTATAGCAATCAAATGTAATATTAGCTTAAAAATTTTCCATTTAATAGAATGTTTAAACTTTCGTTCTTGAAATGTTTTATGCCTGTAATTTGCAAATTGGCTAAGGTGTTTACTAAGCTTTGGCTCATGTAAATAGCAGTTGACTTTCTATAACATTATGGTATACTAAATATTAGGAAAAATTACCATATATGTTTTGACGTATGGTAAAGAATGCATTCAAATTACCAGTTTGCGTAAGAGGGAGGAGATGAAGAAGCCGGATGTGCAAAAGAGCGTGATAAGAGGCATTGTGAAATAAAAACCAAGAAATCAAAGGAGGAAAACGAATGAGAGTGGTAAAAAGGCTGAT
>JAFQCL010000026.1 GCA_017416425.1 Clostridia bacterium
CATGGACGATCAGCTCGATCAGCTCTCCATGGATATGGTTTATGGCGTAGAGTCTGGTGACTATGAATCTTACCTTGATCTCTGGCAGCAGTACATCATTCGTTGGAACGAACTCCTTCCGGAGCTTCCCCTCTATTCCAATGTATATGTAACCATGTTCCCCAGCTGGCTTGAGGGCTATGAGCAGGGTACTTTCTGGGGCTTTGAGGAAGCTATTCTTTACTGCTCCATCATTGGCGCTGAGTAATAATAACAGCTAAATAAGGGAAGGCGGCTTGACCGCCTTTCTTTTTTATGAGAAAATGTTGCCAAAATTTTGCCAAAAAGGTAATGTAAATTGTGTCATACATAAATTAAAGAAAAGTTACGTAAATATGGTAATACAATATTGATCTTTTAGCAAAAATCCCTAGAACTTAGGATTTTTTAATCTATCAATAATGACATAGAAGTGAAAAAAATTACTACAGCATGTAAAATATAGAGTATATTGAAAATGCATACCTTGACGACTGATGTAGAATGTGATAGTCTATATTATCGATATAAATGGTCGGTAATTAATAATTGAAAGGCTGGTGACAAGATGGTAAAGTATGTACTTAAGCGACTGGGGTACCTGGTAATCGTTTTCCTGATAGTATCGCTGATGATGTTCGCTATCTACAATCTTATTCCCTCTGACCCCGCGAGGACTGAAGCCGAAAAGCTTAGACAGGCTGATAGAAATATGACGCCTGAGCAGTTTGAAGCTATATATCAAAATCTTCGCGAACAATATGGTTTAAATGATCCGTTGATCGAGAGATATGCCCGTTGGATGGGTTTCATCCCCGATCTTCCGGACTCACAAGGTAATGCCGTTCATAATGGTTTGCTCCAGGGCAACTTGGGTTATTCCCAGTTCTATAAGATCGATGTTATCGATCAGATAGGTGCTCCCATGGAAAATACCATTATTCTTAACGTAGTTGACGTTATAATAACCTTGGCAATTACCATCCCGCTTGGCATTTTCTGTGCAGTGCGCAAGCGTAGCAAGATAGATAACGCTGTCCAGGTTGTAACGATCGTCGGCAATAGTATACCACAGTTTATAGTAGCTATAGTCTTTATTTATATATTTGCTGTACTGCTTGGCTGGTTCCCTGTAGGTGGTGCTGAAACTCCTGGTGCTTCATTTGACAGTGAGTTTGAGCGTCTGCTTGACAGGCTCTATCATATGGCTCTTCCGGTACTCGTAATGGTATTCTCGGGTATGGCTGGTATGACTCGTATGGTACGTGCAGCAATGATTGATAACCTTAGCATGGACTATGTTCGTACTGCTCGTGCAAAAGGTCTTAACGAAAAAGTTGTAATCTACTCTCATGCATGGAGAAATGCACTCCTTCCGGTTATTACTTCAATAATTGGTTGGTTCTTAAGCATATTTAGCGGTTCGGTCGTTATTGAGCAGACCTTCTCTCTAAATGGTATGGGTTATTTATACTGGGTTGGTCTTAGAAACTTTGACTATGAGTTGGTGCTTGCAATGCAGATGTTCTACGTTGTTGTAGCGCTTATAGGTAACTTGATAACCGACCTTAGCTATGGTCTTGTCGATCCGCGCGTAAGAGTAAATAAGTAATAGGGGGTATTGATTAATGGAAAAAAACAAGAAAAAAGGCTCCCGTTTTGGAAGATGGATAAATAGACTCTTTTTCCCGCAGAAGGAAATTCAGGATATAATGAAGGAAGAGCAAGTCGCAGGACCTGTGAAGACGATAATTAAGAACTTTACACATAAGCGTCTTGCTATGGCAGCCCTTTTCATCTTTATATTTATCCTTTTGTTTGTAGTAATTGGTCCATATATTTGGCCGATAGATCTGGGTTATGCGGATGAATCGCAGAAGTACATTCCGCCAGGAATGAACATGCTCTCTCTGCCAAGCGATCTTGTAAAGACTGGAATACGTGATATAGCACCAGGTACTACCTTTGGCCTTGGCGTTGATGTAAATGGTGATCTTTATACATGGGGTCACACAGCTGCAACGGGTGTTATTGACCTGGCGGACATTCCAGAAGAGGTAAAGAATGCGAATATTGTTCACATCTCGGCAGGTGATGACCATGTTGTGGCCGTTGATGATAATAATATTGTGTATGCCTGGGGTAATGATCGACTTGGCCAATGTACTTTCCCTCAGGAAATTCAGGAGTCAAATGAAAACGGCGGCACGATCAATGTAAAGCAGATCGAAGCAGGATATCAGTTTACACTGCTCCTTACTGAAGACGGTTATGTATATGCCTGGGGAAACAGGAGCATGTGCGATATCAGGATTAAGGATGATTATCAGGGACGTGTTGAAAAAATAGTTACAACTTATTATGAGCACATGGCGCTCCTTGATGATGGTTCTGTGGCCTACATTGGCTATAAAAACGACAGTGCGGTAAGAACTCAGATCCCTGAGGAAGTTATGCAGCCCGGTACTGTTGAAGATATATGCGCAACTAAGGATTCGTGTGCTGTAGTTACTACCGATGGCAGGATTCTTACCTGGGGTAACGTTGCAACTAAGGGACTTGATAAGGTTCCTCAGGATAAAGAAGGACAAAAGCCTGTTGAGCTTTATGGTGGTCGTTATCACTATGCGGCCATTTATGAGGACGGCGAAGTAGTATGTTGGGGCGATAATACACACGGTCAGTGCGATATACCTGAATCTGTAAATAACGGTGAACCTATTGCTACTATTTATGCAGGTTTCTATCAGAATTACGCAGTAACCGAGAGTGGGAAGGTTGATACTTGGGGACTTCGTGGATATTTGCTTGGCACTGATGAACTCGGTCGTGATGTATTTACTCGTATAGTACATGGTGGTAGCGTTACCATGACGGTTGGCGCTGTTGCGGTCTTGATTTCACTCGTGATAGGCGTAATACTTGGTGGTCTTGCAGGCTACTTTGGAGGGCAGGTCGATAACATTATCATGCGTATAGCAGAGATCATCGGCAGTTTGCCGTTCATACCATTTGCGATGATACTCTCGTCTGTTATGTCCAATATTCAGATAAATGGGCAGGCCTTAACAACGCAGCAGAAGATGTACGTGATAATGGTCGTTCTCGGTATTCTGTCTTGGACCGGCTTATGCCGCTTGATTCGTGCTCAGATATTTGCGCAGCGAGAGTTTGAGTATGTAACAGCAGCGAAAACTATGGGTCTTAGAGAGGGCAAGATAGTATTCAAGCACATACTGCCCAATGTAATGAGCGTAGTGCTTGTTTCTGTAACACTCTCATTTGCATCTTCGATGCTTACAGAATCGTCCCTGTCATACCTTGGCTTTGGTATTCCCGCGCCGCAGCCTACATGGGGCAACCTCTTGACTGGCGCTAATAATAGTACTGTTATTCAGCAGTACTGGTGGAACTGGGTATTTACATCGCTAATATTCGGTATTACGACCATATCGATCAACCTTATCGGTGATGGTATCCGTGACGCGATCGACCCGAAGTCTGCTGATAGATAAGGAGGACTACGATATGGCATTGTTAGAAATGAAAGATCTACATACCTTTTTCACTACACGAAAGGGTATTGTAAAGGCCGTTAACGGTGTTAGCTATTCGGTTGAATCAGGTAGGACACTGGGCGTAGTTGGAGAATCCGGATCCGGTAAGAGCGTTGCTGCTATGAGCATGCTCCAGCTTCTTGACGGAAACGGTTACATTGAAAGTGGTGAAATACTCTTTGAGGGTGTAGACTTAACAAAGCTCTCTCGTGAAGAGATGTATAAGATTCGTGGCAACGCGATTTCAGTTATATTCCAAGAGCCGATGACGAGCCTTAATCCTGTGTTTACGGTGGAAAAGCAGCTCTCAGAGCCTTTCATTACCCATCAGGGCTTAAGTAAATCGGAAGCTGCTGCGCGTTCAGTTGAAATGCTTGCGGATGTTAAGATTCCCAATCCTGAGGTCGTAGCAAAGCAGTATCCCCATCAACTTTCAGGTGGTATGCGTCAGCGTGTTATGATTGCTATGGCGCTTGCATGCCGTCCGAAACTGCTCATTGCCGATGAGCCTACTACGGCACTTGATGTTACTATTCAGGCTCAGATACTTCGTCTTATGAATGACCTTAAGAGGGATAAGGGCACTGCTATTTTGTTTATTACTCATGACCTTGGTGTTATTAATCAGATGGCTGATGATGTAGCGGTAATGTATTGCGGGCAGGTGGTTGAGCTTGCTCCCGTTGAGGTAATATTTGGTACGGATACGCAGCATTCACACCCTTATACAGAGGGTCTGATGGTTTCGATACCGAGACTGGACACTCCTGTTGGACAGCGTTTGGATGCTATACCGGGTGCTGTGCCGCATCCACTGGATCTACCTAAAGGATGTAAGTTTGCACCTCGCTGCAAGTATGCCACAAAGCGTTGTGAGGAGGAAGAACCTGAGCTGATTCATATTTCGGATAAGCAGTCGATCAGGTGCTTCTATCCTTCTAAGATGGAAAGAAAGGCGGGCGAGAAAAATGGAAAATAAGAAAGTTCTCTTGCGCTTGACTAACCTCAAGCAGTATTTCCCGCTTAAAGGCGGAAGATTTGTTAAAGCAAATGACGGTATTTCCATCGAAATACATGAAGGCGAAACGCTTGGCATAGTTGGAGAATCCGGTTGCGGAAAATCTACCTTAGGTCGTACCATGCTTCAGTTTTATAAGCAGACTGATGGTCGTACTGTATACTATGGACGTATGCTTGAGGATGTGGCTCCAATGTATTTTAAAAAGACTATCAGGACGATGGTCAAAATGCGTAAGAGGTATCAAGATCTGCAGGCTAAAGCTGATGAGCTTCAGAAGCGCTATGATGCTATGAAGGAAGATTCCACTGAGAAGTATAAGCTGGCTGATGAGCTTATTCTTGCAAAGCGTACGGCAAACAATGCATTCCTTGATATAGTAAGTATCGTTGGCGGTTTTATGAAGCTTGACAATCCTTCAGAGCCTATGCAGCTTTTCCTGGCGCTATTCGATCAGTTTGCGACGATAAGGGATCTCAAAGCCGATCTTGCGAATGCCGAGCTTAACCTAAGGGATGCAGAATATTATATAAAAGAAAACATTAAAAACCCCAATAAGGCTGCAACCTTTAAGAGCAAAAAAGCAAAGGCAGAAGCTACTATTAAAGAACTGAACGCTAAGATTGATGCGGAAAAGAAGAAGGAACAGGATATTCGTAATAAACTTGATGCTATCCGTGCAAATTATAAGGATGATGAAGAGTTCCAGAAGCTTGAAGCTCAGCGTGATGAGGGTATAGACCTTGCAAGGCTTAAGTACCAGGAGATGCGCCATCTAAGGACGGATCTTCAGTTCATCTTCCAGGATCCTTATTCCTCATTGAATCCCCGCATGACAGTTGGTCAGATAGTTGGCGAAGGAATGCTGGCTCATGGCTACTTCAAGCGCAATGATGCACAGATGCAGGAAGCTGTTCTTAAAACCATGGATGATTGTGGCCTTGCGCCGTATTTCCTGCACAGATATCCCCATCAATTCTCCGGTGGTCAGCGTCAGCGTATCGGTATTGCAAGAGCACTTAGTGTGTATCCTAAATTTGTTGTCTGTGATGAAGCTGTTTCTGCGCTTGACGTTTCGATACAGTCACAGATCATAAATCTTCTCCAGGATCTCAAGGAGAAGCAGAACCTTACTTATATGTTCATAACACACGATTTGTCCGTTGTTAAGTATATTAGTGACCGCATCGGTGTTATGTATCTTGGCACTATGGTTGAACTAGCGCCCTCTCAAGCGATGTTTAGCAATCCAAGACATCCATATACGGAGGCTTTGCTCAACGCTATACCCACTACAGATAAAAGGCGCGACCTTGTGATTCTTGAAGGCGATATTCCAAGCCCTGTGAATCCGCCTAAAGGCTGCAAGTTCCATACTCGCTGCGCATATTGCACAGAAATTTGCCAGCATCAGACCCCTGAGCTCATTGAGGTTGAAGAGGGTCACTTTGTGGCCTGCCACCATATGCTTGGTGAAAATAAAAACAATTAAACTATTTCAATTATAATTACCGTTGGGGTGACCGCTTTCGGTGGTTGCCCCATATGTTTAAGCATGTAGAAAGGAGTCTAAAATGCTATTCGATGATAAACTTGCGAGAATGCGCGAGCAGCAGCGTCAGATCCGCAACGATAAGCAGAGCGGAGAATGGTCAAAGAAGATACGTGATATTCAAATGACTGAAGATCAGCAAGCAGAGCTTGAGTCGGCTATGCAGCGAGTAGAAGAGCAGGCTTTAACCGATGAAATGGACTCAAAGGACAGGCTTGCTATCATACTGGCAGCATATAGAGTGATTATGCCGGCAGTTATCGCAATACTTGTTATCATGCTTGGCCTGGTTTATGTTATGTTTAGCTGGCCGAAGTGGGTAAGCTGAATTTTGCTGAAAGAGTAACACATGGATGTGCTGCATAGTAAGCAGCTCTATCTTAGATCGCAGCATTTCATTTTAAGAGGTGCAAAATTAAATTAAAATAGGAATATCCTTCAGCATATGCGACTATGCGTAGTTGAATGAATTAAGGAGACATCCAAAATGAGGGTGTCTCCTGTATTATTGTTTGGTGATATGGAAAATTAAGTAGCATTGTTAATAAATAGAAATTATATAGTAATAATAGCCTTGACTTTGTATTGGTTTGAAAGGATAATAGAAATAACAAAACTCCTGGAGGTAAAAAATGTTTAAAACAATCGATGAAGCAAGGAAGTTCTGTATTGAAAATGACATTGATATGCTAGATTTTAAGATGACTGATCTTAATGGACAATGGAGGCATATTACTTTGCCTATGGAGAGACTTGATGAAGATATGATGACATATGGTATCGGATTCGATGGCTCAAATTATGGCTATGCACCCGTTGAAAATAGCGATATGGTATTTATTCCTGATCTTTCGACCGCAGCGGTTGATCCTTTCTCAGAAGGTGTGCTGTCTATGACGGGTGATGTTATGATCATTGAACTCCCACACAATCGCCCCTTTGATCAATACCCCAGGAATGTGGCTAAGCGTGCTGTTGAATATATGCGCGATACCGGTGTTGCTGATAAGATGATAATTGGCCCTGAATTTGAGTTCCATATTTTTGATAAGGTTTCTTTTAGAACTCAGCCGAACAGCTCTGTGCTTAATATTGAGTGCGATGAGGCATATTGGTCGACTGCAAGCGGCGATACCGGTCATCAGATTCCCCTTAAAGCCGGTTATCACGCGGATCTGCCTCATGATGTGAATTATGAGCTTAGAAACGAAATGTGCCGTCTTCTTGAGCAGTGGGGGGTAAAGGTAAAGTACCATCATCATGAGGTGGGAAGCCCCGCCCAGGAAGAAATAGAGACCGAAATGGGTGAAATGACCGAAATGGCCGATAAGACTATGATAGTCAAGTATATCATTCGCAATACCGCAGAGCTTTTTGGAAAGTCAGCTACCTTTATGCCGAAGCCTGTTCTTGATGAAGCCGGCAACGGAATGCATGTGCATATGCTCCTGTTTAAGGATGGAAAGCCAGTATTTTATGACCCCAATAATTATGCACAGCTTAGCGAAACCGCTATGTATTTTATGGGAGGACTTCTTAAACATGCTGCATCTTTATGCGCTATAACCAATCCGTCTACGAATTCATTTAAGCGCTTGGTGCCGGGTTTTGAAGCACCGGTAACTATTGGATATGCTATGGCAAATAGAAGTGCTGTAATAAGAATCCCCGCATATGCAAAATCTCCGGAGAAGAAGCGCTTTGAGCTCAGAAACCCCGATGCAACCTGCAATCCCTATTATGCCTATGCGGCTATATTAATGGCAGGTCTTGACGGTATCAAGAATAAGATAGATCCGCATGCGAATGGATGGGGCCCCTATGATTTCAATCTGTTTGATCTTAGCGAAGATGAAAAGGCAAAGATTGCAGGTCTACCACGCTCACTTGACGATGCTCTTGATGCGCTTGAAAATGATCACGAATATTTGCTAGCCGGTGGCGTATTCCCAGAGAGGCTTATAAAGGTATGGATCCAGAATAAGCGTAAGCAACTTGCAAAGCTAAATCGGATACCCACTGCCGCTGAATTTGAAGCTTATTATAGTCTGTAAGATTAAAATAAAAAGACCGATGACTAAATTTCATCGGTCATTTTGTTTCGTAAAGGTTAAGCGATGAAGCAGTAAGAAAAAAACTCCTGATGTGTTATAGTAAAAGCGTGACCTGCCAGTTACGCCGAAAACACCTCAGGAGGACATTAAAATGCAAAAGCAAAATAATGACAGCAATACTTTAGCACATGCAAGTGAAATTGCAAATATCATGTAGTATTTGCACCTAAGTATAGAAGGAAAGTATTCTATGAATAAAAAAGAGAAGCAATAAGA
>JAFQCL010000027.1 GCA_017416425.1 Clostridia bacterium
ACGAAGAGGTATCTTACGATACCGGTGGTTAAGCTAAGGGGTACCACCTGTTCTCATCCCGAACACAGAAGTTAAGCCCTTATACACCGACAATACTTGGCTGGAGACGGCCCGGGAAGATAGGCAGCTGCCGGTTTCCACACAAAAAGCAAGCCAATTGGCTTGCTTTTTTTGTTGTACTCGCCAGTATCCTACTTTAAAATGGATTTGTGTTTATTCTTTTCTCGTGTTATCATACCTTTATAGATATTCGGAGGTGCGATATGCGAGCTAACATTGAAAGAGTGTATAAAGAGGTTAGTGATAGGCTGGATAGGGTCAATTTTGATAACATATGGCCGCTTTTTACTCCTTTTCCTTTTGCGCTTTATAACTCGGAAATTGTTGTATTTAAAGGCGCTCTTTTTCCTCGCGATGAAAGATTCTTTGCAAACACAACGATTGAGTATGATGGCGAGCAAATCGCGATTTGGTGCATCGATGACTGTGAGAAAGCTATCGACTATGATCTGCTTGCTGCTAATATAGTTCATGAGATGTTTCATGCTTTCCAAAAGCGAGCTGGTGAAACTCGGTTCCCTGATGATCTTGCGCTACTTATGTATCCTAAAAATCCTGAGAATCTTGCGCTTAAGATAGAAGAAAACTGTCTTCTTGCTGCTGCTATCTATGCTGATGATGCTGAGCGCAAGATTAGCGTTTTGCAGACATTTTGCTCCATAAGGAAATTCAGAGAGAATCTGATAGGCGATTTTACTCGTCTTGAGTATCTTGCCGAAGTGGCTGAAGGTTCGGCAGAATATGCGGGCTTTTGCGCACTATCCTCTCTTTCGCCTGCGAAGGCTTTATCACTTTTGAATAGTTATTGTGAGCTAATTAGTAACCCGGCTGCTTTGCAATTGAACGTAAGAAGAATTTCATATTATACAGGTATGTTATTGCTTGTACTTAGTGCCCGGCTTGGAATAGATATTGATCGTAATTTAAGACAGTCCAAGACCATTTATGAGTTGATCTTTCAGGAGATTGACGCTGGCATAATGCTGCCGCCTTGCCAAACGCTTGATATGACTGATTCTAAGGCAATTATTTCTGCATACGAAGCGAAAGTCCGTAGTGATATTGATAACTTCTTGAGCCTCTCCCCTGATCTTATTTGTGGTGACTACAAAATTGTAGGCTATGACCCTATGAATATGAGGAGAATCGGCGATCAAGTCATATGTACTACCTTTATTATGCTGGAGAATCTAAATAGCGGCAGCATTGAAAAGTACTTTGGAACTACTTTTATGCGCATGAAGCCTGGTGAATCACGGCTTGTTGAGGCTTTTTGCAATGCAAGCACAGAATTATGGTGACGTGACGCCTATGAAGAAAGCGGATTTAGTTGTAATTGGAATAGTGTTTGCTGTAGCGATCTTATTTTCGCTTATCTTTGCGATGGGGGGGAGTGATGAGGGTATTATAAATATATATGTAGACAATGATCTTTATACAACCGTACCCTTTTATGAGGAAACCACCTTGGTAATAGAACAGGAGGGAGGCTGTAGGAATATCATAGTTGTTACTGAAGAGGGAGTTTTTATGGAGAGTTCAACCTGTGAAAATCAAGTGTGTGTTGATCAAGGTGTAATACGCTATGAAAATCGTGGCAGCTTTATAGGTGCGAACTGGATAATATGTTTGCCAAATAAGGTAAGTATTGAACTTGCGGGCGGTAAATAGAGGAAGTTATATGAAAACAAGAAAGCTTGCTATATTGGCAATTTTCATGGCTTTGATGCTTGTATTGGGGTATATTGAAAGCTTGATTCCAGTTGCTCCTGCTTTTCCGGGTGTAAAACTTGGCCTTGCCAATTCGGTGCTTGTTTATATTTTATTGATGTTTGGATGGAAAGAAGCCTTGCTTTTAATGTTTTTAAAGGTCGTTCTATCGGGGCTTTTGTTTTCGGGGATAAGCGGCATGCTATATGCTTTATCAGGCGGCCTGTTAAGCATGATGGCTATGATAGTAATATGCCGAGTCAAGGGTATATCAGAGGTGGGAATAAGTGTCACAGGTGCGGTAATGCATAATGTAGGTCAGATGCTTATTGCGATATTGGTCGGTGGCACTGTAGGCATGGCGGCATATTTTCCTTTGCTTTTTGTAGCAGCTATCATAATGGGGGTAGCTACGGGATTTATTGCAAAGATATTATTAAAGGTGGTGAGATATAAGAATGCTCATTAAAAGTCGTATTATAGGCGTGTTGATGGCTTATCTATGCCTTTTTTGCATGATATTTGGTGGATGTGAAGGCATAAACCCACACAGCCGTCTTGGATATTACATGGATACTGTAATAAGTATAACGCTTTATGGCGATGAGTATGGATGTAGCCTTCTTATCGAAGAGTGCATGGATATATGTGGCGAATATGATAGGAGGCTTAGTCTGTCACGGTATGAATATAGCGAGATATCTATGTTAAACGCAGGGCTGTCTAAGACCGTTTCTCTAGAGACTGCAGAGCTAATTAGTCGAGCAATAGGTTATTCCAAGCTATCGGGCGGCGCTTTTGATATAAGTATTGCGCCTATTAGCCGCCTTTGGAATTTTACATCCAAGAACCCCACTATACCTGATGATGAACTAATAAATAGTGCGGTAGGCAAGGTGGATTATACTGCTATAACTGTCGATGGCGAGCGGATCGATTTTTCTGTGGAAGGTATGCAGCTTGATCTGGGCGGGATTGCAAAAGGATTTGTGGCTGATAAAATTAGGGAGCATTTAATAAGTTCAGGAGTGACAAGCGGTATCATTGATCTTGGTGGAAATGTGGTATTAATAGGCGCAAAGCCTTCGGGAGAACCTTACTTGGTGGGTATAAAGGATCCGAATGGAGGTGGTGAACCCGTGTGCTTGCTTGAGGTTACGGATGCAGCCGTAGTTACGAGCGGCACATATGAGAGGATGTTTATCTATGAAGGCAAAAAGTATCATCACATACTCGACGCGAACACAGGATACCCATCAGATACTGATATAGTGTCGGCAACCATCATCACAAAGAGCGCTGAAAAAGCTGATGCGTTGAGTACGATATGTGTACTTTTGGGATCAGAAGGGGCTGAAGAGCTTCTTTTTGAGGTTGATGATGTCTGTGCAGTGTTTATATTAGAGGATGGCAGTATTCGCTATATAAACGGAGCGGAAGAACTTATACGCAATTAAAAAGGACGAAACGCATGCCGACTTCGTCCTCTGGGGTGCATTATATTATTCACAAGCTATTCCTATAGAATCTTTAATCATTGATGTAACGTTTCCGCGTACATAATCGCATGCCTGTCTTATGGCAACGCTTATTGCCTTTGCGTTTGAGCTGCCATGGGCCTTTATGATGCCACCATTTATTCCGAGCAGTGGTGCACCGCCGTATTCGGTATAGTCCATACGCTTCTTAAAGCGGCTGAATGCTGGCTTGCTGATGGCCGCGCCGATTTTTGAGCGAGGGTCAGACATAAGCTCTGCTTTTAACATCGAAAGGAGTGATGAAGCAACGCCCTCAGTGTACTTCAGTACCACATTTCCAACAAAACCATCGCATACAAGCACATCAAAATCACCTGTAAGTATATCTCTTGCTTCGCAATTACCTGTAAAATTAACCGGAGTCTCGGTTAAAAAGCCATATGCAGCTTTTGTAAGCTCATTTCCTTTTTCAGCTTCAGCGCCATTATTTATCAAGCCTACGCGCGGGTTTTTAATGCCCATAACTTGCTCCATATAAACGCTTCCCATAATAGCGAATTGCTGTAGGTAGTCCGGCTTACAATCGATATTAGCACCGCAGTCAATGAGGAGGAGCGGCCCTTTAACCGTGGGCAATATGGGCGCTAAGGCAGGTCTCTTTATTCCTCTTATGCGCTTTACAAGGAGTGTCGCGCCTGCAAGCACAGCGCCGGTGCTTCCCGCGGATACAAACGCATCAGCCTCACCTGATGCTAAGGTATTCAGTGCTTTGACAAGGGATGAATTCTTCTTTTGACGTATCGCGACAGTAGGTACTTCATCGCAGCCTATGACATCAGGAGCATGTACAATTTCGATACGATCAGAAAAGTGGCCTATTTCTTTAAGGCCATTCATTATAGTGGATTCATCCCCGGTGAGGATGAGAGAAAAATCATCTGAAAAGGAGAGCGCGCGGACACAGCCTTCGATCAGTGCATCCGGAGCATTATCTCCGCCAAACACATCAACAACTATCTTCATTAAAAATACCTTTCCTTAATAAATAGGGATTATCTTTATTATACAATAGATGACAAAGCAGTTCAAGGGTAAGATGAAAAGAAGAAAAATTGTATACAAAAAAAGTGGTAAAAATTTTTAAAAAAGTGTTGACATGAGGGTAGACATCTGTTACAATAAACATCGTCGCAAGAGTTAAGGCTTAAGCGGCAGGTAAAGTGGGAGCATAGCTCAGCTGGGAGAGCACTTGCCTTACAAGCAAGGGGTCACAGGTTCGAGCCCTGTTGCTCCCACCATTGGCCCGGTAGTTCAGTTGGTTAGAATGCCAGCCTGTCACGCTGGAGGTCAGGGGTTCGAGCCCCCTTCGGGTCGCTTTTTTTCTTGCCTCGGTAGCTCAGTTGGTAGAGCAAGGGACTGAAAATCCCTGTGTCGGTGGTTCAAGTCCACTCTGAGGCACCATTTGCGGGAGTAGCTCATTTGGTAGAGCGCCGCCTTGCCAAGGCGGAGGTGGCGGGTTCGAGCCCCGTCTCCCGCTCCATTTTTTAACGGCACCATAGCCAAGCGGTAAGGCAGCGGTCTGCAAAATCGCCATCTCCAGTTCGATTCTGGATGGTGCCTCTCACAAGCAGCTAAGGCTGCTTTTTTATTTTGTTTACATAAAAGTGGCTGCAAGACTGCTTTTTATGCAACTGTTTAGTTACTAGTAAGCAGCTTGGCAGCCGGGGAAGAAAGGAATGTTGTATATAAAGAGGCTACCGCGCCGATAGCACATGGCACAACACGGCAGCCAAGGAAGAAAGGAGAATTGGATTAAAAACGCCATAGATCCAACTTTGTTAGATCATTTTATATCTTTATTTTGATACGGGTGTGGCATCGAATTTAAGTACATCAACTCTATAGTTTCTGTCTCGTGCATCTTCAATAAGGAGTTTGTCTGCGATCAACGCAATGAACTCACCGTTAGTAGGTTTATCGTTTTTGTTATATATGTTGTAACCAAACAATTGGTTTATATTCTCAATTTTGCCCCTTGTCCATGCAACCTCGATAGCATGTCTTATGGCGCGTTCGACCTTTGAGGGTGAAGTTTGAAACTGCATTGCAATACCGGGATAAAGCTCTTTGGTTATGCGATTTATCATATCAGGATGCGCGTATATCATTCGTACCGCACATCTTAGATAGTGGTAGCCCTTGATATGTGCGGGTATACCTATCGTAAGAAATATAGAAGTTATCTTTTCATCAAGCGTCCTTGGCGAGGAGCTGAATGCACATGTTTGTGATTTTTCCGGTACGGAGGTTGCTTCAATGAGCTCATTTATACGCTTGTAGAGGGTTTCAGGTTCGACTGGCTTTACCATATAATACTTTGCTCCAAGTGAACATGCCCGCCTGACCATATCCTCGTGACGCAGAGCGCTTACTATGATTATAGCTGAGGGCGAATTTATCGTACTGCTGCGAAGTTGTTCTAAAACATAAAAACCATCCATATGGGGAAGTATAAGGTCTGTTACTAATACATCATAACGCTCTCTTCGAAGAGCGGATAATGCTTCTGCGCCATCGTTTGCAATATCCACAAGCGCTACGTTATCCTGTGCTGTTAAGAACTCCTGCATGCTTGCAATATAGCTTTGGTTACCGTCTGCGATCAAAATTTTAGCCTTCATGTTAGTGCCTCCGATGAGTTAATGCTTGCGATGCGACATCATATATTATTATAAGATTGCCGCTCACTTCTTGGTATGCATTATATCATGGTAATAAATTCCACTCCATAGGCATTATTGCCGTATTATGTCAAATACAGTAGAAATCCATTTTTTCGACAAAAAAAGCTCCCGGAATCAGGAGCATTATACATATATATGGTGGTTAATTATTAAGGGGCGCACAATATCTGCTATTTCGACAAAAATTTAAAAGCAAGTTTCAGCGCATTTTTACAGGGAGTTTGGTGATAAAAGGAATCTCACAAATTATTAATTTATAATATGTAAACAACAGAAATCGCGTAGTCGTTGGAACTATATATCAGAATTTCGCATTCCATCACGCATTCTGCGCTCTATATCACGCTTTGAATCGCGCTCTGCAATGGAAGCCCTCTTGTCATAAAGCTTCTTACCCTTTGCAACGGCAAGCTCAAGCTTAACGAGTCCATTCTGCAGATATATGCTAAGTGGTATAAGACTATAGCCGTCCGCCTGACTAAGTCGTTGGAGCTTTAATATCTCACGCTTATGTAGCAAAAGTTTGCGCTTCCTAAAAGGATCACGATTGAATATGTTACCCTGCTCATAGGGACTTATGTGCATTCCTATTATAAAAACTTCTCCGTTTTCAACCTTTGCATAGGCGTCCGTTAGATTGGCCTTGCCTGCTCTTATGCTTTTTACTTCTGTGCCTACAAGAACCATACCACATTCATAAGTATCTTCTATGAAGTATTCGTGGCGTGCCTTGCGATTCTGAGCAAGCTGTTTTGTACCTTTTTTTATTGACATATCATTACTCTCCTTGTTTGATAATACTCTATCACAATGGGGAATCACATTCAAGTAAAATGAAAAGATATGAGATTATTTATAAATTTCAAACATATTTCGACATAAGTTTGCCAAATATGCTTGTAAAGAAAAAAAGTAGATGTTATACTAGTCTATTATACGAGCTTTGTACATGATCGACGTGATCCGGTATAAATCACAGCTTTGTGTAAGTAGTTTATATAGTGTATGCCTTGCAATAAATAGCAATGAAATATATGCATTAAAACTGCAAGGGTGAGCCGCTGTGAAACTATTATTTGAAAGGAAGGTGCTATTGTTGCCAAAACGAACATTTAGAGGTGGTATACATCCACTCGGCAGCTCGGGAGGAAGTAAAAAGCCTACCAAAGGTAAGAAAATAGTAGAGTTTACCCCTGAATCAGTGGTAATACCGATGGCGATGCATATGGGTGCGCCATCAAAGCCCATTGTGAAAAAGGGCGATAAGGTCAAAAAAGGTCAGCTTATCGGTGAACCGGTCGGATTTCTTGGAGTTGCTGTGCATTCAAGCGTATCTGGCGAGGTCATTGCGATTGAAAAGCGAATGCAGCTTGGCGCTACTCAGTGTGACTGCGTTGTGATAAATAATGATTTTGCTGATGATTGGGTGGAACTGTCTGGTCATGGCAATGTTGAAGCCTGCGACCCGGATGTTGTCGTGCCCTCTGTAAAGGAGGCAGGAATATGCGGCGAGGGCGGAGCTGCCTTTCCCACACATATAAAGCTCAGCGTTCCTTCAGGCAAAAAATGCGATACCGTTATAATAAACGGCGCTGAGTGCGAAACATATATGACATGCGATCACAGGCTTATGCTTGAGGAGCCCGGAAGAATAATAGACGGACTTAGAGCCGTAATGAGAGCAGTTGATGCACAAAAAGGCATTATTGCGATTGAGGACAATAAGCGGGATGCGATAGCGGCCATGCGTGAAACCGCAAGGGGGCGTATCGGTGTGAGCGTAGAGGTATTAAAGGCAAAGTATCCTCAGGGCTCAGAGAAACAAATAATACAGGCTGTTTGCGGCAGAGAGGTGCCGACGGGAGGTTTACCTATCGATGTAGGCGCCATAGTTTTAAACGCGTCTACAGCCGCTTCCATAGCGGACGCGGTAATATATGGCATACCGCTTATAAGCAGGGTAGTCACCGTTACAGGCTCCGTTAAATCTCCTGCGAATCTTAGAGTGCCCATCGGTACGATAGTTGAGGATATGGTATCCGCATGTGATGGTTATGTGACAGACCCAAAAAAGATAATAATGGGCGGAGCTATGACTGGACTTTGCGCATATGATCACAGTGTATCTGTGACCAAGGGTACAGGAGGCGTGGTCATATTTGACGAACATATGCCGGAGCACAGAGAAGAATCACCTTGTATACGCTGCGGAAAGTGTGTGGATGTATGTCCCGTGAGGCTTAACCCTTATCTTATAAGAAAGTATATCGATAAAAATGACCTTAAAGCGGCTGAGGATGAGCATGTTATGGATTGCCTTTTATGCGGGAGCTGCTCTTATGCATGTCCATCATATAGATTTTTAAATGGATTCTTTAAAATTGCTAAGGAAAGGATCGCAAAGGCGAGAAAAGGTTAAAATATGAAACTGAATATTTCAACAGCGCCGCATATCCACGCAAGCTACAGCACGCAAAGCATAATGCGTGATGTGCTTATTGCGCTTCTTCCTACTACTGTAGTTGGTGTATATCTTTTTGGCCTAAATGCTGCTCTGCATGTGCTCGTTGGTATTGCGGGAGCTGTAATTTCAGAACTTTTATTCCAAAAGATAGCCAAAAAAAACGTTCGCATAAATGATCTTTCGGCTGCGGTCACCGGTCTTTTACTTGCTTTGAATATGCCTGCTGCGGCGCCATGGTGGGTAACGCTCATTGGCAGCGTTTTTGCTATCGTGATCGTAAAACAGCTCTTTGGCGGTATTGGTGACAACTTTTTAAATCCGGCGCTTGCAGCGCGTGCTGTTTTGCTTGCCAGCTGGCCAGCGCATATGACAAGCTTTACACTTCCCACCATGTTTTCAGGAGCTGACGCGGTATCCTCGGCCACAAGTCTTGCGGGAGCCGAATTCAGCATTATGGATATGTTCCTTGGCAACATACCCGGAACGATAGGTGAAGTATCAAAGGTTGCTATAATTCTTGGATTT
The DNA here is from genome assembly GCA_017416425.1 of Clostridia bacterium. Taxonomy (GTDB): domain Bacteria; phylum Bacillota; class Clostridia; order Christensenellales; family CAG-138; genus RGIG1693. The sequence goes on from JAFQCL010000027.1 coordinate 8,982, forward strand.
ATCTATCTACTTGTGAGGAAGGTAATTGGCCTTCATATTCCGATCGTAATGCTTGGCGTACTTGCCGCAAGCTCATTTATATTCGGAGACGGAAGCGGTGCTTTTACAGGAGATCCGCTTATGGCTGTGCTTTCGGGCGGCGCATTGTTTGGCGCGGTATTCATGGCAACGGATTATACGACATCTCCGATGACCAAAAAAGGACAGATTATATACGCTGCCGGCTGTGGTCTTTTGGTGGCCGTTATAAGGAGCTACGGTTCGTACAGTGAGGGTGTGACATATGCGATACTGATAATGAATATAGTAACGCCACTTATAGACAAATATGTGAAACCAAAGCGTTATGGGGAGGTAAAGCAAAATGCGTAGTGGAATTGTGTCGCTTTGCGTTAAACTTATGGTAATCGCGGCAATGGCCGGACTTCTTCTTGGCATTACCAATGAAGTCACAAAAGACCCCATAGCGAGGCAGGCAATAATAGCGGCCGAAAACGCAAGAAAGGCTGTATGCAGCGATGCGGATGAATTTACTCAGGTGCAGCTTTCGGAGAATGCTCTTGTGGATGATCTTTATATCGCTCAAAAAGGCGGCGAAACTATCGGCTATGCCTCTCAGATAACGGTGAAGGGGTTTAGCGGGGAGATCGAGATAATAGTAGGCATGGATATAAACTATGTGATCACCGGAGTGAGCATCGGCGGAAGCAATTTCTCGGAAACTGCCGGTCTTGGAGCTAAGGCCAAGGAGGATTGGTTTTCTGAGCAGTACGCGGGACTTATGGGACACATTACCCTTAATGAGGATGTGGATGCTATTACCGCCGCTACAATAACCTCTGAGGCTGTAAATGATGGCATAAACGCGCTTATCGAATATGTAACAACATTTATCGAAGGAGGTGGCATAGATGGCTAAAGCTAAGCTTTCAAGCGTGTTTTTCAATGGTATTATAACCGAAAATCCTGCTTTTAGATTGGTTCTTGGAACATGTCCTACGCTTGCGGTCACAACTGCCGCTATGAATGGTATAGGAATGGGACTTGCCGCCACTTTTGTACTTGTCGGATCGAACGTTGTTATATCCCTGCTTAGAAATTTTATTCCAAGCAAGATAAGAATACCCGCATTCATAGTTGTAATATGTACCTTTGTTACAATTGTGCAGCTCCTTATGCAGGCCTTTGTGCACGAGCTTTATGAGAGCCTGGGAATGTTCATACCTCTTATAGTTGTAAATTGCATAATACTGGCAAGAGCTGAGGCGTTCGCAAGCAAGAATTCGGTCATCGCGTCGGCTGTGGACGGCATAGGAATGGGTCTTGGCTTTACACTTGCGCTTACCATAATGGCATCGATACGTGAGCTTATCGGAAATGGCACCATATTTGGTTTTGATCTTTTTGGCGATGCTTATGAGCCTATGCTTTTATTCCTGCTTCCTGCGGGTGGATTTTTAACATTCGGATTGCTTCTTGGCATAATCAATAAGCTTACCGAGCGTACTTCTAAAAAGAAGGAGGAAGAGAATTGATGGATGTTATAACAAATATACTGCTTTTGTTTGTCAGTGGGCTTCTTACGAATAACTTTATCTTTTCAAAGTTCCTAGGCTGCTGTCCCTTTCTTGGCGTGTCAAACAAAGTGGAAACGGCAATGGGTATGGGACTTGCCGTTACATTTGTAATGGCTCTGGCATCGCTGTTTACATGGGCTGTTGGAAAGCTGCTTATTGCATTTGATATTGAGTATCTAAATACTATCACATTTATACTTATAATCGCGGGGCTTGTGCAGTTTGTTGAGATGTTTATAAGAAAGTCGAGTCCGTCACTTTATAAGTCGCTTGGCATATATCTGCCCCTTATAACCACTAACTGCGCTGTGCTTGGCGTTACCATAATAAATTTTGATTCATATGTGGTGATGGAAGGCGGTCTGGGTCTATTATATTCGGTATTGAACGGCACATTCAGCGCTATTGGCTTTATGCTTGCGATAGTGCTTATGGCCGGAGTGCGAGAAAAACTTGAGGCATCAAACATACCAAAGGCTTTAAAGGGCTTTCCGATATCGCTCATTTCAGCTGGTCTTATGAGCCTTGCTTTTCTTGGTTTTTCAGGCCTGTTCGCAAGCTGACAGGAGGTAATTATGGATTGGATTTTAATATTGACAGCATTGGGAATTTTGGCTGTACTTGGAGCTGTGTTTGGAGTTATTTTGGGTGTTGCTGGGAAAAAATTCGCGGTTGAGGTGGACGAACGTGTTGAACGAATACGAGATCAATTAGGAGGTGCAAACTGCGGTGCATGCGGCTTTGCAGGCTGTGATGCTTTTGCGGAAGCGGTAGTAAGCGGTGAAGCCAGACCCGATGCATGCACTCCGGGCGGAGCTAAAACCGCAGCGGAGATAGGGCGCATAATGGGCGTTGAGGTCGATACAAGCGCCGTACCTATGGTAGCTCGGGTGTTGTGTCTTGGAAGCAATGGTGTAGTTGGAGAACGGTATGAATATCATGGAGTTCGCAGCTGTCGTGTTGCCGCAGGGCTTGCGGGAGGACCTAAGCAGTGCAGGTTTTCATGTATAGGTCTGGGCGACTGTGCGCTTGTATGCAGCGCAAATGGGATCCGCATTGAAGATGGGCTGGCAAAAATTGAACGCGAGAAATGCATTGGCTGCGGTATGTGTATAAATGCATGTCCGCGTAATGTGATCGAGCTGGTGCCGGCTGACATTAAAGTGGAGGTATGCTGCAGAAATACCGATGTAGGTAAAGCAGCTATGAGCGTATGCATGAGGGCATGTGTGGGCTGCAAACGCTGCGAAAGAGAGTGTCCGCAGGAAGCCATTAAGGTCATTGACGGATATGCAAGAATAGATCATGATAAATGCACAAGATGCGGTATTTGTGTTGAAAGATGCCCAAGGCTGTGCATAAAATTTGTTTAAAAACTGATAAAAGCCACTCCCCGATTGGGCAGTGTCTGTAAAACAGTATATCGTTGCATTTTTTCTTATGCTATATTGATTGCTTTCATCTTAATGATATACTTAAGGAACTAAATGGCGAACATCTATACCCTCCTGTGGGGAGTATCATGCACCCTGCGGAGCCTAATCCTTTGTTCGTGGAAATAAATTGCCTGACTAAGAATGCTGCGTGAATTTGTTCCGTAAAGCTGGCTGTACCTCTTACACCGTTAAAGCAGCTACCCTCCTCTGGGTTTGCCGCCAGCAAGTTTGAATGCAAAAACACTCCGCTTAAAGTTTAGTCAAAAATCAACTGATTTCACGAATAGTTCGTGTATTTTGTCCGGCTATTTTGAAACTCTAAATATGGGAGGTGACTTAATGGATCAAATTAAATCGGCAAATTCATTGCGCAATGTTGCAAAAAAAGAGGCTTACTCAGGTTCAGCTTGCCAAGCATCTGAATATTTTAGACCGAGCTGGTTCTAAGTGTGAAACGTGTAAGGGAATGTTCGACGCTTCGAATATTATGGAATTGTGCCAGATACTCGGTATCGAGTTGAATTAACTTTTTAGTTAGGAGGAATTGTTTATGGGAGATTGCCAAAAAAAAGCAGAAGAAAATTTACTTAAAATGAAGAAAGGAAGTGAAGCGGAAAAAAGCATTCGTATTTTGATTTTCAGCTTCTCCATTTCTGCTTCATTATCGATTATAAGCTCCATATTGGTGTATCACTTTACGGCTGGTGAAGCGTATCTTACAACATTGATACAGGGTATTATAGGCGTTTCGATGCTGATAGTTGCATTATCGTTGTACATAGGATACCGAATGAAAATTAAACACAAAAACAACTGAATACCGAAAAACAGGCCGTTGACATACCCCGCGTAAGCTAACGGTCTTTTTTATACCCTTTTTAAGAAAGGAGACCAAATAAAATGGCAAATAAGGGAGCCCTTTCCAGCTCAATGCCAAAAGGGAATGAGCTGCGGGACAGCTTACATAGGAATAGTGCAAGCTTCTACGCTTTGAAAACCGCAAGCATTTTTATGCGAAAGGCAAATGTTAAAAGCGCACCTACCACCTATGCAATCTGGGCGGCGCGATTGAGAGCCTTGCCACTGAGGTGCGAAAACACATATATAAAAGTATCTGTAGATTGTAACCATACGGATGCTTACTTGTTTGACGGACACTCACCTACGTGGAGGAGGCTTTTAATTCTCATTTAAGGTTTAATTTTTGTTCGCTGCGGCAGCTGAGCCAGGACGATTGCGGCAAACATCAATAGACAGCCTATATACTCACGTATGCTCATGACTTCGTTTAAAAAAATCGCACCGGCAAGCACCCCAAATACCGATTCGAGGCTCATAAGAAGGGTTACAATTGTCGGATTTGAGCCTTTTTGGGCAATTATCTGAAGCGTAAAGCCTACCCCGCTTGAGAGCACACCCACATATAATAGCGGTAAAATGCATTTTTCAAACTGCATTAATGCTATATCTTCGGTTAAAATCGATACTATCCCGGATAGAATCCCCGCAACGAAAAATTGCATACAGGATAGCTGCAGCGCATTTATTTTCAAAGAAAAATGATCGATAATAAGTATTTGAAACGCATAAGCAAGCGCACATAAAAGCATAAAGATATCTCCGGTTTCTATGGTAAATTCGCTGTTTATGCACAAGAAATACAGCCCGATAACGGCGATTCCAACACCTATCCACGCATTTATTGGAACGGTTTTTTTTAGCGCAAGTCCGAGTAAAGGAACCAGCACTACATATAAGGCCGTTATAAAGCTGGCCTTACCCGCCGTGGTATCGGCTATACCGATTTGCTGTAGATTGCTTGCTATAAAGAGTATGGAGCCGCAGCAGATGGCACCAAGCAGCATCGTTTTTGGGGATGATCTAAAAGCTGTCTTAAATGAAAAAGTATTATCCTTGGGGCGAATGGCACGTACTATCATAATCACTATAAAAAGTACGGCGGCCGCAATAAGTGAACGGATGGAGTTGAACGCGAATGGTCCTACATGATCTGTGGATGCACTTTGAGCGGCAAAGGACATTCCCCATATAAATGCTGCGATTATAGGTAAAACATTTTGTCTGAATTTCTGGCTCATAAAGATATACCTGCTTATTTTATGCTGACATTATCAAATAAATACTGTCATCAGATTCGCAATTATGATATCAATTTGGTTTTTGTCTGTCAAACCTATTTTATTTGTAACTTCTTTGTATGCTATGCTATTATATGTTAAGCTTAGGTGAGGTGTTTTTATGAGAGTACTTGATATTGATCTTGATTTTTTCCTCTCGGATTGCTTCCCGCTTGCGGATATAGGTAAGCGACCGGATATTATGGATAAGCATGTGTGGAAAAAAGAGGATGTGCGTACGTTTTTAGAGCTGAATTGCGGACTGAGCTGCAAAAATAAGATACCGGGAAGAGTGTTTGAGACGCATGACGGTGCGCTCTGTTTTTGGGGCGAGCTTATAAAACACGGACGTCTTAAAGCGCCATTTTCCGTAGTACATATCGATGCGCACAGTGACCTTGGCATAGGATATCCCGGCCCGGGATTTGTGCTTAATTCAGTACTTGGAACAAAGCCGTTTATCAGAGCTGATATAGAGAGGTATTACCGTATGCGCGAGCTGGATGAGGCGAATTATCTGCTTTTTGCTTTGGCTTTCAGATGGATAGATAGGCTTGTAAATGTTAGAAATCCCAAATCTCACAATGATATTCCAAAGAGCATATTGGTCGATGATGGCAATTTTATACAGCTCAGATCATTTACGTCCAAATTCTTTGTTTCCGCCTATGGTGAGGAACCTAAGATCCAATTTAAAACGTATTCGGACTATAGTATGTATAAGGATGCGAAAGCGTTTGACTTTATGTCGCTTGCGATATCGCCAAGGTATGCTCCTATCCAAGCGGATGATCTTATTTCCGTGATTTGTGAGTATATGTGTGAGATATAAAACAAAGGGCAGCCCGATCAACATTTTGCGGACTGCCTTTTGCTATCTTATAGTGATGTAGTTAGAAGAGAACTAAACACATCCGACAGCCTCTGGGGTTTTTCCTCGTGCAGCAGATGACCTGTATTTCGGATATCCAGTCTTCGAACATTTTTAAGGCAAGCTTCAAATTGATCTATATAAGCGGCAGAACGCCATTTATCTTCGGTTCCACGCATGAGAACGACTTCGTGATCCAGCTTGCGAAGGAAGCTCATGGTTTCATGATCGTCAAAGTTGCGACAGGTCTTATATATAGCGTAGCGAGACTCAGGATCGGCAAGAGTCTTATAATATTCGCTTACTACATCAGGAGTTAGATGGGTCAGGTCAAAGAAACATGACTGAAGCAGGCTTTCAATTGTCCTGACACCATATGTAAGCGATACTAAACGACCAAATATAGCATTATCAAGCATATGAAGCTTTGAGGGGATATCGCTGGTAAGCCCCCCTGGTGACATCAATATCAGCTTACCAACACGCTTTGGAAATTGCCTTGTGACATCAAGTGCATATAATGCGCCAAAGCCAAAGCCTACAAGATGTGCGGACTGAAGCTTTAATGCATCCATAAGTCGCTTAATAATGTCTGCCATTACAGGTATGCTGTAGTTAAAACCATCTACACGACTGGAATATCCATGGCCGGGGAGATCAAATGCTATTACTCTGTAATTTTCACTAAGAAGCGGGAATAGCTTTCGCCAGGTATACATGGATTGACCTATCGAGTGTATTAATATAATGGGAGCTCCTTCGCCTTCATCCATGTAGTGTAAACTCATGCTGCGTGATGCAGTGGAAGATCCCCCTTTTGCATTTACTTCAACAGGTATATCAAAGGAAACATACTCACCCGTATGCTCCGAATTTAAAAATTTTTTTTGTAATTCGAGCGACAGACTCACAGTCGGCCTCCTACGCTTGATCCGGCAGTGATACCGGCATATTATTCTACTATTATCTTCAATAATACTAATTCTACTCTAAAGCCTGTTTATTTGCAAGCAAATAAATGCGAAAAATGTCCTATTTTTACTAATTTGCCCAAATATAGCCGCAATTATGGCAATCTTCTCAATATGAATACCGATGGCATGAGCCCTCCAGCTTCGGTACGCGCACGTCCGATGAGCTCAAGGCGATCGGTTTCGGAAAGCTTGTTTTTTAAAAGAGTAAACTCCATCGTATAAAGTACGGCGATTCCTCCGGGCTTTAACCATTCGGGCAGTTTTGATATGAAGTCGCCGTAGAGCCTTGTATTATTCTCATGGCTTCCTACTCTGTTGCCAAAGGGCATATTGGCAATGACTTCATCATAGGGCGCAGCCGCACGGAATTTTATGCAGTCCTTGCAGACAAACTCTATCTTGGCATTTGCTGCCTCTGCGTTTATGACGGCTTTTTCAAGGGCTTTTGGAGTTATATCCACACCCGTTACATGAGAACAGGGCGACAGTAGCATCCTTTCAATGAGCATGGTGCCGCTTCCGCAAAAAGGATCCAGCACCCTGGCATTTGTTGTAAGATAGTCGGACGCAAGGCGAAGAATCCCGGCCGCAGTTGCGGGATGTATCGATGCCGGGAGTGATTCTTTGCGATATGAAAATCGTGTATCCTTTATAAAGCAGGGCTTTAAATATAGTTGGCAGGTATCGGGCTTTTTTGTAGGCTCGACGCATAGCTCGATATCATAATTTGATGGTGACGATATGAGCATATCACCTGATAGCGCCTTGGATACAGCCTTTGAAAGCTCAGCCCTGTTTACATCACGCATCCTTATGCCGATGCGATAGCGGTATGGGGGCTTTGCATCGGTAGCATCTGACATCATGTCTATCATTGCTTTTTTAGCTGCATTAGCGATTGCATCATATGTAAGCTTTACTCCTCTTGATAGAGGAATAAGCATTTCTGTAAAGCTCCTTGCCTGATATAGAGAGATCGGATCATCGGTCATAACGCAAACTCCATCGGGCCAAACTCTGACGCAGTCAATATCATAGTCACCCAGCTCATATTGAAGTTGTTTTGAAAGCTGCTTTGCGGTTCTAAGTTCAAACGTTATTTTTTTGTTGAATCCAGTAAATTTTGCAGGTCTTTCAGGGCTGTTTTTGCCAAGTACAAGACGTACAGCTTCACACTCTTCCTTATAGTGCTTTTCTTCGCTTTCATCAACGGGCGGAGCGACCCTGTATGCGATCACATACCGTGTGGCGGCATCTCCGCCTATGCTTCCAAGCGCAAGCAGCATTGAGGGTTTTACAAGCCTTACGGTTTCAGACTCAAGCGCCTCTATGAGGGCGGGCACATCACATTCAAGCTTTAAGGCTCCCATAAGCCTTGCACTATTTCTGCGAAGCTTGGGTTCACTGGCATTTAAGCACTCATAAAGAAAGCTTCTGTCTAAAAAAATTTCATTTAGCTTTTCCCGATATTCTTTCTTCTTTGCAATACGAGACAAAAGACCGCAGGCTTTTGAAGATCGCTCCTCAATAAAAAGCTCGCAGGCCGCATCAAATATGAGCCGGGGTTCATTTTCTATATTTTGGGCGCCGCCGCTGGCGTTTAATATATTTAGAAGCTCTTCTTTGGTAATGCGCTGCATTATGATCCTCCAATACACATATAATCAAAGCATTATAGCATGTTTTTTAAAATTTGGCGATATATGAAAAAATAGTTTGCAAGGCTCTACAAGCAATGCTACAATCAATATGGATAGTACTATGCGATAATGTCGGTACATGGCAGCTGTTTTAGTATCTGCTCTTTTATTGTCGTGTATTCGATTTGGGATATACTGAAGAAACGGAGGTATGGCCTGTGATAAACATCTATAAAACAGAAGACGGCGTTCTGCAGGAGCTGAATGAATTTATTCCCGGTGCATGGGTACATGTTTCTATGCCTGATGATGATGATGTGACACGCATCGTAGAGGAGTTGGGTGTGGATCCGGATTATGTACGAGCTGCGCTTGACGAAGAGGAAACGCCCAGAGTCGATTCGGAAGAGGGCGATACCCTTATTATAGTTGATATTCCGGTCATGGAGCGTGAAGAGAGTAATTCGAGCCTTCTTTATTCAACGCTTCCGCTTGCTATAATCCATAGGCAGGATATGATAATTACAGTATGCCTCCGGGATACATCGCTTATCAATATGTTTAAAGATGGCAAGGTAAGAGGCTTTAATACAGTGAAAAAGACAAGATTTATATTGCTTTTGCTGCAGAAAAATGCTGCAAGATACCTTACATATTTAAAGCATATCGATAAGACGAGCGTATCGATAGAAAGCGAGCTTCATAAGTCCATGCAAAATAGAGAGCTCATACAGATGCTTGCACTTGAAAAGTCGCTTGTTTATTTTTCAACATCGCTTACCAGCAACGAGCGTGTGCTTAAAAAGCTGCTAAGGCTTGATTTTATACAGAATTATCCCGATGATACGGAGCTTCTTGAAGATCTTTTAGTTGAAAATGAGCAGGCGATAAACATGTGTTCGATACACAGGGATATATTAAGCGGCACTATGGATGCATTTGCTTCCATTATATCTAATAACTTAAATGTTGTAATGAAGCTGCTTGCGTCAATCACGATAGTGCTTAGTATACCTACAATAGTTGCAAGTTTTTTCGGTATGAATACGGGTGTACCCTTTGAGGGCGAACCCATGGGCTTTTATATCGTTATGTCAATCGCTTGTGGCTTTTCTATAATCACCGCCATAATACTATGGAGAAAAAAGATGTTTTAGATCAGTATTATGTTAGTGTGAAGTAAAAAAGCTTTATTATGAACAGGTGGAGGGTATATGCCTTTATTAAAATACAAATGTAGTGCATGCGGCAGGGTGTTTGAGGACTTTATACGTTTATCTGAGATCGATAGCGTAAAATGCTGCGTTTGTGGTGCTCGGGCTTACCGTGCATATGAAGGTAAATGCAACAGCTTAAGGCCGAATTTAGAGGATACAAGCTGTTTAAATGCGGATAGATGCTATGAGAGCGGCTGCTGCTGCCATAGCGAGAGTTGTTGTTTGAATAAATAATTTAGTGGCATAGCCACAGTTGGAGCGTTTGATGAGCTATTTTGAAATAAGAGGAGGCAGACCTCTTGTAGGATCGGTCACGGTGAGCGGAGCTAAAAATGCCGGCCTTGCTATAATTCCGGCTGCACTGCTTACTTGTGATAGAAGTATAATAGAAAATTTGCCAAGGCTTAGAGATGTAGATATGTTTGCATCAATATGTAAAAGTCTGGGGGCTGATATATATAGGGATGAAAGCGGCGCTATGGTGATAGATCCATCGCGGATTGAGTCCTGCTGCGCGGTATCACCCGAGGTTGAGAAATTTAGAGCGTCATATTATCTTATGGGGGCGCTGCTTGGAAGATTTGGTCATGTGACCGTATCGCTTCCGGGAGGATGTGCTATAGGAGAGAGGCCTATAGATCAGCATGTTAAAGGATTTAGGGCTCTTGGCGCGGACGTGGTGATCGATCAGGAGCGAGGTATCGTTACAGCCAGTGCTGATGAGCTCATAGGAGCTGAAATATACCTTGATATCGCAAGCGTTGGCGCGACAATAAATATTATGCTTGCTGCTGCCAGGGCAACAGGTAAGACTACGATACATAATGCCGCCAAAGAACCCTATATAATCGATGTTGCAAATTTCATCAATATGATGGGCGGATCGGTTAAAGGCGCAGGTACGGATGAAATACGCATACAGGGAAGAAAAAAACTTAGCGGATGTACCTATGCTATAATACCTGACCTTATGGAGGCGGGAACATTTATGATAGCCGCTGCTGCTACGGGCGGCAATGTTATGATACGAAATATAATACCAGCGCATCTTGACGCGATATCCGCAAAACTCATGGAGTGCGGCGCAATTGTAAAGACCCATTATGGTGATACCGATATGTCCGTGACCGTTAAGGCAGAAAAAAGGCTGAGGGGTGTTAATGTAAAGACGCAGTACTATCCCGGTTTCCCAACGGATCTTCAACAGCCGCTTACAGCTCTGCTGGCGACTGCACAGGGCAGTAGTACGATCATAGATACCATATATCCCAAAAGATTTGGCTATATATCCGAGCTCATAAAGATGGGAGCAACAATAACGGAAGAGACAGGACGTGCCAAGGTAGTAGGTGTGGAAAGGCTGACAGGATGTGATTTGTATGCTTGCGATCTTAGGGCTGGTGCGGCTCTTATCGTTGCTGCGCTTTGTGCGGAGGGCGTAACGCGCATACATAATCTTGAGTACATAGATAGAGGATATGAAAGTATTGAGAAAAAGCTGCTTGAGATAGGCGCGGATATAAAACGAATTGAGTGAAAGGAGTGATTTCTATGGCAAGAGTTTGTAAGGTAGGCGGGCAGGCCGTTATGGAGGGTGTGATGATGCGTGCACCAGAGGGCATTGCTATCGCTGTAAGAAAAACAGACGGAACTATAACCAGGGAGTTTCAAAAGGTTAAATCAAAGGCAAAAAAAGGCACCTTTTTAGGACTTCCCATAGTAAGGGGTGTAGTGGCGTTTGTAGAGTCGTTAACTATTGGCATGAGGACTATCACAAGGTCTACGGAAATGCTTGGAATAGATTTTGAGGAGCCGTCAAAGTTTGAAAAATGGCTGGCTAAGGTATTTGGTACTACTATTGATAAAATTGTAATGATAGTGGCTGTAATACTTGCCATAGGGCTTGCTGTTGGGCTGTTTATGCTGCTTCCTACATTTGTTACGGATATAATATTTGGTGAGGAGGTTTCTTCCGTTTGGAAAAGTCTTTCCGCAGGTGTTATAAGGCTTCTAATATTCATAGGATATTTGCTGCTCTGCTCTCAGCTTGGTGATATTAAGCGCGTGTTTATGTATCACGGCGCGGAGCATAAAACTATCGCCTGTTATGAGGCGGAGGAGGAGCTCACCCCCGAAAACGCTTTGAAGCATAAAAGGCTCCATCCGCGTTGCGGCACAAATTACATGTTTCTAACTTTGGCGGTATCCATACTTTTGTTTACATTTGTAGGATGGTCGGATAATAAGCTTATACTCTATGGCACAAGAATATTGCTGCTGCCCGTAGTTGCCGGTATATCCTATGAGGTATTACAGTTTGCCGCAAAGTTTGATAACTTTTTTACCCGTATTATAAAAGCGCCCGGTATGGGACTTCAGTTTATAACCACAAAGGAGCCGACTTTGGACATGATAGAGGTAGCGATTGCTGCATTCGATCTGGCTATGGATCCTGAGCTTGAAAGCAAAAAAGCTGCAGAGAAAGGCCCAGTGGCAGAAGAAGCATCGCAAAATGAAACAAACGTAACGGCTGAATGATTGGGAAGGCTGAATAATGAAGCTTTGGCAGGCAAGGAACTGTATTAAAGAAAATCTCACCTCGATATCCGGGGATGAAGCGGCAATGGAGGCCGGCATAATGCTATCGCATGTTACCGGTCTTGATGCATTGGAGCTGCTTATGCAGGCAGAGCGTGAGCTTTTGCCTGCTGAGCTGAATACCATAGAGCTTATGGTAAAAAGGCGCCTTGATAATGAACCCATACAGTACATACTGGGCGAATGGGAGCTAATGGGGCTTACTTTTAAAACCGATAAATGTGCTCTCATTCCCAGGCAGGATACCGAGACTGTAATAGAGGCTGCGCTTAAGCTTTCGGAAAAACATGTCTATAGGACTGCTCTTGACATTTGCTGCGGAACAGGTTGTATTGGTATATCACTGGCCAGGTATGGGGGGCTTGATGTGACCCTGGCTGATATAAGCCGGGAGTGCGTGGCTCTTGCAGCTGAAAATGCCAAACTTTTGGGCGTAGACGTAAATATGCTGTGTTCAGATATGTTTTCTGAGATCGCTGGAAAATTTGATATCATAGTGTGCAATCCGCCCTATATAAGGACACACGATATTTCTCTGCTTAAACCTGAGCTTTCATTCGAGCCGCGTCTTGCGCTTGATGGCGGCGAGGATGGTCTTGATTTTTATCGAGTTTTAGCCGATGGCTTTGAAGAAAGGCTCAATAGAGGAGGTGCGCTCGTACTTGAAATCGGCTATGATCAGGCAAAATCGGTGAGTGATCTCCTTTTGAAGCGAAATAACGGGCTATATATCGAGGTGTTACGAGATTTATCGGGCAATGAGCGATGTATTATCGCTAAACCCTGACAGGAGTATATATGCTGAATAGACTTAGAACTATTAAAAAAAGATATGATGAGCTCGGACATTTTCTTAGCTCACCCGATGCCATGAACGATATGAAGATATGGCAGGATGCGGTGAAGGAGCATTCATCGCTTGAAGAGCTTGTGGCGACCTTTAACGAATACGAAGGTGTTTTAAATGAGCTTTCATCGCTTAATGAGCTTATATCGGAAGCAGACTCCGAAATGAAGGAGCTTATACATTCGGAGAGCGTGGAGCTTACCCAAAGGTCGGAGGCGCTTGCCGAGAAGCTTAAAATTCTGCTTCTGCCTAAGGACCCAAATGATGATAAGAATGTAATGATCGAGATCCGCGCGGGTACGGGAGGGGAGGAAGCGGCGCTATTTGGTGCTGTACTCCTTCGCATGTACCAACGATATGCGGAGAGGCATGGCTTTAAAACGGAGCTTATAAATCAGGGCTTTACCGAGATGGGCGGCGTAAAAGAGGTTGTGATGGCTCTTAAGGGCAAGGGCGCTTATAGCAGGCTTAAGTTTGAATCGGGCGTACATAGAGTGCAGAGGGTACCGGAAACGGAGTCTCAGGGAAGGATACACACAAGCGCTGCTACAGTAGCGGTGCTTCCTGAGGCTGAGGCGGTCGAGGTGGATATTAACCCCGGCGATCTTCGAATTGATACATATAGATCAAGCGGCGCGGGCGGGCAGCATGTTAATAAAACAGAGAGCGCCATAAGAATAACGCATATACCCACAGGCCTTGTGGTTCAATGTCAGGACGAAAAATCTCAAATAAAGAATCGTGAGCAGGCGATGAGAGTCTTGCGCTCAAGGTTATATGAGCTGTATCGTTCCGAACGTGATGCAAAGGAAGCTTCAGCCAGAAAAAGTCAGGTTGGCTCAGGTGATCGGTCGGAGCGCATCCGCACTTACAACTTCCCTCAGGGAAGGGTAACAGATCATCGCATAGGACTTACGCTTTATAAGCTGGCCGAATTTGTTGATGGTGATATGGATGAAGTAATAGATGCCCTTATATTTGCAGATAGAACCGCAAAGCTTTCGGGTGAAACGGAAGAATAAGGTGATGATATTCTGTGCCATCTTGGATTAATGGAGTTACAAAAGTTATTATAAATAGTTTAAGGAAGCTTTCGCATAGCGAGAGCCATGGTCAAAGCTATGATCGATACACAGGTATTTAATTGCTGCGGAAAAGCAGCTGAAAACGGTACGGTACTTGCTGGCCGCATAATACGCTCGGGTGGCCTTGTTGCTTTCCCCACCGAAACGGTATATGGCCTTGGCGCGAATGGCCTTGACGGAGAAGCTGTACGCAAGATATTCGCAGCTAAAGGACGCCCCGATGATAACCCGCTTATACTGCATATTGCCAAAAAGAGTGATGTTAAGGAGCTTTGGACGCATGTCCCTACGCTTGCCAGGCAGCTCATGGATACTTTTTGGCCGGGTCCGCTTACGATAATATTTAATCGATCGGACATAGTGCCCGATGAGGTTACGGCGGGACTTAATACCGTTGCCGTGAGGATGAGTGAAAATAAAACGGCTTTGGCGCTCATCAGAAGCGCGGGTGTTCCGATAGCAGCCCCGAGCGCGAATATTTCGGGAAGACCCAGTCCCACGACCGCAAAGCATGTGGCGGATGATCTGGGCGGAAGAATAGATGTCATACTAGATGGTGGTCCCTGTAAATTTGGCATCGAATCGACAGTAATATCGATAGTTGGCAGACCGACGATATTAAGGCCGGGCGCTATAACAAGAGAGATGCTTGAGACCGTAATAGGCCATGTTGAATTGGCGCATAGCATAACAGAGCCGCTTTCCGATGATGAAGCCGCAGAGTCGCCGGGCATGAAGCATAAGCATTATTCGCCAAACGCTGAAGTCATAATAGCAAGGGGCTCAAAAAAACGGATGGCTGACATAATAAGACGTGAGTATGATGCCTACGAGGAGGAAGGAAAGCGCTGCGTTATATTTGCCTCGGAAGAGACCGAGGTGTACTATAGGGGGCGCAGATATGATGTTTTAGGTTCTTTGAATGATCGGGCGAGTATGTGCGCCGCACTTTTTTCAAAGCTTAGACAGTATTCCGACATAGTTGATGTTATTTTTGCTGAGGCTATACCTACGGAGGCGCTGGGTCTTGCCTATATGAACAGGCTGCTTCGGGCGGCAGGATTTAAAGTTTTGACAGATTAAAACAGGAGAAAGGTATGAAAACAGTTTTATTCGTATGCTCTGCCAATACATGCAGGAGTCCGATGGCAGAAATGATATTTGATGAGCTGATCGATGAACACCCACGATTGAGAGGAAAAGTAAGATCTGACTCTGCCGGTGTGCTTGCGTTTGATGGCGATGATATAATGCCTCTTGCGAGAGATGCGCTTTTGAGAATAGGTGTTGATGGATCAAAACACAGGGCAAAGCGTGTAAATAAGCGTCTTATAGAGGAAGCATCGATAATACTGACTATGGAGGCACATCACATAGATGAGCTTAAAACTTTATATCCACAGTGTGAGGATAAGACGCATACGCTAAAGGGTTATGTCGAAGGTGTGATGGGCTATCCCGATGATGATTGCCTGTATGATGTTGATGATCCTTATAGAAGGATTGATATGTATGAAGAGGTAGCTTCCGATATAAAGGAAGAGATCAATAAATTACTTATTCTATTAGAAGAGGAAGTGGAGCTATGAACATAATATTTGCAAGCGATCATGCGGGATATCGCATGAAGCTGGAGCTCATACCGTTTGTTGAAGACATGGGGCATACTGTATTTGATATCGGTTGCCATGATGAGAGCAGTATGGATTATCCTGATGTTGCGTATCCTTTCGCGGAAGCCATTGGCAAAGGCGAGTATGATCGTGGCATAGTCATATGCGGAACGGGAATAGGCGTATCCATGTGTGCGAACAGAGTTAAAGGCGTGCGCTGCGCACACTGCGCGGATCCTCTTTCCGCCAGGCTTACAAGACAGCATAATGATGCTAATGCTATTGCTTTAGGCGGAAGAATTATCGGTATTGAGCTTGCAAAAGAGATAGTAAAGGAATTTTTGACTACTGATTTTGCAGGGGGCAGGCATCAGAGGCGCGTTGATAAAATAGAAAACCGCTAAAAGTCGCCAAATCTGTTACTAAGGAGGGTATATTGGGAAGATGAGCAGAGTTATAGTTATTGACCATCCGCTTGTAATGCATAAACTTAGCATACTTAGGGATAAAAAAACTGGTACAAAGGTTTTTCGTGAGCTGGTATCGGAGATTGCCATGCTTATGGCGTATGAGGTAACAAGAGACCTTCCTATGGAGGAACGGCTTGTAGAAACGCCTGTCGCGGTTGCGAAAACAAAAGTGTTGTCGGGTAAAAAACTTGGGATAGTACCGATACTGCGTGCGGGACTTGGTATGGTAGACGGAGTTATGAATCTTATTCCCGCTGCAAAGATAGGTCATATCGGTCTTTATAGAGACCCCGAAACTTTAAAGCCGGTGGATTATTACTGTAAGCTCCCTCCTGATGTTGAAGAGAGGGATATAATCGTACTTGATCCAATGCTTGCAACGGGAGGTTCTGCTGTTGCAGCTATAGACGCAATAAAACGTAACGGCTGTCGCAGTATAAGACTTGTCAATTTGATAGCGGCGCCTGAAGGTATAAAGACGGTTGCTGATGCTCATCCGGATGTTGATATATATGTAGCATGTGTTGACGATGAGCTTAATGAACATGGCTATATCATGCCAGGCCTTGGTGATGCAGGAGATCGGCTTTTTGGGACTAAGTAGAAATACCATAGAAAAGTGCTGCTTCGATCAAGCAGCATTTTTCTATGCATATTCTATTCTTAAGGCGAATGATTTTACCGTTTTTTGTTTCCTATGGCACAGCGTACGGCCCAGCGCTGATGCTCTAAATAAAGTTGAGCTTCGCACTCTTCGGGAGTCAGCCAAACGAGAGTATGATTTTTTTCTATTGGCTCGGCTGTCTTGTCTAAAAGACGGCCACTGTAAAAATACGCGATAACATGCATATTTCGTTTAAAACGCGCCATCCAGTGATATCGCTCAGCACGGCATATTATATTACCCACATAAACCCGGCAGCCTACTTCCTCCATGCATTCCCTTGTAATAGCATTATAATGCGATTCACCATTCTCTATGCCCCCTCCAAGCAGGAAACAGCCGATTGGTATTTTTGCGACAGCTATACGGTTATTCTCATCAAATGGGATTACATAAGCACACACTCGTTTGCCATAGGAGGTATGGGGCTGCATAGAATCAAACATTTTTTCTACAAAACCCACAACAAGTATCTCTCTTTTAAGTCAATTCTTACATATATATTACTACATACAGCCATTGTTATCAAGTATAAATAATAAAATAATCGCGCTTGTCATATGGACATAGTTAAATTTAAACTAATTTAATGTCGCTTCTTGTATGTTTTGCTCTAAATGTTTATAATAAGTATAAGGTGGAGGATAACGGTTGAAATTAAAGAGTCTTCCGTGATCTGTTATCGTTTGACTTGAGTGCCGCATGCCTTGCGCGTGTGGAGTCGATAGGGAGGGCTATCATGGGTAAATATAGAATGCGCAGGATAAAAAGGCGTAAAAAGCTTTCTTATAGCAGAGTAAAACCTGTTGTAATCACTATTTGTATAATAATGGGTATTATATTTGCGATCGGCGCGACCATACACTTTGGAATACCTTTCATAAACGATCTATCAAAGCCCAAGGAAACACCATCTCCTGAGCCGACTGAGACCATAGCTTCGACAGCAATACCCCAACCTACCCAGATACCAAGTATTATGGATGATTTTGACGCTCTTTCTTCAAGCCACGAGATAGTACCTCAGGTGGAGGATGCATCTGAATACAGGTGGTTTGGGGATCCGTATCATTATAATGGTACTATATTGTTTACGGGAGGAAAGCTTATCGATAATGTGTCGGTTATGTGTACGCTGTTTATGTACTCCACCAATGATGATAGAACTACCAGGGTATTTGAGCATGAGCTTATTGGCGATCATTTTATGTTTGCGCAGATGAATGATAAGTACATAGTCTTTCTTGATGCATATATGGATGGCGGCGGCTACATTACCTGCTATGATAGGCAGAACAAGAACGCAGAACCTGAGATCGTAAAGCAAGTGTATGTAGGGCAGCCGGAAATAAAGCTTTGGGATAATTATCTTGTATGGACAGAGCGCACAGGAACCCGAATGGATAAGCTCTATGTTTGTGATTTGGATACAATGGAGTCAATAACGCTTGTGATGTTCAGTGATTCCGTATATGGTCAGAGTTTGCCTTCCATTATGGATGGCATGATCGTATGGGCGAATGCAGAGCATGGAGGTGATATAGCGGAGGCAACAAGTATCATAAATTATTTGAGCCTGGAGAGTGGCTCCCAATATAGTTATGAAACGGGCACATATGTACATGATCCGGAGGGTAATGGCAAATATTTTGCATGGCTTGACACGCACCATGACGAAGAAGCCAAGTTATATGGATCAAGAGGCTCCGATGATCCGGTACTAATAGCTGAGGGAGTGATCGAATTCGGGCTTTATGAGGACTATATCGTGTATAGCAAGGATCAGGCCATATGGCTCTATTCGTTTGAAGCGGATAGACATTTCAGATTGACTTCTTCTGACACCGCAGCCCAGTTTATGGGTATATCCGATGGCATCGTATTCTGGATGGATGTAACGCAGCGCGGCAATGATATACTGATGTATCTTGAACTGCCAATCGAAACTGAAAGCGCATTTGCACAAGCTGGGAAATAGAGTCGGTCGTTTGCCTGAATACTTAAGGTAAACGGCCAACATTGTAAAATTCATTGTATTAAAGGTATAATTGTCATAATACTAAACATTTGAGGGCTATAATGGCAAAAAACACATCAAAAACAGTATATATATGCGGCGAATGCGGTTATGAAAGCGCAAAATGGCTTGGAAATTGTCCGGCTTGTTCGGCTTGGAATACCATGGTCGCGTTTGCTCCCGGAAAGTCAAAGGATGCAGCTTCCTTTGGCACTCAGATTATGGCGGCACCTCTCTCCGAAATAAAGACAGATCAGGTTGTGCGCATACATACAGGAATAGGGGAGCTTGATAGGGTACTTGGTGGGGGCGTGGTACCTGGTTCTGTTATACTGCTTGGCGGTGATCCGGGAATTGGGAAATCGACGCTTTTAATGCAA
Organism: Clostridia bacterium; assembly: GCA_017416425.1. Classification (GTDB taxonomy): domain Bacteria; phylum Bacillota; class Clostridia; order Christensenellales; family CAG-138; genus RGIG1693. The sequence continues at coordinate 28,509 of JAFQCL010000027.1, forward strand.
ATGGCCGGTCGACTGACAGACCGTGGCAAGGTACTTTATGTGACGGGAGAGGAGTCTGCCGCGCAGTTGAAGCTTAGAGCAAGCCGTATAGGAGTTTTTGCCGAAATATTTGTACTTGCCGATACGATGCTTTCCAATATTGACGCGGAGGTAATGCGAATAAAGCCATCCGTTGTCATAATTGATTCTATACAGACAATCTACGATCAGGAAATATCGGGCGTTTCCGGGAGCGTGACGCAGATAAGAGAGTCATCGGCAGCATTTATCAGGATGGCAAAGACTTTGAACATCGCTATGTTTATAGTAGGACATGTTACAAAGGATGGTGCGCTTGCGGGGCCAAGGATGCTGGAGCATATGGTGGATACGGTACTTTATTTTGAGGGAGACAGACGCGATTCATACAGATTACTTCGCGCAGTAAAAAATAGATTTGGTTCTACGGATGAAATTGGTGTATTTGAGATGCGGGATACCGGCATGGAAGAGGTGGATGATCCGTCCATGCTGTTTGTTTCGGGAAGCGAGCTTTCCGGATGTGCTGTTACATGTTCAATAGAGGGCACAAGACCAATGCTTGCAGAGGTGCAGGCGCTTCTTGCTCCCACACAATTTGCGAATCCAAGGAGAGTTGCCTCGGGAATGGATTCAATGCGTTTGAGTATGGTGCTTGCTGTGGTCGAGCGCAAGCTCTCCATATCGTTATCATCAAGCGACATATATACAAATGTAGTAGGCGGGCTCAAAATTTATGAAAGAAGCTGCGATCTTGCAGCTATCATGGCTGTATTATCCGCAAAAACGGGTGTACCGCTTCCAAAACGCACAGCGGTAATAGGCGAGGTATCGCTTACAGGTGAGATAAGAAGAGTAAGCAGACTTGATAAGCGGGTTCAGGAATGTATGCGCCTAGGGTATAATAGGATTATAGTCCCTCATGTTCTTGAAAGTATAAATGACGCAGGCGGCATGATTTTAAAGGTAAAAACGCTGGCGGATGCTGCTGCTATAATTGGTATAAACGTTTAGGGGACATGAATATTTAAGGCTTAATTTGGCATACTCTGTAATGGAGGTGGAGTATGCTTGTACTATTCATAAGATCGGTGCTTATATATATATTCGTATTTATAATTATAAGGCTTACCGGAAAACGACAATTGAGTGATCTTCAACCATTTGACCTTGTAATAACTTTGCTTATCGCAGATCTTGCATCGGGCCCCGCTTCGGATGTAAGCATGCCGCTACTCCATGGGATAATACCTATTTTAGCATTGTTTTTGATGCAGAAGCTAATTGCTTTTCTTGTTCTAAGAAGCGAAAAAATAAGACGGCTCGCATGCGGGCATTCGCTGATACTTGTGGAAAAAGGCAAAGTTGTTGAAAAAACGCTGAGAAGCGCAAGTTATACATTAAATGATCTTATAGCACAGCTCAGGAGCCAAGAGGTGTATGAATTGCGCCAAGTAGAATACGCTATATTAGAGACAAACGGAATGCTCTCCGTTATCAAAACAGGCCTGGAGCAGCAGCCAACATATGAGGATATGGGTATTGAGCCGCCTAAGGTAGGCCTTCCTTATTATATAGTGGAAGATGGACTTTTGCACAGAGGCGCTTTACGCGCGAGCGGTCTTGATGAAAACTGGTTCAATAAGAAACTTAGATACCTTGGCTATAAAAATGAGACTGAGATACTTATGATGTGCGTAAACGCGGACGGAACAGTTCATGTGCAAGCCAAGGAGACAAAAGGCGGAAAAGTACACGTATTGCCGGGAGGTAACGACTGATGGGTACCCATGTTGCAAATATTATCGCCATCGTGATGGCTTTTCTTATACTTATCGCTTCATTTATAATCCCTCACGCACTAATAGATGACCTTTATTTTGATGGCACTTCTATGCTTGAGGCCATGGAAGAAGCGGTAAAGGCGGGAGACACGGAAAGCGCGATTGATATTGCAAAGACTGTGTATGACCTCATAGAAAAAAGAATGAAGTCTTTGAGAATTTTTGTTGACCAGGATACAATACTGGAGTTGGAAGCAAAAGCGGTAGCAACGATCATATTTGCAGAACAGAAAAATGTGGATCTGCTGCTTGGCGCGATACACGAGCTAAAGTCGGATATCGAAGCCCTAAACGAACAGGAAAACCCAACTTTTGCGACAATACTTTGAAGACGAATGAAATGTTTTTGAAAAAAGTGTATACATGAAATAAAGATTGTAAAAAAAACACTTGCACAGTTAAAAAGCATCTGCTATAATATGCTCAAATGAATAGAGTCATATCTATTCATAATATTCAAGGAGGAAATAAACCGAACATGAAAAAGTTTCTAGCTTTCATTCTTGCGGCTCTCATGCTTATGACTGTATTTGCAGCATGCCAGCAGCCTGCAACTGAAGACCCGACTGCTGATCCTGGTGAGAGTCAGGATCCGGCAGATCCCACCGAAAAACCCGATGATCCGGCAGATCCCACAGATCCGCCTGTAGAATCTCGTCCGAATCAGATCATTTATGGTGGTACCACCGAAATCAGCGGTGACTTTGGCCGTGCAAT
>JAFQCL010000028.1 GCA_017416425.1 Clostridia bacterium
CGCTGCCCTTGACCCATAAGCCTGTGGGGCTTAAGCGACAAAATGAAGTTTGGGGTTTAAAAGCGGTTTTCAGGGATTTCACCCCTGCACTTCATCGGGAGTAGAGCAGTCCCGGATGGGGGTGAGGCAGAGCCCCTAAGAAAACCAAAGCCCCACAAGATAGCAGGTGACAAGCGGCGAGTCCTGCCGCAAGGACGCTGCCCTTGACCCATAAGCCTGTGGGGCTTAAGCGACAAAATGAAGTTTGGGGTTTAAAAGCGGTTTTCAGGGATTTCACCCCTGCACTTCATCGGGCGCAGTGCAGTCCCGGATGGGGGGTGAGGTAGAGCCCCTAACAAAACCAAAGCCCCACAAGATAGCAGGTGACAAGCGGCGAGCTCCTGCCGCAAGGACGCTGCCCTTGACCCATAAGCCTGTGGGGCTTAAGCAACAAAATGAAGTTTGGGGTTTAAGAGCGGTTTTTCAGGGATTTCACCCCTGCACTTCATCGGGAGTAGAGCAGTCCCGAATGGGGGTGAGGTAGAGCCCCTAAGAAAGGAAAACTCATGAAAAAATACATCACGCTTTCAGCTATAGCATCTGTTTTTCTTATAATAGCTGTATTATTTACTTCGCTAAGGCTTGTTATGAACAGTGAAAGCCGCCACGCCCGAGAATACCAGCGCCTGAACGTTTCAGAACGCTTAGGCATGTCAAGCGATGATATACTCGCCTCCCTTATGGTGCTTGTGGATTATATGGAGGACAGGCGTGACGATATAAAGCTCGAGGTCAGCGTATTTGGCGAAACGATGGAGATGTTTAACGAGCGCGAAACGCTCCACATGGAGGATGTAAAAGACCTGTTTCTTACGTGGCGCACCGCTTCATATCTGCTCTTTGCAGTGGCGGTCATGATTTTTGCTATAGTAGCCCTGATCCTTAAGAAAAATGCGCTTTTTGCCATAACTCGGGGCTTTTTATGGGGACTTGGCTTTATCTGCGCCATTGGGATCGTGATCACGCTTTGGGCGGTGATAGACTTTAACTCATTTTGGACTGCGTTCCACCTGCTTTTCTTTGACAACGACCTGTGGCTGCTCGACGGCAGGACCAGCCGTATGATAAACATGCTGCCTTCGGAGTTTTTCTCAAATATAATACTGGAATTCATCACCCTTGGAGTGGGGGTAATACTGCTTTTGGGCGCGAGTTCTTTAATACATGTCGTGTCCGAAAAAAGACGAAAACTTAAAAATAATTTTTAGCCTTTTTGCTACCTGCTTTTTAGGCGCTGACGCCTTGAGCCGCTCTTAAGAGCCATCCCTTTTAAAGCAACTTGCAAGGACGGCAAAGCATTTACTACCCCTACCTTATTTGCGCGCCTGTTGCGGCTTTGCTTTTACCAGAAAACCGGGCTGCCTATCCTGGCAAAGGCGACTTTAAAGCCATACAAAAAGGTTGCTCTAAATTTGATATCAACCGAAAGGAACGACATAACGATGCAGATGCCATACGAGATATTTAAGGAATACCAAAACACACGCGACAGCATGGCTTTGCTTGCAAAAAAGCGCAGAAAAGAGGTGGATAGGATCTGTCCCGAGGCTATCCGCTGTGACACAAAAATAAAACTCATGCTGCTTAACGCCTGCAAGGATATGCTCCGCTTTGATGAAAATGCCACGCCTCAAAGCGCAGTGGAGCGCATGACCGCCATGGAAGCGGAAAAGCGTGATATTCTTGTGAAAAACGGGTTTCCCGAGGACTATCTCGATCCCATCTACCTGTGCTCCGCCTGCAAGGATACCGGTGAGGTGAATGGTGTTCCGTGCGCCTGCTTCAAGCGTAAGCTGGTGGACTATAAATACAAAAATTCCTACATAAACCCGGCAAAAACTTTTGCTTCCTTCCGTGACGACATTTATCCCACGCCCGAGAACAGGGCTTTGATGCTGAAATTTAAGGATTACTGCCTTGATTACTGCGAAAGATTCCCAAACGGCTCAAAGAACAACCTTATGATAAGGGGCAGGGTCGGGATAGGCAAATCCTTCATGCTCGACTGCATAGCAAACAGGGTGCGCGAGCGAGGCTTTTCGGTGGTAAAAGTAACTGCTTTTAGCATGATAGACAGTATTTTAGCCGCGATAAGCGCCAGAAGCGCTCAGCAGGGCGGCGTTGAGGTGCCGAGGTATACCGAACCCGAGCTGCTTTTGATAGATGATCTTGGGAATGAACCGGAAATACGAAATGTTACGAATGAGTATCTGCTTGAAATAGTGGATAAACGACTTGAGCTTGGGCTTGCGACTATTTATTCGACAAATCTTGAGCCGAGCGACATGCTTAAAGTGTACGGCGAGCGCATTACGTCCCGAATAATGGCGAGAAATACCACGGAAATAATATCGCTGCGCGGCGAAGACCTGCGTCTTTTGGGCAGGTTTTGATGTTTCACGTGAAACACAGATAGCGCCGATGCATTTTATGGCGTATTTGTCCTAAAAACAAGCCCAAACTCCCTTTTGAAAAACGTAAATCCCAAAGTTTCATGCGAAATGCTTTGCCGGCGGCTATCCACGTCTTTTGGGCAGGTTTTGATGTTTCACGTGAAACACAGATAGCGCCGATGCATTTTAAAAGTTTTCTCATAAACCGTGAACTATTCTGAAGCAAAAAAGGCCAAGGTTTTATTAAACCTCAGCCTTTCATATGCCGCCAAGAAATTACCTTATCTCAGGTGCTTCACTTCTATCAATCCTCGTCATCCGCCTCCGGAAGAACCGCATTATGAAATACTTCCTGAACATCATCATTGTCCTCAAGTCGTTCAAGCAGCTTAAAAAGCTTTGAAACAGCCTCCTCATCGGCTGAAATGTCAACCGTGTTTTGAGGTATACGCATGATATCGGCGCTCAAAATGTTGTATCCCATGCCTTCTATTGCTTCGCGTACCGCAGAAAAATCACCAACTTCAGTACGAACCTCGAAAACATCCTCATCCGGTATGAAATCAGAAGCCCCTGCCTCAAGCATCTGCTCCATGACCTCATCCTCATCATGTTTTGCGCTGCGCTCCAAAACAATAACGCCCATACGATCAAACATATAGGCTACACAGCCGCTCGCACCCAAAGAGCCACCGCTCTTATCAAAAATGTGGCGCACATCCGCGGCAGCGCGATTTCTGTTATCGGTCACTACCTCAACAATAACAGCAATCCCACCCGGTGCATAGCCTTCATAAATTATTTCCTCATATATGACATTGCCAAGCTCGCCCGCAGCTTTTTTAATGGATCTGGTTATGTTGTCATTAGGCATATTGTTTGCCTTTGCCTTTGCAACAACATCCCTTAGCTTTGAGTTGTTTATGGGATCGGAACCGCCCTCGCGAACCGCTATAGCTATCTCCCTGCCTATCTTTGTAAATATTTTACCACGCTGAGCATCGGTCTTTTCCTTCTTGTTTTTAATATTCGCCCACTTAGAATGACCTGACATGGCGTACCTCCTGTTGTTCATGGCGTTAACCAATAATTTTTTTAATTATACTAAATATGAGCGCACGTTTCAAGCTGTTTTGAAAAACAAATGCGCTGCTTTTAGCATCTGCCCTTTTCATCATGCAAAATATAGGGGATAAGGCTAAGACAGAGCGCAGAATCTTTCCGGAATTTGACTTTTTAATTCGTAAATCAACCTCCATGTCAAAGAGCTTTCGCAACAAAATTCATCATTTGGTCTAAAAAGAGAAATCCTTAATGTCAGTAGTAAAGATGCGGCTAAAGACTTAGCCCCTGAAAAGACCAAAATCCGATTCCCAAGCCCCTTTATTCAAACTGAGATCTATAAAGCTCACTGTAAACTCCGCCCAAAGCTATGAGCGTATCATGCGTGCCCTGCTCCACCACATTGCCGTCCTTTAAGACAAGTATCAGGTCGGCATGCTGTATCGTTGAAAGCCTGTGCGCTATCACAAAGCATGTCCTGTCCCGCATAAGCTCACGCATAGCAGACTGTATCTGCCTCTCGGTCTGCGTGTCAACGTTTGATGTCGCCTCATCAAGTATCAGCATCTTAGAATCGTGAAGCATAGCCCTTGCTATCGTAAGCAGCTGCTTTTGTCCCTTTGATATGTTTGAACCATTGTCGCTGAGATAGGTGTTGTAGCCATCGGGCAGGCGCGTTATGTAGCTATGTATTTTCGCGGCTTTAGCTGCGGCTACCACCTCCTCCATCGTGGCGTTTTCCTTGGCGTAGGCTATATTTTCAAATATCGTGCCCGAAAAAAGCCAAGTGTCCTGTAAAACCATTGTATAAGCAAGCCTCAGGCTCTCCCTTGTAAGACCATATATGCTCTTGCCGTCTATCTTTATCTCGCCGCTGTCTGCGTCATAAAAGCGCATGAGAAGGTTTATAATGGTAGTTTTTCCCGCGCCCGTGGGCCCTACTATGGCAATAAGGCTTCCTCTTTTGGCGCTAAGGCACAGATCGGTTATTATGGGCTTATTCTCCTCATAGCCAAAATCAACATTTTTTATCAGCACATCGCCGTAAACATCGCGCAAAACCTCCGCCGCCTCATCATCGGCCTTCTCGGGAAGCTCATCTATAAGGCGAAACACCCTCTCCGCCGCAGCAAAGGCGGATTGAAGCTCGCCAAATATGTTCGCCACCTCGTTTATGGGGCCTGAGAACTTTCTGGAATAAAGCACAAACGAAGATATATCGCCAAGCCCTATCCCACCCGCCATATAAAGCAGCGCGCCAAACACGCTCACAAGCGCAAGCGAGATGTTGTTTATGAAATTGACGGAAGGTCCCATCAAAGTGCCCGAATGTTCGGCTTTTTTATAGGCTATAACGGCATTTTCATTGTACCTGTCAAATTTTTCGATCATGTCGCCTTGGCAGTTATAAGCCCTTGTGGTCTTTTGCCCCTGTATCATCTCCTCGGCAAAGCCGTTCATCTGGCCAAGCGATGCAGACCTTTTTCTGTAAAGCGGTCTTACCTTGTTTGAGATGTACTTTGAAAACAGCACCGAAAGCGGCACAGTCACAACGAACACCAGCACCAAAAGCGGCTCTATGGTAAGCATCATTATAAGGGAACCCACCACCGTTATGACGCTTCTTGCTATCTGGATCATGTCCGCTGAAAACGAAGCGTTCACCGTATCTATATCATAGGATATCACGCTTATTATATCGCCCGTCTGGTGCGAATCAAAAAAGCTGACAGGAAGCGTAGTAAGCCTTTCAAATACGTCCTGCCTCATGCTTTTTGACATGCTCCTTGTTATACGCTGCACTGCATATTGCAGTAAAAAAGCCATAACGCCGGAAATTATGTAGAATACTATCATAAGCGCGGCATAGTAAAACATGGTGTTAAAATCAACGCCGCCCGGGGTATTTCCTATAGCATCGATCGCCTTACCCGAAAGGCTTGGCCCCAAAAGCTGAAGGAGATTGCCCGCTACCACAAATATAACGGCAAGCGTTATCAAAAGCCGGTGCCTACCAAGATACCCCCAAAGTCTGCCCATAATATAGCCCATGTCGGCTCTTTTTGGCCTCGACTTTTTATCGCTTCCGGTAAAGCTTTCCCTTTCAAACCTTGTACCCTGTGGATTACGCATTGGCTACACCCCCCATCTGAGTATCGCAGATATCCCTGTACTCGGGGCAGGTGACATAAAGCCTTTCATGCGTGCCGCTGCCTATCACCCTGCCATCGTCCAGCATGAGTATGAGGTCGGCTCCCATTATGGAGCTTGCCCTTTGCGCTATCACGACCGAGGTCACATCCGAATAATGCTTTTTAAGCTCCTGCCGGAGTTTTGCGTCCGTTCTGTAGTCAAGCGCCGATGAGGAATCGTCAAGCACCAGTATCTCAGGGTTTGCCGCAAGCGCCCTTGCTATTATAAGGCGCTGCTTCTGCCCGCCACTTATGTTTGCTCCGCGAAGCGTAAGGCGGTGCTCTATTCCATCCTCCTTTTCAAGGAGTATGCTCTCGCCCTGCGCATGCACAATCGCGCTCTTTATGGCGTCATCGTCAAGATTTCTTCCAAAATCAACATTTTCGCGTATTGTATCTGCCATTAAAAAGTCGTTTTGAAAGGCAACTCCAAAGCGTTTTCTAACCTCATTCGGCTCCATAGTACGGGTGTCTTTTCCGTTTATGCGGATAACGCCGCTATCCTGCACATAAAAGCGCATGAGCAGATTTATTATCGTGGATTTCCCACTGCCAGTAGCGCCGATTATGCCAAGCGTCTGACCCTTTTTCAGCTTAAAGGACACATGCTCTATGTTGTTTTCGATGCCGTTATATGAAAAGCTTACGTCCTCCATCTCGATGTGGTAGTTTTCATCGCCCGCTTCCGTTTCTTTTTCAGCTAAAAGGGCTATTTCCTCATTTGGCGCGTCAAGAACCTTAGCTATTCTGTCCGCAGAGGCCATGCCCCTTGAAATTACAACGAATATCCTTGTGATTCCAAGCATGGCGTTTAATATTATCGTAAAATATGATAAAAACGCTATTATAACGCCCGGCTCGGTAAGCGCACTGTTTATCCGAAACGCGCCCACCACGATAACAAGGGTAAGGCCTATGTTTAAAACGATAGTAGCGGCGGGGTTTGTAACGCCCATTATGAGCGAAGCTTTAAATTCGGTGCCGGCAAGGTTTTCGTTTACATCCAAAAAGCGCTTTTGCTCGTGCTTTGTTTTGGAAAGCGCCTTTATCACCCTTACGCCGACGGCGTTTTCCTGCACGATTAAAACAAGCCTGTCCAGTATCTTTTGGCATTTTACATAGAGCGGTATGCCCTTTTTTGTAACTATATACACCACGATGGCTATTACCGGCAGCATGCCTATCAAAACGAGTGTAAGCACCGCATCCATGGTGAGGGCAATTATTATGCCGCCAAGAAGGAGTACGGGCGCTCTTACGCCAAGCCTTTGGGTGCGCACGAGCATGTCGTTTACATGATATGTATCGGTAGTAAGCCTTGATATCAAAGAGGGTATGGTAAATTTGTCCGTCTGCGCCGAGGAAAGCCCCTCTATTTTTGCGAACAGGTCATGTCTTATGTTGAGAGTGACCTTGCTTGTATTGGTAGTAGCCATTCTGTTTGCGGTTATATTGATAACTGCGTCCGAAACAGCGCACAGCGCCATTATGCCGCCCCACATAAACACCTCGCCGGGGCTATTTTTCGGGGCGACCTCATCGATTATTTTTTCAAGCAGTGAAGGGATTATAAGGTTAAACATGGCCGCTATGAATTTTAAAGCAAGACCCAATATCATTGCCCATCTATAAGGGCGTATATATTCAAATACTCGTTTCATATTTCCTCACAAATGGGATATTCACATTGATGTTAACATTTTGTCACAGCAAGGTCAATAGTTAATCGTTTTATATTTATAGGCGGCGGGGGCATCGGTTTTTGTTATACATGTAAATGAGAGTTAGTAAAAACGTAATGCAGTTATCAATGAGCTTATTAATTATCAAATAAAAATATACCGAGAATAAGATTTATGTTATCATAGTAGTAACTTTTCTACAGAAAGCAGGTGCAAGGATGGAAAATAAAAAAATCATCCGCCCGGATTCAAATACGGTAAAAACTGTTATTAAAAGGTCTTCCCAAATCGATGCCCTTCTTGGCGAAATCATAGGTTCAAAAGACATGCAGTTGCAGGCGGCTCAAGATGCAGCCCAGCGGCTCTATGATGACCGCATTCGCCGCGCCCTTGAAAAGATGGACGTTGAACATATCAACAAAGCAAAGCAGGGTATCCGTATATCGTTGCTGCGAAAGGCAGGCGTTTTAAACATCTGGCAGGCTTCCCAGCTTTCCTTCCGCCGGATATGTGATATCGATGGACTTGGAGAGCAATCCGCCTATAAGATTCAGGATATAGTAGAACAGATCACGCAAAACACAAAAAATACCATTCGAATCCGCATTGAAGCGGAAAATCCCGGCGAAGTGGATGACGCCCTTATCCGCGCGCTTGCCGTACTGATCCACTCTCGTCCTATTTTGGAAAAGTGTGAAGTAATCTATAAAGAAAATCACACTCAATTGCAGCAGGAGCTGACGCTTGTAAAGAAGGCGCTCAGCGCTGTGGGATGGCTGTTTAGATCACGGGCAACAAAGAAGCGGATCGCAGAAGCCTTGGAAAGCCTTAGCGAGCGGCTTTGTGGAGAGCTTGGCAGCAACGCCCTTTTTGATTCATGGACAAATATAAAAGAAACACCCGTAAAAACCTGGTGGGAGGACTACCGCCGCAATGCTTCTATCTATTACGCAGAGCTTGAAAATCTTGGTTTGAACTGGAAAAATCAGGATGCTGCTCCCGGCGGTTTGCCTGCTGAGCTTGCAGCCAAGATCGAAGCTTTAAAGCTGGATCTTCGGTATCTTAAAGCTACCCTTAGAAGCTACCAAACCTTCGGCGTCAAATACATCGTCCATCAAAAGAAAACCCTGCTTGGTGATGAAATGGGTCTTGGCAAAACAATTCAGGCCATTGCCGCTATGGCAGCGCAAGCAGCTTTGGGAAAAAGCCACTTCATTGTTGTATGCCCTGCCAGCGTACTGATAAACTGGTGCAGAGAAATTCAAAAATTCAGCGCGCTCAGCGTGACAAAAGTCCACGGAAACGATGAAGAAGCATTGCTTTACTGGCGAGAAAACGGCGGCGTTTTAGTGACCACCTATGAATCCATCAGCCGTTTCCGACTGCCCGAAAAATTCAAAATCTCCATGGTGATAGCCGATGAAGCCCACTATGTTAAAAATCCGGACACCCGGCGCACAAAAGCGCTTCTCAGGCTGCTTGAAAAGACGGATAATACGCTCTTTCTGTCCGGCACCCCTCTGGAAAATCGGGTGGATGAGATGTGCTTTTTGGTCAGCTGTTTACAGCCGGATATCGCAAAAGAGCTGGAAGCTGTTAAATATCTTTCCACAAAAGAGCAGTTCCGCCAGCAGCTGGCGCCTGTCTATCTGCGCCGTACGCGCGACGATGTACTCAGCGAGCTGCCTGACCTGATCGAAAAGGAGCAGTGGTGCGTTCTTTGCGAGCAGGAACAGAAGGCCTACAAAGACGCGATTATGTCGGAAAACTTCATGTCCATTCGCCAAGTATCCTGGCAGGTGGAGGACCTTAAAAATTCCTCTAAGGCCCTTAGACTTTTGGAGCTGTGCAGCCAGGCAAGGGAGCAAAAAAGGAAGGTGATCGTGTTCTCATTTTTCCGCGCAACACTGCGAAAAGTCGCGGAGCTTTTAGGGGACTGCTGCATGGAACCCATCACCGGCTCCACTTCTCCCCAGCGGCGGCAGGAGATTGTGGATGAATTTACAAAGGCGGAGGAAGGCGCTGTTTTGGTAAGCCAAGTGCAGGCGGGCGGCACAGGGTTAAACATCCAGAGCGCCAGCGTCATCATTTTTTGCGAACCTCAGATAAAGCCCTCCATAGAAAATCAAGCTATCTCTCGCGCCTACCGTATGGGGCAAGTACAAGATGTGCTGGTATATCGCCTGCTGGCGGACGATACCATCGATGAGCGGATCATGGAACTTTTGAAAAACAAGCAAATCCAGTTCGACAGCTTTGCCGATGAGTCCGTGGTTGGTACGGAATCTCTTAAACCAAGCCAAGCCGCGTGGATCGGCAAAATGGTTGAGGAAGAAAAGAAACGCCTGCTTGAAATTCAAAAGGCGTAATATTTGCTTTATTTTGACCTCTAAGCAGACGGTATTCGATGTTTTCTCATTGGATATTACTTGCCCCGGCATTTATCCCGGCAAATGCTTTAGTCATCCACTTTATCTGTTCGGTAAATTTCAAGTCGCTTGTACTAAATACAGACAATGATAGATAGCATCGGTTGCTTTATCCTTTTGACTTTTTGTGGGTGATCCTCAGCCGGCTTTGGATGTTTTCGTTCCTGATGTATGACCAACTGTGTATGCATGATTCCTTATATATTGCGTTATTTGCATTGAGAGCTAAAACAAATCGAAGAGGGACTTACAAAAAGCGATGCACAGCGTATCTAAGGCCTTACTTGCCCGGCACATGGTAAAAAGCGGCAGGGCAGGGGGTATATATTAACAATATTAGCCCCTATTCTGAAACAGCCTCAAAAATCCGCGTTTCAAACGGAATATCACGCATAATCCCATCACAAAGCTTTGGATCCGTCGTCCGGTCAACGCCGCAGAGAAGCGTTATCCCCATGTCCTTTGCACGGGCATGCATGGCCTTGGGTATGTTTGCATAAGTAGAAACGAGTATCTTCCCGGCGTATTTACCTCCAAAACGCCATGCTACTGTGTTTAGTTTATAAAGCTCATCGGTATCCACCTGCCCATTTTTACAGGATATAAAAACAGGCACAAGCCCTTGCATGAATAATGCGTCTATCTCATTGACCGTATCGTATGGCACACCGCCGACTTTATCATGTATCTCGCGGGCTGTTTTTCCGTCCCAGTCTATCACCACGCCCGACTGTATGTCGCAAAACATAGGCTCACCCTGTGAATTTCTGATATTTTTTCCTATAAGGCTCGTGTATATCTCAAGTATAAGGCCATCCTTTGTCAGGCATTTTCGTATGAGACTGTCCTTAAAGCGAAAAGAAAGCTCCTTGCCGTCAAAGCGCAGGTTTTCAATAAGGCGCGCCTTTGAAAGCTCCTTTAAAAAATACTTTAAAGGCGTCTTAAACTTATCCGGCTTTTCGTAGAGTACATTCAGTTCGCCCGGGGCAGACCCTATCTCTGAAAGAGTGTGCCTTATTTTTGTGAGATTTTTATTCCAAGCGGCAGTATCCTTGCTGCATATGCGCCAAAGCCGCATGATATCGGCAACATTTTCGGCGCTAAGGCTTGAAAGCTCGGTCCTTGCGGTTATCTTGCCGCCGTAAAGGGCTATGGCTTCATCCGCCGTAAGTCTTGGGCAGGAAGCCTTTTTCAGCGCATCATCCGCATTTAAAAGCGCGTGGAGGCTGCCTCTTTTTATATCAGCGGTGTGCAGGGAAACAGGGTATCTGCTCGCCGCCATGCCAAGCGCTACCAGCGCCGCCTCATCACCGCCAAGCATATCGCACACGCAGTGATCCTGCGACAAAAATCCCTCTATAATGGCAGCTATGCCTTTTATATCATTTGGCTGCGTCTGCTTTATAACGATCTTTGGAAGCTTTGCTAGTTCATTTTTGGACATTTTTGCAGAAGCAAGCGAAAAAAGTCGCTCTTTTAGGGCTAAAAGCGCAGACTCTCTTGAGCCTATGAGCACCACCCTGTCGGGGGAGAGCGCCAGCATGCTTGCCGCGTTTACAACAGGAGGACTGTCTATAAATTCTATCAGCGTCACTTTTAAAAACTCCTTTTTTTCTATCATATTTAGGCAAAAGCCTATGTCAGGTCGAATTCACGGCTTATCGCCTCGCGTATACCATAAAAAGTAGCTTCATCATTCTCAAGCTCGCCATTGTCCATCATTATGGCCGCACCATATATTATTGAGCGCACGATAAACGTTTTAAGTCTTCGCCTCTCATCGCTCATGTTTACGCTCTTGCAGTATTGATCTATTATTACACGCGATCTGTGGCTTATCTGCGCTTTAACACGCTGCTGCTCCGGGGTTATAACGGAGCTTCGCATGGTTATTATGTGGCGAAAGTGAGGGTTATGAAGCAAAAAGCGTATGTATTCCATGCTGATTTCAATGAGCTGGCGGCGAAGGTCGTTTTCATAACGCTGTATTACCTCGTTTTGGAGTTCATACCACTGCTCATTTATGTAGGAGATTATAGCGAATATAAGCTCATCCTTATCCTTAAAATGGCGGTATGGAGCCGCTATGGACACGCCGCACCTTGAGGCAAGTTTACGCATGGTAAACCCGCTTATACCGCACTCTTCGATCACGCCGATACCCGCAAGTATGAATTGCATGCGGGCTGACCCTGTGGACTGATTCATGGCTCCTCCATTTGCTGATATTTTGTTTAGTATATCACAGTCTATTGGGTAAAGCATCGATATTTTTAGAGGTATTAAGTTTTTAGGGCTTCTTCCTGAATTATGTAACAACATCACAGAAGGGATAAAAAAGAAGCGCTATACTGGTACCAACAAAAGGGAAGCGCGTGAACACACGGATCGCTTCAAAAATAAAAGAAAGGATAGGTAATTAATATGTACAATAGCGATAAAAGAATTCCCATGCCCACCATCGGCGAACAAGCCCCGGCTTTCAAGGCGACCACCACCCAAGGCGAGATCAGCTTCCCCGAAGACTATAAGGGGAAATGGGTGATCTTCTTCTCCCACCCCGCCGACTTTACGCCGGTCTGCACCACCGAATTTATGACATTCGCCTCCATGGCGGACGAGTTTAAGGCTCTTGGCGCTGAGCTGATCGGGCTTTCTGTGGACTCTTTGTACGCCCATATCGCATGGCTCAGGAAAATCCAGGAGCTTGAGTGGAAGGGCATGAAGAATGTGGAGGTAAAATTCCCCCTGATCGAGGACATCCGCATGGAGGTGGCCAAACAGTATGGCATGATCCAGCCCGGCCAGTCCAATCAGCAGGCGGTACGTGCCGTGTTCATAATCGACCCGGAATCGAAAATCCGCCTGATCCTGTACTATCCGCTGAGCACCGGCCGGAACTTCGATGAGATCAAGCGTGCTCTGATAGCTCTAAAGAAGGCGGATGCCGAAAACATTGCAACCCCGGCGGACTGGAGACCCGGCGAGGATGTGATAGTACCCACTGCGGGCAGCTGCGGCACCGCCAAGGAGCGTATGGACAATCAAAACGATGAGCAGTACTGCCTTGACTGGTTCATGTGCTTCAGAAAAGAAAAGAAGTAAACCATCTGAGAAACAGAAAAAACGGCCAAGAGGCATTTCTCATAAGGAAGTGCCTAGCGTAAGGTTCCTCATGCAGGAATTAATGAATGTACTTGCACTACTCCGGTTGGCAGGGCAATAAAGCTCCCTGCCAGCCACCTTGCTGGCAGTCCGGGGCACGCCTTATAGGCAGTGCCTCTTTTTTTGGCTCAAAGCGCTAAGCAGGCTTTTACTGCCCGTTTAGTCTGTTCGGTATCCTCGTTAAAAGCAACTAAAATCACGGGAGCCTGCCGCTGACGGTATTGATAGCTTTGTAGCTGCGCCTGATCCGGTCAAAGGTGGATTAAGCTTGCCGTTCATCACCGGCTGAGAACGAATGGCATGCCCAATCCCGGCGTGTATGTAAGCAGCATCAGGAGGTAGCCCACGCGCAGTGCGCGAGCCGGCAAGCTGCGCTATGACAGGCGGCCTTTTGCCCTTTTTTAGTATCATTCAGCCTCAGATGGCAAATCATTTAGGGATCTAAGCCCAAAAAGGCGTAAAAATGCATCGGTGGTGCCAAGCTCCACGGGATGCCCCGCAGCGTTTCGCCTTCCAAGCTCCCTTATGAAGCCCTGCTTTAATAGCGTGCTGACAGCATATTCGCTCCTCACGCCCCGTATGGCTTCGATCTCCGCCCTTGTTATCGGCTGTTTGTAGGCGATAAGCGCCATAGTCTCCATCAGGGACTGCGATAAGGTTTTTTCCTTGGGAGGATGATAAAATCTTTCTATAAACGAGGCGCATTCCGGATTTGTGACAAGCTGCAAGCTCTTATCGGTAATAAAAAGCCGTATTCCTCTATCCTCCTTTTCATAGCGCTCCTTCATGCGCTCCATAAAAGCCTGCATTTCAAGGTCGGTCAGAAAAAGCGCGCGTTTAAGGTCATCTATAAGCACAGGCTCGCCGCTTACAAACAAAAGCGCCTCTATATTGCGAAATAATTCAGTTTCTTCCATGTCTATGACCATGCCTTTAGCTTAAAAAGTTCCCTTTCCTTTAAAATCGGGTCTGCCTTTTGTGTAGCGCAGAACTCGGTTTGATAATTTATCCAAATATTTATAAGACGCCTTCCTCATCGTATTTATAATGCTCGGCATATTGGCTTTCTTTATTTGGCGCGCCTTTATAACTTATCATTATGGGGGTGTAGGGCGCCTCCTGTGATATGCTAAGCTCACCTCTTGCGGCCATTTCAAGCATGGCCATGAAGGTCACGATAATGGCCATTCTGCTGCAATTTTCACAAAACAGCTCAAAAAAGCCGATGGTCTTGCGCTTTTTAACGATGTCGCGCAAAAAGATCACCCTATCGCTTATGGTATATTCATCGCCCTCTATGCTGTGAACATATTCCTTTTTCTCATGATCTCCCCTCACGCGGCAAAGCGCTGAAAGAAACGCCTTAAACAGCGCGTCCGGGCTTGTTTGCTGCCACACTATCTCGGGCGCGGTCGGGACAAATTCCTCCATAGGCTTTGAAAAGCTTTTCCTTGCCTCCTCATAGAGCGTGCCAAGGCTTATTGAAAGCTCCTTCATGCGCTTATATTCGGTAAGCCGCTCTATAAGGTCGCATTCGTCCGGCTCCTTTTGCTCAACCTCATTATTTTTGCCCGGAAGCAGCGTTTTTGACTTCATAAACACAAGCTGAGCCGCTACCGCCAAAAATTCGCTTGCCGTATCCATGTCGAGTGCATCTATCTGGGTCATATACTCAAGATACTGCGAGGTTATCTCCGATACATATATATCGCAAATATCAAGCTCAGCCTTTAAAATAAGGTGCAGAAGAAGATCCAAAGGACCTTCAAATTGATTTAGCTTTACGCGATAGTCCATGCGCTATACACCCATAACAGAGCCAAACAGCGACAAAAACGCAGAAAATATATCCCCGGTTATAATACCAAGCACGTTTGTAAACCTTAACACTACGAAAATAACGATAAGGAATATAAGGGCGTATTTCCTCATGAACAAAAAGGGCTTAGGACCTACCGTTTTTATAAGGAAATCCTCAAGCAGGTGGAAGCCGTCAAGCGGCGGGAGGGGTATGAGGTTGAATACCGCGAGGGATATGTTTACTATTATGAAATTTACCACAAAATTCGAAAGATAGTAAAGCACCTCGGAATTCATCGATTTTGTGTAGCTTGTAAGCAGAACCAGATATATTGGAGTAAGCAAAAAGGCCAAAAGTATATTTGTAAGTATTCCCGCAGAAGATACGATGATATCATCCCTTCGCAGATTCTTAAAGTTGCGGGGATTTACGGGTACGGGTTTTGCCCAGCCGAATCGGAAGATTATCATAAACAAAAGACCCTTTATATCCAAATGGGCGAGGGGGTTTAAAGTCATACGACCGGCGTAAAAGGCGGTGTTGTCGCCAAGACGATACGCCGCGTAGGCATGCGCCCACTCATGAAAGGATATGGCCAAAACAAAGCATAAAATTGATAAAATGATATCTACTATATCAAACATAAAATCACCTCATTTTGTATTATAGCGTAAATTACCGTTTTATTGCAACAGGTTTAGGGTAAATCGTGTGTTTGTTTGGGCTTTATATTTTAAGGTATTTAGTCGCTTTGCTTCTTAATTTTTATAATCCTTGACAAGCTGCTCTCTCTGTCGGATAATAAAAAGATAATACTCTTTGAAAAAGGCAGTGATACTATGGACGAAAAATTCGATAAGCTCAATTTTATTGAGGAATTTGTACAGCAGGATATAAAAAGGCTAAAGCGCGTAAAAACAAGGTTCCCGCCGGAGCCAAACGGCTACCTGCATATCGGCCACGCAAAGGCTCTTTGCATAGATTTTGGCGTTGCCGCCCGCTTTAACGGCACATGCAATCTGCGCTTTGACGACACCAATCCCACCAAAGAGGATACGGAATATGTAGAGGCCATAAAAAAGGACATACACTGGCTGGGCTATGACTGGGAGGAGCTTCACTTTGGCTCGGATTATTTTGATAAGTGCTTTGAACTGGCTGTTTTACTTATAAAAAAGGGCAAAGCTTATGTGTGCGACCTTGATAAGGACGCCATGCGCGAATATAGAGGCACCCTTACCACCCCGGGTAAGAACAGCCCCTATCGCGACAGGAGCGCTGAGGAGAATCTTGACCTGTTTTACCGCATGAAAAACGGCGAATTCCCCGAGGGAAGCCGCACACTCCGCGCTAAGATAGATATGTCGTCTCCCAATATAAACCTGCGTGACCCTGCGATATACCGTATTATACACGCAAACCACCACCAGACCGGCGATAAGTGGTGCATATACCCCATGTACGACTTTGCCCACCCCATTCAGGACGCCATAGAGGGCGTTACGCATTCGCTTTGCTCGCTTGAGTACGAAGCGCATAGGCCGCTTTATGACTGGGTAGTCGAGCAGTGTGAATTTGAAAATAAGCCCCGCCAGATAGAGTTTGCCCGCCTTAATATGACAAATACCATAATGTCAAAGCGCTATTTAAGGCGTCTTGTGGAGGAAGGCTTCGTATCCGGCTGGGATGACCCGCGTATGCCCACGCTCTGCGCCATGCGAAGAAGAGGCTATACCCCCGAGGCTATTCGCGACTTTTTAGAGCGGGCGGGCGTATCGAAGGCGGATTCCGTTGTGGATACGGCAATGCTCGAACATTGCGTCAGGGAGCACCTTGGCTCCACCGCGCCAAGGATGATGGCCGTGCTTGAGCCTTTAAAGCTTATCATAACCAACTGGGAGGAAGGCCGCTTTGAGAATATAGAGCTTGAGAATATGCCCGGTGACGAAACATTCGGGACCCGCACCATACGCTTTGGCAGGGAGCTTTTCATAGAGCGTGAGGATTTTATGGAGGAGCCGCCTAAAAAGTATTTCAGGCTGAAACCCGGAGGCGAGGTGCGCCTTAAGGGAGCTTATATAATAAAGTGCGAGGAAGTCGTGCATGATGAAGCGGGAAATGTGGTGGAGGTCATATGTACATATGACCCCAATACAAAAAGCGGCATGTGTGAGCGCAAGGTGAAGGGTACGCTGCACTGGCTGCCCGTTTCCGATGCTGTTCCCGCCGAATTCAGGCTTTATGAACCCATGATACTTGATACAGAGGGGGAGACCGATGATTTTACGGAGCGTTTCAACCGCGATTCCCTCATAATAAAGAGGGGATATGTGGAAAAGGCGCTTGCGGCCGCTTCCCCAAAAGAGCGCTTCCAGTTTATGCGCATAGGCTATTTCGCCGCGGACACCGATCACACAGCTAAGGCTCCGGTATTCAACCGCACCGTGAGCTTAAAGGACAGCTTTAAGCTGTAAGCATTATGATATGAAAACGCAGGGTGTGCTTTTTCAGCATGCCTTGCTTTTAGTTGTTTTTTACGATTTTTCAGGGAGACGAGCCTTTGATGAAACTTTTTGATACGCACGCGCACCTTAGCGACAAAAGATTCGATGATGACTTGGATGACGTAATAAAAAAGCTTAAAGAAAGCCAAGTTTTTCGCGTGGTGGACGTATGCTGCCATGTTAAGGACGTAAAACGGACGCTTGATTTGACAAAAAAACACGACTTTATATACGGAGCTCTGGGCATGCATCCCCATGAAGCTTCGGACGTCACGGAAAAAACGCTCTACGATATGGAGGGGCTTTTAAAAAAGAATGATAAGCTCATAGCGCTCGGCGAGATCGGACTTGACTATCACTATGATTTTTCACCAAGGGATGTACAAAAAAAGTGGTTCATAGAGCAGCTTGAGCTGGCGATAAGCCTTAATCTTCCCGTTATACTTCATATAAGGGAGGCTTTTTCAGACTGCATGGAAATACTGAGAGCTCATAAAAAGGGGCTTTTCGGCGTGATGCACTGCTATTCGGGAAGCTACGAAACCGCACGCGACTGCATAGACATGGGTCTTTATATAGCATTTGGAGGAGCCGTGACATTTAAAAACGCCCGAAGGCTTTCAGATGTCGCCTCAAGGCTGCCCCTTAAAAGGCTGTTGATTGAAACGGACTGCCCCTATATGACGCCGGAGCCGCATCGTGGAAAACGAAACGACCCTTCTTATGTATACTATGTTGCGAAATGTCTGGCAGAGCTTCATAACAGGGATGTTGAGGAGGTCTGTGATATTACGCTTAAAAACGGTCTTGAGCTGTTTTCGATGGGAAAATAGGGCTTTTGGGTATTTTTGCTTTTTGGCAGCTTTATCCCAAAGCTGGCCTTTATTTGAATACTCGAGCAAATTTTCAAAATAAACTGAAAAGAGCCCCACTTTTGGGAGCTCTTTATTACTAACGCTACTTTATATCTTCCTCTTCCACCTCTTCGGTGCGTTCGAGCAGCGCTACCGACTTCACTTTGCTGCCCTCGTCCATTCGCATGAGCCGCACGCCCTGAGCATACCTGCCAACTATGCTTATGCCGTCCACAGGCATCCTTATGGCGGTGCCGTCATCGCGTATTATCATGAGATCCTCATCGCCCTTTGTAAGCCTCATGCTGCGAAGATATCCCGTCTTATCGGTGATAGTCATGGCTATCATTCCCCTGCCTCCGCGCCTTTGCGTCTTAAACTGGGATTCCTCGGTTCGCTTTCCGATACCGTTTTCGGATATGAATGTCACATAGCTTCCCGAAATAACGGCCTGCGCATCGACCACCTCATCATCATCATCAAGCATTATAGCCCTTACGCCCGTGGCGCTTCGCCCCATGGGTCTTACATCGTCCTCGCCAAAGCGTATCATGATGCCCTTCTTTGTAGCAACGATTATATCCTCGCTGCCATCCGTAAGCATTACCGAGATAAGCTCATCGCCCTCACGCAGGCTTTGGGCTATTATGCCCGATTTGTTTATGTTGTCAAATTCCGAGATGGCGGTCTTTTTAATAACGCCGCACTTTGTGGCAATCACCAGATATTTTCCTTCCGTATTCTCGGGCAGCGGGAATATCGCGGATATTTTCTCGCCCTCTTTAAGCTGAAGCAGGTTAACAACGGCCGTACCCTTAGCCGTCCTTGAAGCCTCGGGTATCCTGTAGCACTTGAGCTTAAAGGCTCTGCCTGTGTTTGTAAAGTACATTATCTCCGAGTGCGTGCTCGTGCTGAATATGCGCTCTACAAAGTCCTCATCACGTGTCGTTTGAGCCGTAACGCCCTTGCCGCCCCTTCTCTGCGCCCTGTAGGTATCGCTCGCCACACGCTTTATGTACCCAAAGTGCGTGAGCGACACGAGCATGTCTTCCTGCTGTATCACGTCCTCAAGGTCTATCTCATCCTCAAGCGCTGTGATCTGCGTTCTGCGCTCGTCGGCAAACTTCTCCTTCACCTCAAGCGCTTCCTCCCGCACTATCGAGAGCAAAAGCCCTTCATCTGAAAGCACGCTTTTAAGATAAGCGACTTTAGCCGTAAGCTCATTAAATTCGTTCATAAGCTTATCGCGCTCAAGCCCCGTGAGCCTTTGAAGCCTCATATCAAGTATTGCCTGAGCCTGCCTTTCGCTGAAATCAAAGGTGTCCATGAGCCTTTGCTTTGCTATCTGAGGCGTTTGAGAGGTCTTTATAAGCTCCACGATCTCATCGATGTGATCCAAAGCCTTTATAAGCCCTTCGAGCAGGTGCAGCCTTTCAAGCGCCTTATCAAGGTCGTACTTCGTGCGCCTTGTCACTACCTCCTTTTGAAATTTCAGGTAGTGATAGAGCATATCCCGAAGATTTAATATCTTAGGCTCATTATTTACAAGCGCGAGCATTATAACGCCGAACGTATCCATGAGCTGGGTGTGCTTATAGAGCTGGTTTAGTATCACGTTCGCGTTTACGTCACGCTTCAGCTCTATTACGATGCGTATGCCGCTTCTGTCCGTTTCATCGCGAAGATCGGATATCCCCTCGACCTTTTTATCGTGTACGAGCTTTGCTATGGACTCCACAAGCCTTGCTTTATTCACCTGATAGGGTATTTCGGTGACTATTATCCTTGCGTGGTTTGGCTTATACTGCTCTATCTCGGCCTTTGCCCTTGTTACTATGCGTCCTCTGCCCGTTCTGTAGGCCTGCCTTATGCCCGATGTGCCAAGCACCATGCCTCCTGTTGGAAAATCGGGACCCGGAATATAGCCCATAAGCTCATCTACGCCTATTTCGGGATTATCTATCATGGCGCAGAGCGCGTCTATTACTTCACCAAGATTATGGGGGGGGATGTTGGTAGCCATGCCAACGGCTATGCCGCCTGTGCCGTTTACAAGAAGATTGGGGAATCTTGACGGCATCACGGTGGGCTGCATAAGCGTTTCATCGAAGTTGGGGTAGAAATCGACCGTATTTTTATCGATGTCACGCATCATGAGCGAAGCAAGCTTACTCATTCTGGCTTCGGTATAACGCATGGCGGCAGCGCCATCGCCATCTATGGAGCCAAAATTGCCGTGACCTTCAACGAGCATATAGCGTGAAGCAAATGGCTGGGCGAGCCTTACCATGGCGTCGTATACGGCAGAATCGCCGTGAGGATGATATTTACCAAGCACATCGCCAACGAGCCTTGCGCTCTTTCTAAAGGGCTTATCAGGGTGCATCGAAAGCTCATCCATAGCGTAGAGTATGCGCCTGTGTACCGGCTTAAGTCCATCGCGGACATCGGGCAGCGCGCGGTCGATTATTACCGCCATGGAATACGCGATAAACGATTTTCGCATTTCCTCCACCAGATTTACCGGTATTATTCGGTTGTTATCCATTTATGTACTCCTTCTGTTGGGTATTGAAGTTTCTCAGACGTCAAGATTTGACGCGAATTTGGCATTTTCGTATATAAACTCACGCCTTGGTTCCACATTGTCGCCCATGAGGTCGGAAAACACGGCATCGGCTTCTATAGCGTCCTCCATAGTCACCTTGAGCATTATGCGGGATTCGGGATCCATAGTGGTCTCCCAAAGCTGCTCCGCGTTCATCTCGCCAAGACCCTTATAGCGCTGGATGGTGGGCTTTGGCTCGCGTCCGATTTCGTCAAGCACAGCATCAAGCTCCTCATCGGTGTAGGCATAGCGTTCAAACTTACCTCTTGATATCTTATAAAGCGGAGGCTGAGCTATATACACATAGCCCTCCTCTATGAGCTTTCTCATGTGCCTGTAAAAGAAGGTGAGAAGCAGCGTCCTTATGTGGCTTCCGTCCACATCGGCATCGGTCATGCAGATTATCTTGTGATAGCGAAGCTTTAATGGGTCAAAGCTCTCGTCTATACCCGCTCCAAAGGCGGTTATCATGGCCATTATCTCGTTGTTTTTGAATATCTTGTCTATTCGGGCTTTTTCCACATTGAGTATCTTCCCTCTGAGGGGGAGTATGGCCTGATGGCGTCTGTCCCTGCCCATCTTGGCGCTTCCGCCCGCCGAATCGCCCTCAACTATGAACAGCTCGCAGAGGGTGGGGTCCTTTTCCTGACAGTCGGCAAGCTTTCCGGGAAGCGAGGTTGAATCCAGCGCCGATTTTCTGCGTGTAAGCTCCCTTGCCTTTCTTGCGGCCTCCCTCGCGCGCGAAGCCGAGAGACATTTGTCAATTATTGCCCGGGAAATATTCGGGTTTTCCTCCATGAACGCGGATAGCCCGGAATTTACGGCCGATTCTACAAGATTTCTTATATAGGCATTGCCAAGCTTTGTCTTTGTCTGCCCCTCAAACTGCGGCTCCACAAGCTTTACGCTTATTATGGCGGCAAGCCCCTCGCGCACGTCCTCGCCGGAGAGGTTGGCATCGTTTGTTTTTAGGAAGTTAAACTTTCGAGCATAGTCGTTTATGACCCTTGTAAGCGCGGATCTGAAGCCCACAAGATGCGTTCCGCCCTCGGTGGTTGCTATGTTGTTGGCGAACGTGAATACATTTTCATTGTAGCCATCGTTATATTGCAAAGCTACCTCAACGCTTGCCATGCGCATGCCCTCATCATCATCTCGGACAGCGCTGAAATAAATGGGCTTTTCGTGAAGCAGCGTTTTATTCTTATTAAGATACCGCACATACTCGACTATGCCGCCCTCATAGCAGAAGGTATCGCTTTTTTCCATGCCCTCCCGCTCATCGGTTATGGTTATGGATACGCCCCTGTTTAAATAGCTCAAAACACGCATGCGGGCAGCGATAGTATCAAAGCTGTAGTCATAGGTTTCGGCGTCAAACACCAAAGGGTCGGCAAGATAGGTCTCCTTTGTTCCCGATACGCCCGCATCGCAAGCGCCTATGATCGTCACCTCGCTTGTGGGGTTCCCCCGGCAGTAGGTCTGGCGGTATACCTTGCCATCCCTTCTTATCTCGGCGATAAACCACTCGGAAAGCGCGTTTACAACGCTTACGCCTACGCCATGAAGCCCGCCCGACACCTTATAGCCGCTGCCGCCGAATTTACCGCCGGCATGAAGCACTGTCAAAGCCACCTCAAGGGCAGATTTGCCCATCTTCTCATGGTAGTCCACGGGTATGCCCCTGCCGTCATCCTCAACGGTGATGGACATATCCCTATGTATGGTGATCCAAATGTTTTTGCAAAAGCCGGCCATGGCCTCGTCTATGGAGTTATCGACCAGCTCGGTGATAAGGTGGTGAAGTCCCCGCTGATCGGTAGAGCCTATATACATGCCGGGTCTTCGGCGCACAGCCTCAAGCCCCTCAAGCACCTGTATTTGCGAAGCATCATAGGTTTCATGTTCCATTATTTATGTTATCCTTTCGGTTTTTTTACTGTTATAAATATTCTACCATGCCCGACTTTACATAAAACACGCGCGTATCGGGCAAGTTCAGATCACCTATCCCATCAAGGGAGGTGGTGGTAAGTATACACTGGCAATACTTCATGGCAAGAAGCAATTCACGCCGCCTTAAGCCGTCAAGCTCCGAAAATACGTCATCAAGGAGCAGCACAGGGGCATCCTCATGCGCAGCTCTTATCACAGGTACCTCGGAGAGCTTCATGGAAAGCGCGGCTGTCCTTTGCTGGCCTTGTGAGCCAAAGCTTCGCATATCCTGATCATCGAGCATTATGCGTATATCATCCCTGTGGGGGCCTTTTCCGGTAAAGCCGCGGCGAATATCGTCCTGAAGGCTTTTTTCAAGCATATCCAAAAACGCGGTTTCATCATCAAAGGCTTCGCCAAGGGACGGCGCATAGCTAAGCCTTAGAAAATCACGCCCTTTGGATATCTGCAGCTGGAGCTTTGAAGCGTGTATGTCAAGCTCTTTTATAAATTCCCTTCGATAGCGCATCACCTCGGCTCCGCGCCCTGCAAGCTGCGCGTTAAAAACATACATTGAAGCAGTATCTATCACGCCGCTATCGGGGCGAAGGAGGGCGTTTTTCTGCTTAAGCGCCTTATTATAGGCCGAGAGCTTAAAAAAATAGGCGGGGTAGAGCTGGGATATGGCCATATCCATAAATCTGCGCCTGTCCTCGGGCGAGCCTTTTACTATATCAAGGGTTTCGGGTGAAAACATAACGCTTCTTATGTGTCCCATAAGGTCGCCGATGCGCCCAAGGCGTGTGCCGTTTACATGCATGGTCTTTGGTTCTTTCACCCTTTGCTTATACTCAATAAGCGTTTTTCCAAAGGGCGAGACCACATTCACAGCCGCATAGGCAGCAGGGGAGTCCCATTTTATAAGCTGTTCATCACGTGAGGTTCTGTGCGATCTTCCAAACGTACACAAAAATATCGCTTCAAGGAGATTTGTTTTTCCCTGTGCGTTTTCGCCTGCAATTATATTCAGCTTTGGCGAAAGCCTTACTTTCAGCGACTCGTAATTTCTGAAATTTATGAGCTTTATTTCGTCTATAAACACGCGGCACCTCTTTTATTTATTATAGCACATCATTCATCAAAAATCAAGGCTCTTATATTAATAAGTAGGAAGTACGAATTTGCAGTATTGTGACGAATCTTTTGTAAAGCTCGCCTGTAAAAAAAAATCATTCTATATAATTCAAAAACCCCTTGACATTTTGAATCGGATGTATATGAGCCCGGCTGAAAGTTTTCCACATTGTCCACATAGTTATCCACTTTTTCAGTGTTTATTAACTTTTTATTTGTGCATATGTGTGTGGATTTTGTCGCTTAAAAACACATACGAAGCTTTGTTTGTTCTTTTTTTTCGTTTTAAAATAAATACTTAAAACCCAATATCGTATTCAGGTCTAACGCTATATCGGATAGGTTGTAATACGAAGCCATGAAACTATAATTTTTCCGTTAGGCTCTACATACAAAACAAAGTACGCTTGTTTTATGATTCCGCTTTTCCGGCTTTAAGAACAACGTCAAATGTAACGCAAAGCATAATGGTGAAAATTTTATTATTACAAATATAAACTTAATACGTCTTTTAAAAAGGGTACTCTATAAGAACTAAAAAAATACGATAAAAAAACACAAACCTTAAAAAGCGCCAAATAATGCAAAATTTACCTATTGGTGCATTTTTGGTGCATTAGGGGTGCATTAGCATAATTACCTCTTGACTAGAACAAGCGTGCTTATTATAATTAGAACGAACAAGCGTTCAAGAATTTAACATAAGAGGAGAAATTAGTATGACATTAAAGAGCATGACAGAAGAAGAACGTATCAAAAAAGAGCATGATTTGATGGTATTACAGGATGCAGTAAACGCGTTTTACAAAAAAGCTACGACACCTGAAGAAGCGTTTTCGCAGACAGAAGCAAGGCTAAGGGCATATCCTATAATAGCAGCAAGGCTAAAGGATAACAAGGCGCAGCTTGAAGAACTTTCAAAACTTGGAGTTGAAGCGTTAAAGCACAGTTCGCTTTCAATAGTGCGTATAGTATCACCCTCGCTAAGGCTCGACCCGGAGGAGGTACATGAGGTTCAAATGATGGAGCTTAAAGCGCGCATTGCCGCAGATACACGCGAAATCGATATGATGGATGCGGCATTTGAGTATGTGAGCGAAGACGATTATTTTTCTGTGATACGTCTAAGCTATTTCAGAGGATTAAAGGACGGCATAATAGGCGATAGAATATGCTGCGACAGAGCTACTGTTCGAAGAAACAGGCATCGTCTTGTAAAGAAAATGGCAAGCTACCTTTATGGTACAACGTTTTAAACTCCGGCTTTAAACGGCAGTCCCGGTTCCTCTCATATCCCATTTTGTTTGGACTCTGATTTAAAAAATGGGATTTTCAATGGGTTAATACGTTTAAAACTTCAAAGAGGCGTTTTATTCTTTATAAAGCTTTAAAATGAGCAGTACAGGATAAATTTTTAAAAAAAGGAAACGGGCAAAGCTCTTTCATGGCTATTTTACATATAGTCAAAACAGGAGCTTTACCCGGTCTTTCAGACAAAAACTCTTAATTTATCCTTATAGGCATTATGAGGTAGCAAAAGCGATTTCCAAAAACGGGCTTTATCATACAGTTGCTCACGCTGGAATTAAGCTCTATCGCTATCTCTTCATCTGTAAGCTTGCTTAAAACGTCCGAGATATAGGCAGCCTTAAAGGAAATTTCTATAACATCGCCGCTACCCTCGCACTGCACCTCTTCCTCAGAGCCTCCTATCTCGCTTGCCGAGGTTATAAGTACCGAATCATTCTTAAACAGCATACGAACAACATCATTCTTACCCTCAAAGAGAAAAACATTAGCTCTTGCCACGGCGGAAAGCATCTCTTCACGATTTATTACAAGATGCGTGCGGTAGCTGCTGCTTATAACGCTTTCATACTTTATAAACCTGGTATCAAGCAGCCTTGCAACAAGTTTTGTACCCGAGAATTCGGCAAGCACATATTTGCCGGATATTTTAAGCTCAATGTCGCTCTCTTCATCGGTAATGAGCTTTGCTATAGCCTCAAGCGATTTATAGCTAAGTACGATGCTTATTGGCTTTACCCTATTCTTTAGCGGTTCTTCACGCATAGCCATTCTATAGCCGTCAAGGGCGATAAGACGGATATTTTCACCGTCAATATCGGCCAATATTCCGCAGAGCATGGGATTTGATTCATCCTTTTGAGCGGCAAACGTAGTCTGACGCACCATTTCACGGAATACACCGCCATTTATCGATATAGTAGTAAATTCGCCTATTTCGGGCATCATGGGATAAT
This sequence comes from Clostridia bacterium, assembly GCA_017416425.1. Lineage (GTDB taxonomy): Bacteria > Bacillota > Clostridia > Christensenellales > CAG-138 > RGIG1693. The sequence goes on from JAFQCL010000028.1 coordinate 26,063, forward strand.
CTGCTGCCTGCGTTATCTGAATATTGCTCTTTGCTTTGCCGGAGGTCACAAGCATGCTGTTTTTCACGCTTTTAAAGCTCACCTCATTTTGCGGCATGCGTCTTATCATGTTTGAAAAGACCTGACTTGGAAGCACCGCTGCACCCGGAGTTTTAACTTCGGCGGGTATGGTAGTCTCGATGCGTAATGACATATCCGTACAAACCACAGTAAGCGTATCATTATCCGCTGATATATATATTCCTTCGAGTATGGGAAGTACGCTTTTTAATGGCTTTGCGCCAAGCGCTATGCTTATAGCTCCTGCTATCTCCTGAGTATTTACGTTAAATTCCATCGCTGATGTTCCTTTCGTTTATGTTATTAAATAGAGTGATTGGATTGCGGATTTACATTTATAAATGCAGTAGTTACTTTTATTATAGTAGTAATAGTAGTAGTAATGTGAATAATGTGGATAATGAGATTTAGACCATATAAATCCTCAAAAAAACTTTGTTGATAAATATGTGGGAAATCAAGGATTACTTTCCTCAATACCCACATATCAACATTATCCAGAAATTATTCAGGCTAAAGTTTTCCTGATTGTGAAAAAAAGAGGTGGAAAACCAAGTCTTTAAAATTTTCACTTAAAGATGCTCCAGCCTATGCTTAAGGTCATTTATAACGCCGGCAACAGCTGAGCCTTTATTAAGCTCCTCTTCTATCTTGCTTACGGAATGCATTATAGAGGTGTGATGCCTGTTGCCAAGCGCAGCGCCTATGTCGGCAAAGGGCATATTAAGCATGCTGCGCATGAGGTATATGCAGATGTGCCTCGGAACTACTATTGATGAATCACGGCGGGATGAGGCAAGATCGCCGGGCGATATACCGTAAAGCTCCGACACGACCTTTTTTATGTCATCGGCAGTTATTACCCTTTGAGGAGCCCTTGGAAGCATATCCCTAAATGCCTGCTTAGCAAGCGAAAGATTTATAGGCTTTCCATGCAGGTTTGAAAACGCCACTATCCTGTTAAGCGCTCCCTCAAGCTCTCTTATGTTCTCATTCGTATTATTATCTGCAAGATAGTAAAGCACATCATCGCCTATCTCTATGCCGTCCTGAGTGGCTTTTCGCCTGAGTATCGCTATCTTGGTTTCAATATCCGGCGGCAGTATGTCTGCTATTATACCCCACTCAAAGCGCGTTCTTAAACGCTCCTCAAGCATGTGGATCTCCCTTGGATGCTTGTCTGAGGTGATTATGATCTGCTTATTATTTTCCTTAAGCGCGTTAAAAGTATGGAAAAATTCAAGCTGAGTACCTTCTTTTCTGGATATAAACTGTATGTCGTCTATCATAAGTACATCTACGCTTCTATATTTTTCCCTAAATTTTGTTGCGTACTGCACGCTGTTATTTGGGCTGTTTTGGATAGCTTCTATAAGCTCGTTCATGAACGTTTCTATTGTGGTATAGATTATCTTTATATTTGGATTATTTTCGATCATCATATGGGCTATGGCATGCATAAGATGTGTTTTCCCAAGCCCTACTCCGCCATATATAAAGAGAGGATTGTATGCCAAAGCGGGGGTTTGAGCTACAGCCTTGGCCGCCGCGCACGCAAAACGGTTCGATTCGCCTACAACAAACGTATCGAACGTATATTTTGGGTTGAACTGGGTATTTTTAGAGCCTGAAACAGTGCTTTCACTCTCAGGCTTTTTTATATAAGCCTCTCTTTCGTTATTCAGCACTATATTCACTTCAAGCGGTCTTCCGGCAGCCATCGTAACACAACGCCTGATTTGGTCGAGATAGCCCTGCACTATGATGGTATCTCGAAATAAATCCTTTTCTGACACCAAAATCAAAGTGTCGTTCATTATAATAAGCGGCTCAAGTGTTAATATCCAGTTTTTATAGCTAAACTCAGTGACGGCCGGCTTTATAAGCAAAAGAGCGCTTTGCCAGACCGATTGTGCGCTTTCCATAATTGATACCTCATCTTAAAAAATCTTACGGGTGCTTTAATGCCGCAGCTTTAAAGCAGCTGCTATTAAAGAAATACGGGTGCATACGCTAAGAAGATAATATTGGTATTACACGAAGCATACCGTCTAAAATCAACATATTGACGTAATTTTGATGGAGCTTCAACATCTTGTAAGCAGAGAATATTGAAACCACGCATATAAATTCAATAGCACTATTTTATAAGAAAAAACTCAATTTTTCAAGTTTTTTTTCAAGGAAGGCTGGCAAAAAATCAGGTAAATTTTTATATGGTAAAAATTACCTGATATAAGATTATAAGTATCCGTATCATAGAAAGCCAAATGGGATGTTACGTTTTTTTTTAAAGACATCAGCCTGTTAATAATGAGATTATCTTTGATTAGGATATTTAATAAACGAGGTTTTAGGTAAATGCCGTTTCAAGCGGCCGGAAAAAATAAAAAGGAGCTTTTAAAAGCTCCCATAGCAGCTTATTTAAACTACATTATACTCATAGCATCATTTTCGCCGCTTAAAAGCGCACGCTCGATTATAATGGGTTTAGCGATCCCTTTTACCACATCTGCGGTTATAGTGCAGCTCTCTATGTTTGGGTTTGAAGGTATATCAAACATTATGTCGAGCATTATGGATTCCATTATCGCCCTAAGTCCGCGCGCGCCGGTTTTTCTGGCCATAGCCTCATGCGCTATCGCGATCAATGCTTCATCTTTAAACTCAAGCTTAACGCCGTCCATCTCAAATAAGCGCTTATATTGACGTACAAGCGCGTTTCTTGGCTCGGTCAATATCCTGATAAGCGCTTCTTCGCTTAATTGCTCAAGCGTCACGATGATGGGAAGTCTTCCCGTAAACTCCGGAATAAGGCCGAATTTTACCAGATCCTCAGGCAATATCTGCTTTAGAAGCTCGCTTGAATTGTTTTTTGCAAGCGGCTTCACATCCGCACCGAAACCCATGGCGTTCGTTCCAACGCGCTTTGATATTATCTCCTCTATACCGCCAAACGCGCCGCCGCATATGAAAAGTATATTGGCTGTATCTATCAGCATGCACTCCTGATGCGGGTGCTTGCGTCCGCCAAGCGGCGGCACCGCGGCAAGGGTGCCCTCTATTATTTTAAGCAGAGCCTGCTGTACGCCTTCGCCGGAAACATCACGGGTTATGGATACATTTTCGCTCTTTCTGGCTATCTTATCTATCTCGTCTATGTAAATTATTCCATACTGCGCTTTTTCAATATCGTAATTAGCCGCCTGTATGAGCTTTAAGAGTATGTTTTCAACATCATCGCCTACATAGCCCGCTTCGGTAAGCGCCGTAGCATCGGCTGTGGCAAAGGGCACATCCAATACCTTGGCAAGCGTTTGAGCAAGCCAGGTTTTTCCGCAGCCTGTAGGTCCAAGCATTATTATATTGCTCTTTTGAAGTATTACGCCCGGGTCATTTTTTTTGGCCTTTGGCGAATATACACGCTTATAGTGATTATAGACCGCTACGGCAAGCGCTTTTTTTGCCGCGTCCTGACCTACTACATATTCGCTCAAAGTTTTCATTATATCCGCAGGCTTAAGCATGCGCTTTAAAGTGGCGGAGGACTGCTTATCCCCCATATCATCGAGTATGTCCATGCACGCAAGCACACACTCATTGCATATATAAACATCGGGTCCCGCTATTATTTTACTGACCTCATCCTGAGATTTTCCGCAAAATGTACACCTTACATTCTGGGGGGGTTTATCATATTTTGCCATATATTAAATTCCTTTCAGACTTTTTCAATGCAGAGACAAGCCCGCAAGCGTACTATCTGTCAAAAACTTACGCTTGCGGTCTGATTATAGCATATCCTATTCAAAAATGGTATGTCAAAGATTGTGTTAATTACCTTCTTGGGGGTATTATTTTGTCGATAATACCGTAATCAAGCGCTTCCTTAGAAGTCATAAAGTTGTCGCGATCCGTATCGGCCTCTATCCTCTCGATGGGCTGGCCTGTACGCTCGGATAAAATACGATTCATAAGATCCTTTGTACGAAGTATATGCTTTGCGGCAATACTTATGTCGGAGGCCTGACCCTTTGCTCCGCCAAGCGGCTGGTGTATCATTATCTCGGCATTTGGAAGAGCAAAGCGCTTGCCCTTTGCACCGGCCGCTAAAAGAAACGCGCCCATAGAAGCTGCCATACCTATGCATATGGTGGATACCTCGCATTTTAAATATTGCATGGTATCATATATGGCAAGGCCATCGGAAATAGAGCCACCGGGGCTGTTTATATAAAAATAGATGTCCCTGTCAGGATCCTCGGATTCCAAAAACAAAAGCTGCGCTACTACAAGGTTTGCCGTAATACTGTTTACCTCATCGCCAAGGAACACTATACGATCTTTTAAAAGGCGTGAGTAAATGTCAAAGGCTCGCTCGCCGCGCCCACTCTGCTCTATTACGGTCGGTACAAGATAGTTATTCATAATATCCTCCAGATAAGTTTTATGATAAAAGCGGTTTAATTTAAATTTAACCGGAAAGGGCTTTACATATGCAATATTGACGCTATGCGGCCGTCCTTTGCTCCGTTTTTGGTATTATCGCACGATTGTACTTTTGCGTCAAGCTTTTTTTCATAGGAAAGGACTTGTTTTTACAAGCTTTAAAGAAAGACGCATCAATAGAGTTTAGCAAAATTTAAGCCTTTTTGCGCCTATTGTAGGTAAAACAGGGCAAAGAGGCGATTTTACAAACTAACAGCTCAATATCCCAAGGCAAATCATCATGCATCCGGCTAAATACCAAAAAGGTTTATAGCTAAAATCGATTCGGGGCGTAAATCGGTTATAAAAAACGGTATGGCCTTTTGGGTCATACCGCCTGCCTTTAAAATTACATTTTTTAAGGTCTAGCCTCTTGGATATTTTGTAAAGCCGCCAAGCTCAAAATCTTAGGCGATGGTAATAGAGCGGATCCTTGGCTGCTCACCTATTACTTTGTATGTGATATCGGCCGATGGCGTTTTTGCTATCTCATGTACGATATCCATACCGCTTGTTACCCTGCCGAAGGCAGCATATTTTCCGTCAAGATAAGCCGCAGCGGCATCCGTTATAAAAAACTGGGAGCCTGCGGAATTAAAACTTTCGCCTCTTGCCATGGAAATAACGCCTTCGGTATGGGAGAGATTATTTTCAAAGCCGTTGGCGGTGAATTCACCGAAAATACTATAACCCGGGTGACCGCTGCCGCTTCCGTCCGGACAGCCACCCTGGATCATAAAGCCTTCTTTTATGCGATGGAAGGTCAGACCGTCATAGAAGCCCGAACGAGCAAGGTCAACAAAGTTCGCAACGGTCTGCGGAGCTATGTCATAATAAAGCTCCAGCTCGATCACTCCGCCGTTTTCCATAGTAATTGTGGCATGTATAATGGTGTTTTCGCCATTGCCGCCGGGATTTTGCTGTGTAGCGCATCCCGAAGGGATAAGCATGAGGAGCATCAGCGCCGCAAGAAAAATAAAAAAATAACGCCTCATAACAAGATTTCCTCCGTATTATTTTACGCATTACATTATATTACACCAAAGAAGTATTGGCAAGCGCTTCGGGCACATTTATATTTTTTTTGGGACATAGGACATATTTTTATTTGAGCCTTAACCCGGCCTTAAAATAAACTTTTTTCCGTAATTTTCTGCGGTAAAAGGCAAAAGCTTTATGTTTTCTGCCTGCCTCCGCCTGTTTTTATGCCGAATGCGGGTATTACACTTTAAAAAACCTTTATTTGAAAACCGCTCCTTATGGGCTTGACATTAAAGCCGAGTTTATAATAAACTAAATAGGTATGAAGTGCTAAAAAAAGGCGTTATCTTATTTGGCATTTCATATTCATTTTTTAGTGTTTAGGAGAAAAATCGTGGAGATTTTGCAGGAATTTTTGGGGCTGTTTTCAAATGTAGCCAATTTTTCATGGCAGCAGGGCGTTATGATACTCATAGGTTGCGTGCTCATTTACCTTGCTATCAAGAAGGAGATGGAGCCTACGCTGCTGCTTCCCATGGGCTTTGGCGCTATACTTGTAAACCTTCCTTTTGTAAGCGCGCACGCCGTTGAAACGCTCTATAACGCGGGTATTGCAAACGAGCTGTTTCCGCTGCTTCTTTTTATCGGCATAGGCGCCATGATAGACTTTGGACCCCTTCTTTCAAATCCAAAGCTGTTTTTGTTTGGCGGAGCGGCGCAGCTTGGCATATTTATAACGCTGCTTCTTGCAAGGCTTCTTGGCTTCGCGCTTGAGGATGCCGCTGCCATTTCGATAATAGGCGCTGCGGATGGACCTACCTCCATATTTGTCGCAGAATACTTTAAGTCCAACTATACGGGAGCAATAATAGTGGCCGCGTATTCGTACATGGCGCTTGTACCGATAATTCAGCCGCCGGTAATACGCATGATGACCACAAAAAAAGAGCGCAGGATACGCATGCCCTATAAGCCGGCCGCCGTATCAAAGCTCACAAGGATACTCTTCCCCATAATCGTGACGGTTCTTGCCGGCGCTGTAGCTCCAAAATCGGCAGAGCTTGTAGGCTTCCTCATGTTCGGCAATCTCCTGCGTGAATGCGGCGTTCTAAAGAGTCTTAGCGATACCGCCCAGAATGTGCTTGCAAACCTTATAACGCTTGTGCTTGGCATAGCCGTTGCGTTCAGCATGCGCGCCGAGGGCTTTGTTCGCCTTGAAACGCTTGTAATAATCGGCCTTGGCTTCTTTGCCTTTGTGTTCGATACTATTGGAGGTGTGCTCTTTGCAAAGCTTTTGAACCTCTTTAGCAGGAGCAAGATAAACCCCATGATTGGCGCTGCGGGAATATCGGCATTCCCGATGTCCTCAAGGGTCGTGCATAAGATGGGTCTTAAGGAGGATCCCAATAACTTCCTGCTCATGCACGCCGCGGGCGCGAATGTAAGCGGACAGATTGCATCAGTAATAGCGGGCGGACTTGTGATATCCATAGTGGAAGGCCTTTTGGGCTGAGCATTGAATTTTGACCGAATTTAAGGAGTATGTGATATGAATTGGCAGTTATTATATGAAGCAGCTCCGGCTGAAGAAGAAATCACGGCTGAAGAAGGCGAAACAGAGGAATTTGAGATGGAGATAAAGCTTAGTTACGATACGCTTGCCGAATCAGGAGCAATTATGCTTAAGGGCATGGCGGGCATATTTGTGGTCATCGGCGTGATAATACTCGTTGTATTTATCCTAAACGCCATATTCAGACCAAAAAAGGAAGCATAAATAAAAGCTTGGGCGTGGATTTCCATGCCCTTATTTTTTTTAAGGAGGTAATAATATGAAACAAAGCTCAATCACTAAAGCCTTGTGTTTAGCGCTTTCCCTGCTTTTGACTCTGTCTCTTGGCGCGAGCCTTGCAGCGGAAGAAAAGCTTATAAATACCGGCGAACTCGTTTTGGATACCGATGGCGAGGGTGGCTACAGCGGTGAATATGTGGTGATCTACAATCCTCTTGAGGCAGGAAGCTCCATATTTACCGGCAATATGTTCGGTCTTATCGAAAATTCCGTAGCGGGAAGCGCTTCTTTTTCGGATACTCCCATTGATGAACCGGATTTTTACAGGCTGGATGTGGACGCCGAAATGCCCTACGTGCCCTTTGATAAAGAGGCCATGCCCCATGGTGAAAAAACTTCCTATCAGCTTGGCGACACAAAGATATTCACCATATCCTCATACAGTCCCGGCAGTTCATCGTTGGAATTTAGCTGCATAGGCGTGGGCGAATATTGCTATATATGGACGCCTACCGGGGAAAACAGCAATTTCCATCCCCTTGACGATATCGATCCCACCTATGGGCAGGTTGCGGCGGATGAATTTGACGCCAAATATCCGCTTATGAACTACTCCTTCGGCGACCACGAGAACGGAAACCAGGGCGATGGAAAGGTACATCTTATGTACTACAACATAGATTGCGGCTGGACCCTTGGCGGCAGCTATGTGGCGGGCTATTTCTCCTCCTATGATTTTTATTCAAACGGACTTCCCATGATACACCTTGATACCTATCCCGGAGTTCAGTATACAAACTCGGAAGGCGAAGTCATCACGCATATTGAGGATGCTTTTGGCGTGCAGTCGCATGAATATCAGCATCTTATAAATTACAGCCGTACAGGAGGCATGGATACATGGCTGAATGAATCCATGAGTGCGGCCGCTGAGGAGATATGTTATCCCGGAAGCAGCATAAGCTCGAGGATACAGTCCTGGCTGAATTATAATTTCAGCGAAAATGGGGATTATCTAAATCCCCCTGCTGAGCATGAGTATACCCAAAGCTATACCATGCACAATGGCGCGGGCATGTATTATTGGAATCAAAGCATAAACGATGTACTGGCGCTTTACGCGCAGGTCTCGCTCTATAGCCAGTATCTCTTCACGCAGTATGGAAACGGCATATTCTCGGAAATTATAGACGCCTATAATAACGCAATGAACGCGCGCACCGCCATAGAGCAGGCAACGGGCGATAATCTTTCAGACATTACAAAGAATTTCAGAATAGCGCTTACGGCAAATGACCCAACATATGAGGATGGCGTATATGGCTTTACTCTTCAGGAGGGCTATGATCCATCGCTTTACTATGACGTGCCCAATCTCTACAATTGGCTGGCTCCCGTTGTATTCACCGGAAACAGCTGCAATATAGAACCCGGCGGCGCGATAACCGTAAAACCGATCGATGGCGAATACTATCCGCCTGCGGACGAGGGAAACGGCCTTAAATACATAGGCATCTCATTCAGCTCCGAGCCGCCGGCGCCCATACCGCTCACCGGGATCAGCATCGAGCCTTCTGAGACAGAGGTATTCACAGGCGCGGGCAGTCAGGTATCGCTGATTCGCGTGCCTGAGAACGCCAATAATTATGAGATTGAATGGATAAGCAGGGATCCGAGCATAGCTACGGTATCCGGCAACAAGCGCAGCGCCATTATAACGGGCGTAAGCGAGGGCGAGACCGTGATAGAATGTCATGCTACGGATCTCATAAATCAGGAATCATATACAGCATATGTTGATGTAACGGTGCTCGGCATGCCCACTCTTAACGATGCTTTGAACGTAGAGGGAGGTACGCTCTTGTTTGAAAGCTCCGGCTTTGAGGTAGACCTTTCGACAACGCCGGGCAGAGTAGCTGCCGTAAGCACCAACACGCAGGATAACAGCGTATCCGCTGTTTCCCTGACGCTGGACTGCGCTGCGGGCGATACATTGTCCTTTGATTGGATGGTTTCAAGCGAAATGAACTATGATAAGCTGCGCTTTAAGGTAAACGGCGCTGAGGTTAACCAAATACCCGCCATATCGGGCGAGGTAAGCTACACCACCATGACCTACACCGTACCGAGTGATGGACGGTATGTATTTTCATTTGAATATACAAAGGATATAAGCCAAAGCTCTGGTGCAGATCGCGGCTGGGTAGATGAGGTTTGCTATACTCCCATAGGCCAGCAGGAGCCCACATATACCGTGACATTTGTTGACGGCGTAAACGGAGATGAGATCGAAAGCTATGAAGTTTTGGAGAACACCGTAATAACCGAATTCCCCGAGCCGCCGGTTATTGAAGGATATGTATTTACCGGTTGGGATTATGACGGCTTGCCCATCATTTCCGACACCGTGATTACAGCGCTTTACACCATAAATGATGAAGAAATCATACCCGGTGATGCAAACTGCGATGGCGAGGTCAACGCTATCGATGCGCTCTATGCTTTGCGGCATTCTCTTGGAGCGCTGGTGCTTGATGGCGCGGGCTTTATCGCTGCTGATATGGATGGAAACGGCATTGTAACTGCGCTTGACGCGCTTGCCATATTAAGACTTTCTATGGCTTAATGGCGGTTTAAATAATTTATTGATTTATGACACGTATAGGAGCCCCGAAGAAATCCTCGAGGCTCTTTTGTAATGAAGAAAGCAGCGTTTATGTATAAAAGTTATCCAAAGCGGGGATATAGGGGCAAAAGTTCGTGTTTTTTATATCGTAAAGTTGCGCCCTGCCGGCCACAGTGAAGCTGTTTTTTAAATCAATCAAAGCTAAGCTTACCTATTCGCCATATCTCGGAGGCATATTCGGCTACGGTGCGGTCGGAGGAAAAGTGTCCCGCCGAGGCGACATTTATAAGGCACTTCCTTAAAAATTCAGGCCTATTTGCATAGTCTTTGTTTGCCCGAAGCTTTGCTTCAAGATAGCTTCTGAAATCAAGCAGTATGTAATAATGATCCGGCATATGCCAGCTCGCGCCGTATATGAGCGAATCGTAAAGCTCACGGAACATGCCTGTACCGCCATCGGAGAAGGTGCCGTCTATAAGGGAATCCACCACCATGCGTATATCAGGGTCGCTGTCGTATATGCGCTTTGCCTCATATCGCATACCCAAAAGCTCCTCCACCTTGGCTCCGAATATGTAGTTATTTTCAAGCCCCGCAGCCTGCGCTATCTCTATATTCGCGCCATCATAGGTGCCAAGCGTCACCGCTCCGTTTAGCATGAGCTTCATATTGCCCGTACCGCTTGCCTCGGTGCCAGCGGGCGATATCTGTTCGGATATGTCGGCGGCAGGAATGATGTGCTCGGCATAGGAGCAATTGTAGTTTGATACAAACACCACCTGCATGCGTGAATTTACATCCGGGTCATGGTTTATAAGCTCGGAAAGCGCGTTTATGTACTTTATAACGCCCTTTGCCCGATAGTAGCCGGGAGCGGCCTTTGCTCCGAATATGAAAGCGGTGGGGTAAAAGTCGGTAAGCTCGCCTGATTTAAGCTTCCTGTATATGTAGTATATGGAAAATGCGTTCATAAGCTGGCGCTTGTATTCATGCATGCGCTTTACCTGCACATCAAATATAAAGCCGGGATTTAAAACAGTTCCCTCCTTGGCCGCTATGACCCTGCAGAGCTGGCGCTTTTTCTGAAGCTTTATGCGTTCAAAATCCGCTATCATGGTATCATCGATCTTTGCTTTCAGCTGCGACAGCTTTGACAGGTCGGTAAGAAAATCGTATGAGCCGAGCCTTTTTCCTATAAGCAAGGTCAGCTCCGGATTGCAAAGCCCAAGCCACCGCCTCTGGGTGATGCCGTTTGTTTTGTTGGTAAAGCGCTCCGGCCATATGTCATGCCAGTCCGAAAGCACGCTGTCGGCTAAAAGCTTTGAATGTATCTTAGCTACGCCGTTTACATAGGAGCTGACATATGTTGAAAGCCTTGCCATGTGTACTATGCCATCATCTATTATGCGCATACGGTCTATGCGGGAGCTGTCCGCCCCAAGCTGTATAAGCTCTGCTATGAGCATGGCGTTTATGCGCTCGATTATGTCCACAACGCCCGGAATAACGCTTCTAAGCAGTCCGATGTCCCATTTTTCAAGGGCTTCGCTCATTATGGTGTGGTTGGTGTATGAGAACACTTGTTTTGCAGTGGCTAAAGCCGCGTTAAAGCTTACTCCCTCCTCCATAAGAAGGCGTATAAGCTCGGGTATCGAAAGGGCGGGGTGGGTGTCATTAAGCTGTATGGCGCAATGCGCGGCAAAGCCCGAGAAATCGTTTCCGCGAACCCTCTTGTAGCGTCTTACTATATCCTGCAGCGATGCGGACGACAGGAAATACTGCTGCTTTACGCGCAGCCTCTTTCCGGCCTCTGTGCTGTCGTTTGGATAAAGTACCCTTGTTATATCCTCAACGCTGTTTTTTTCACGCACCGAGGCGGCATAGTCCTGAGAGTTAAAGAGGTCAAAGTCAAACTCCTCAAAGGGCTCGGCCTGCCAAAGCCTTAAAGTGCCTATATTGCTGGTTTTATAGCCGATTATCGGCATGTCGTAGGGTACGGCTATCACATCCTGATCTAAAAAATGCACCCTCACCGCCTTATCATCCCTGCGGCGGCTCCAAGGGTCGCCAAGGCGCGTCCAGTTGTCGGCCTTCTCGCACTGAAAGCCGCCTTTAAAGGTCTGTCTGAAAAGCCCGAATTTATATCTAAGGCCATAGCCGTCAAGCGGCAGGTCGTGTGTAGCTGCGCTGTCAAGGAAGCACGCGGCAAGCCTGCCAAGGCCGCCGTTTCCAAGCGCCATGTCCTCGATGCTTTCAAGCTCTTTTATATCCGCGCCTCTTACATGCAAAAAGCGCGTTATGTCCTCAAGTATGCCAAGTGAAAACAGATTGTTGTAGATCATTCGGCCGACAAGATATTCAGCCGAAAAGTAGTAGGCTCTGCGCACGCTTTCGTGCTGCCTGCGGCTTTGTCGCCAATCTTCGTTTATGGCGTACATCACGGCATTTGACAGCGATTTATGGAGCTGGGCGGCAGAGGCCTCGGGCAGCTCTATCTGGTATTCACAGCGTAATTCCTCTTCCATTTTGCGCATTATAGCGCGGCTATCCATCAGCATGATAACTCCTGTTGAGCCCGTAGGCGATTTTGATATTCATGATATCATATTTTACACTGCTTTTCCAGCGTGTTATGACAGCTTTTTCTTGGGTGTTCTGGAAAGAGATTTAAAACCAATGTATGAAATTTTTGTAATATATCAGTCCCATACAAGGGTATAAACGGCCGTATTTCGGTAAAATGGCTTTTTAGGGCATTAATATCCCAAAAACATGTTAAAAGGACTGCTTTATAGGGCAGCCCTTTAGTTTTTAAAATTACAGATTTCTGATCTTTTTATTGCCGGTCTGCTTCTTTGCTGTTTTAAGTATTGTAAACACGCCCAAAAACGCGAATACAAGCCCAAGCCCAAGGTTCATAAGCGTGGCGGTGAGATATGCTGTATCTTCGCTTAGCATGAGGAATATGATATTTGGTATGTCCCCATAGCCTATGCCGGGAAGCTCGCCTCCGTTTATCATGGAGATCAGAGCGATCACATCGCTGCCAAAGCTGCCTATTATTACGGCTATTATCGTTACTATGACAATAATCGCAATTTTGCCGGGGCCCTGCTTTCCGCGAAGAAGATCGTAGCCTTTGTTTGCCAGCCATCCTATAAGGTAACCGATTATTGACGCAACATATCCAACGCTCATCACCAAAGCCCATAAAACAGCTCCTAAAAGGGCGCCCAAAAGGCCGCCTATAAATCCGCTCACATAAGAGCCTCCGGCAGCCTCTCGCCTTTGGGCTTCCTCTTTTCTGATCTCATCGCTTAATTTTTCAAAGCATGCGTCATGAAGCGGCACTGCCACATCTGAAATCAAACGCCAGCCATCGCTGCTGCTTAAGCTTTTTTTACATTTTACACATGTGCTGATGCCGCTTATCTCATAATTTTGAAGCTGCGGGAAAAGCCAGTCGGTAAAATCGCGTATCTTAGTCATAGTGCCGGGGTTATCCAAAAAAGTTATATCGATCGATATACCGGTAAGCACAATGCTTTTTACACGATATTGAGAAAGATCGCTTGAGTCAAGAAAAGCTCTGAGCGCGCTCTTTTTTTCTTCATTCGGGAAGGTAGCAGCTATTGCCATTCGCTTATATCCGGAGCCTTCGGTGAGGGTGACCGCATAGCCGCGAAGGTCGCCATAGGCCATGCCATGACCGGATATCATGTTGTTTTCATCGGCAAATTTTTTAAGTCCGGGACCTATCAAGATAAATACCTCCATAATATAATTATAAAATATCTTAGCATATTGCAAAATCGTCTGTCAAAGGCTTTTATCAAATGAAAGCGTTAACACCCCTTATGGTATTGGCAGGAGAAGCTTCAATGTGTACGGTCGGTCACCCCATGCGAGCGGAAGTCCGTTTTATTTGGAAGTAACTGAAAACCAAAAAACAAGTCCTCATATTGACCTTGGATGAATAAGAGGATATAATGATTATTTAAGGGAGTTTCTGTTTATCTCAAGGAAAAAGCGCTAAGGAGGAATTAATGGAAAAAAAACGAATCGACACCACGCTTATTGCGCTCATCGTTATAGTTTTACTGGGCTATATTCTGATGCACGATATATTTGGCGGCACTCTTTTTGCCCACAACAGCTGGGACAGCTACACGCTTCAGGCGCTTGCGTGGCGTGACGGCAGGCTTGATCTTGGGCAGAACTATTCATATCTTGAAATAGCTGTCTTTGAAGGCAAATACTATGTATCTTTTCCTCCGACGCCCACGCTTGTCATGCTGCCGCTCACTTTTATTTTCGGAAATAATACCCCGAATAATATAGTGGTGATGCTGTATGCCATAATAACCGCCATCGTGGTGTATAAGGTGCTTTTGATGGTGAATTTTAAAAATATCAGCGCCGCGTGCCTGTCTTCGCTCATCGTATTCGGCTCAAACGCGCTTTGGATGAGCACCGTAGGCGGCGTATGGTTCCAGGCTCAGCTTTTAAACATGCTGCTTTTGTGGCTCGCCATATACTTCTCCCTGAAGGACAAGCGGGCAGCGGCCTATGCCATGGTCGCGCTGGCTGTAGGGTGCAGACCCTTTTCGCTGTTTGTATTCCCGGTGCTTTTTGTCTTTTTCCTCATGCGTGATCTTAAAGATAAGCCCAAAAAAGACTTTAGGAGCATCCTCCTTACCTCTCTTTCACAGCTGAAGTGCCTTATAATACCCGCCATCATAGGTGCGGGCTACATGGCGCTGAACTATGCCAGATTCGGAAGCGTATTTGAGTTTGGGCATAACTATCTTCCCGAATTTTTAAACGACCCGCAGTTTGGGCTTCACTATATACCCCAAAACCTTAAGAATCTTCTTCTCACATTTGTGGGATTTAACGATAACGGACAGCTTACATTCCCGATATTCAACGGCTTCTTCCTGTTTATAGCGAACCCCATATTCATAATAACCTTTGCTGCCTTTATAAGGGATATCGTCAAAAAGCGGGTGGATATCACGATGATAGTATCTACCGTATGCGTTATAGGGATACTCATAGCGACCTGCGCTCATAAAACGCTTGGCGGCTGGCAGTTTGGTGCAAGATATACGGTGGATATGATACCCCTTGCATGCTTTACATACCTGCTTGGAAGAAAGAAGGAGCTTTTTGAAAATATGCCCATTCCTGCGCCTGAGTGCGTGGATGGACCCACCTCGTTGATACAAAAAAAGCAGTTCACGCTAAACGCGGCAGAAGCCGTGATATGCGCCTTTGGCATAATGTTCAACGTGTATGGCGCTATTGTTATTAATCTTGGCTTAAAATAATATCGGCTAACTAAATTATAAACGCTTTGGAGGGATTTGATTGAAAAAGAATCATCTGATACCGGGTAATAATGAAAACGCGAGCGAGCTGAAAAAAAAGCTTGACTATCACGCCGCAAAAAGGCAGAAGCACAGCAATATTTCAATGCTGCTGGCGCTTATCGGTCTTATTGCCGTGGTTGCGGGGCTGTTCACAGGCGCTATTACAAAGGGCTGGGTCGTGCTTGGCGGCTTTTTCATATTTGCCGTTGCGCTTATTTATGCCGGCTTTCTTGCCGACCCAATGGAACGCGCTTTTTATGAGACTTTTGAAGAGGGCTACATGCGCCCGATACTTAATGAGCGTTTCCCCGGGGGCTTTAAATATAACCGTAAAAAGGGCTTTACAAAGGCGGAGCTTAAGGCGATGCGCCTCATGCACCCCATAAGAAAGCACGAAACAAGGCGTATGCTTTCGGTAAACTGCCGGGGCATCGATATCACCACCTGCCATGCCATGTTCGTTAAAGGCCGCGGCGTGAGCGAAAAGCGCAAGCAGCGCCGTGAGATGGTATGCTTCATACAGGGGCAGTTTTTAAAGCTTTCCGGCACAGGCGTAAGCGTAGGCAGCATAATGATAAGACCCGTAGGCGTATATGACACTGAGGGCGTGCGCTATCGCAGAAGCCGTCCCGAGATGCTTGTGATAGGCGCCGGAACCGAGGACATGAATAAGGTATATGAGGTTCTTAGCACCGAGCCGGACGCTGCCGCCGAATTTCTTGATGAAGCCCGCTGCGGGAGGCTGCTTCGCGTCAGACGCATTTTAAAGCATTATTCCCCAAATACCGGCATTTTCATGTGGCTTCACGGCGATATGGCCGAGGTTCTTCTTACAAACTGGGACAACGGACTCATGCCCTCCATGAACACGGCTATGAAGGAGAGCTACTATCCCGCCTGCGTTACCCGAACAGCGAACATGATAGACTGCGTTGCCTATATATTTAACGGCGAACAAGAGCTGCCGCCGTTTGATTTTGAGCTTGAGGAAGAAGTTTGAAAACAGGTTTTCAAACCGTGTTTTGCGGCCTTTGCGCCCTTACGGTTGCCCATTCCCACAAGAAAGGAAACTTTCGCCATGCCAAAGCTATGGTCGTAATAAGTTTTTGGAGTAGCTTAAATGATGATAGAACTGCCAAATAAGGACATTTCGCCCGGGCTTTATCTATGCGCCACACCGATAGGTAATCTTGGCGATATCACGCTGAGGGCTTTATCGCTGCTTTTTTGCGCAGACGCCATCTATGCGGAGGATACCAGAAATACGCTTAAGCTTTTGAACCATTACGGCATTAAAAAGCCCATAATAAGCTGTCACGAGCATAACGAGCGTATCCGTGGAGCGGAGATAGCGGAAAAGATAGCGGCAGGTTATGTGATAGTCTATGTGAGCGATGCCGGAATGCCCGGAATATCCGACCCCGGACGAATACTCATCGAGGAATGTGTAAAAAAGGGCGTTTTCTACACGGTGATACCGGGCGCGAGCGCTGCCGCCACCGCGCATGTGCTTTCCGGGCTTTCTGATACATACCGTTTTGAGGGCTTTCTTCCGCGTGACAATGGGGCAAGAAAAAAACGCATAAATGCGCTTCGGTTTGATGAATGCTGCCTTATTTTTTACGAAAGTCCTTTAAGGGTCGCCGCACTTATGCTTGAGCTGTACGAGCTTTTAGGCGACAGAGACGCCTCTCTTGTACGGGAGATCACAAAGCTTCACGAGAGCGTAGTTTCGGGCACGCTGAAAAGCCTTTATGAGAAATTTTCCGCTCAGCCGCCAAAGGGTGAATGTGTACTTGTGGTTGCTGGGGCAAAGGATGAGGAGCTGACGGGTACGGAGGATATTGATATGCTTCTAAGGCGGCTTCTTGACTCGGGCTATAGCGCCAGGGACGCCGCGAAGGAAGCGGCGAGGCTTATGGGCATACCCAAAAATGACGCATACAGGCTGGCGCTTGATATAATAGGAAAATAGTGTTTTAGGGCTTTTTTAAAAGCTCTTTTTTATTTGAAAGCCTTACCTCCCCAAGAGACCTGCGAAAAGCCCACAGGCAATACTGTGGGCAGGGGCGACAACAATAAAATTTATAAATCAGTAAAGGCTTTATATGTAAAACGACATCAATCCTTTAAGGTTTCATCCTCCTGTTTACTCATGAGCTTTGCGTATTGAAGAAGCTGCTTGCGTGAGGATACTCCAAGTTTACTGTAAATATTCTTATTGTGGAATTTTACGGTATTTTCGCTTACACCGATATGAGCATGTATTTCCTTAGCGTTTTTTCCCTGTAAATAATAATCAAAAATTTCTCTTTCCCTGGGCGTGAGCGTGTGTAGATTTTTTAAAAACATTTTATAAATGTCCATATCTATCTGATCGCTCTTTTTATCTGCAAGCTGCGCTATCTTGGTCTGTGCCTTTGCGTATTCATTTTCAACATCCCTGTTTTTATCTTCAAGCTGCCTTAATTCTGCTTCGTGTTCTCTGTCCTTTTTGGCAAGAAAATCAAACAGGTCGTCTATTTCGGGTACGTTTGTTTTCTCAATGTCGTTAAAATTACCGCCCTTCATGCTCTTTAATCCACTTAATATGGGAGATAGGAACTTGTGGGTAAAATAAAGGCAGCAAATGATCCCGAAGAATAAAAGAAGCGCTATGAATATTGCGATCTGAACTATATTATCCGTAACCTCGCTGGCGTAGTCCGACCTTGGTATCATGATGGCAAGCAGAAAGTCATCGCTTTGCTGACAAAGCTTGACTTTTTTTATCACGCCTACATAGGAAAGCTGATCCCCTTCAAAGGTTAATAAGCCGCTTTCCGAATTATTATATAAAAGCTCTCCTGTCGGCTCAAGATAATATCCGCCCGAAACTCCGCAGTTCAGCCCTTTAGACAGGTCTATTTTGCCTCCTTCGTCTTTTGCCATGATACATGCCAGATGGCTCAGCTTTGTCGGCTGCGCGTGCTCGATTTTAAAATAGCTTTGGCTGATCTCAAAACCGCAGATCCCATAAACCATACCGTTTTCGCCTATAAGAGGTACGGCAACAAGCAGCGCCTCCTCCGAAGTGCCGGGAAGTATAAAAAGGTCGGTGATTTTGTATGAGCTCTCAAGTGGCAGCTTTGCGCCGGATATCACTTCATCATAATTTGGAAACAAAGCTGCATCAAACTCAAGCCGCCATTTTCTATGGGGCATAACGCCGTGATGTTTGCTGATCTGCGAATTACCCCTAAAAAGCAGTATGGATGTATCGGGAAATTCAAAGCCGCTTATTTGAAGATAAAGCCCGCTTTTTGAATGCTGCGCCCCTTCAATTTTGCTGTTTACCGTAGCGTCAAGCATGATAAACGCTCCCGAGCAGTCTGTCTGCAATAGTTTTTGCTTTAGCGGCTCAAACAATGCTTCCTGTACAGCGTTTATGTCGGCTTCAGAGTTGTTCAGGTCATTAAGCGTTATATGCTGATTTTCAAGGTAATCTTCGATAAGCTCGGTTACGTCCTCTGAAAGCTGAACCCCCGTAACGGCAAGCGTTAAAAAATAGTCTTCGATATCCTGGCAAAGAAACTCCATTTGAAGATCGAGAGTATCATGTATTTCTTTTTGCGTATTATCAAGCGTCCCTACAGAGAATAACCCGGCAAAGATCGCCAAAAGCAGCAATGCCGTAAGTATTAACATATAAATAAACAGCTTTGCATGAAGCGTTTTTTTTGAGCGGCCAATGTCCTGTAAAATGCGCATATGAGCACCTTTCTTTATTCAACATTCATAAATAAACGCCATGTCTCCTCCGCCAGCGCTTCCACGTTTTCACCGCTAATGTACCGTTTTAAAAGCTTATGCTGGGATGCACGAAGCGCGTCATATAGCTTTTGCACTCTGTCATAGTATCCGCTGTATATCGGTTCTTTCACCATGGTGCAGGTATCCCGTACTTCTTTTAGTGTGGTGTATAATCTTTTATATGATTCTTTTTCAAAGGAATGATCATCGATGGCATAAAAAGCGCCGTTGCTAACGGGCATATATCCCGTTTGCGTAACAAAGTCAAGATTACGGCTGCTTTGGGTAAACCAACGCGCAAACACCGCTGCTGCTTCTGCTTTTTGCTCTGTAGTTTTATAAGAGCAAAGCCCCACCCCCGCCTGAGTGACAAGACCATTTGATGGGTCGATCTGAGGCATGGGAAGGATTTGCAGATTCATGGGCTCGGTCGTATTATCCGGGTAGGTAACTGTGTCGTTGTAGTAGAGGATAGCGGCTGAAGAGCCGCAGCCCGCTATTACCTCACCGGTCATGACCTGTGTATTGGAATAAAGATCGGATACGACAATATGGCCTTGGCAAAGCGCTTTTGCAAACTTCATCCACACTTCTTTAACGGCCGGATTATCAAAATCATACCAACCGTCCTCAGTCATATAGGAAGTTTCGCCCTCCGCTTCTAATATAAGCTCAATGGCGCGCAAAAGATAGTCAAACGCGCAGAAGGGCTTGCCTCCTGACCATGTGTAAAATCCGGCGGCAACATCAAAAAAACCATCCCAAGTGGAGAGGTGATCGTATGTTACGCCCGTTTCGGCACAAAAGCGGTCAAACTGCGTTCCATTGATAAAAAGCAAATGTGTGGACTTTGAAACGGGAAAGACCACCAGCCTATCGTCAACAATACCGTCTTCAATAAATTCCTCCACATAACCGTCCAGCTCCTCCTTACTAAAGACATCGTTCCAGTTTATGAGGTTTGAAGCGCCAAGGTCATCGGCGTTGTTGTTGTGGCAGAAAAAAAGATCCGGCATCTCGGGCGCGCCAAGAACGTCGGACTGCGCCTTAAGAAGCTGATTTCCGATCTGTGATGTATTGGTCATGACCGTTACATTTATTATGATTCCCTGATCTCGTCCGACTGTTTGGTTAAATTCCTCTATAAGTCGATTCATGGGCGAATCGGCCTGCTCGCCATAAACGTGCCACATGGTGAGCATTACCGGATTATTTTTGTCAAGCAAAGAAGCTGCTCTACAGCTCGTAAGTATTAAAAGCACAAATATCAGAGCAGTGAAAAGTGATAGCGCTTTTTTCAAGATGTACCTCCTTTTTGGGTATGACCTACCCTTTTCCCTATCTTTTTTTAAAGAAATTAAAAAAATTTTTTGTTTTACCTACTCCGATTGGAGCTTGGGGTAGTGTCAAACGCGCGGAAACTCAATATAATTGGATACGTGAGCAGCCGCTTAATGCGTAGGAGTCGGCAAAACTTTTCGTAAAAAGCGGCAATATAAAGGGGTACCTTTAGATGACTCGCAAAGTATCCACTTGGCTCAGGCCGCATCCGCATATCATTGCGGGCAGTGCTAAAGCATTTTCTTTAGCAATATGGATACGTTTCATTATAACATAAATATTTCAGTTTCTCAAGCTGATTAATTATTTACCAAAAGGGAGGCTTATTCTTTGGACTATCAGGTTCGCAAAATTCCAAGTTATAGAGTTATCGCCGATTCGGGTGGCAGCAGATACCGCTTCTTCTGCGATTTGTCCGGAGCAGCTGTTTGTACTACAAACCCAATTCGGGCGCTTACTGCTGATGAAGAACTGACTCTGGCGTGGGAAAGAGAAGGTAAAGAGCGATTTAACATGTGTACTCGCTGCGGCAAATGGGTGTGCAACGCCATGTATAATGCCGACGTTTTAGAATGTGTTGATTGCTCCCCCTGGGAGGATCCCCCGCGTTTTTGCCAGGAATGTGGCGCTATTATCTCAAAAAGTGAGACATACTGCCCAAAATGCGGTGCGCTTTTAAGATACGGAGGAACTTAAGATGACAGATATAAGTGAAGTAATCCGGCTTGAGAGCATGCGGCAATATGGCTTTGGAATAGAAGTGATGAAAAATACAAAGGTGTGTGCGCTTTGCGGAGCGATGGCGTCTGCGGCTGATATAATGTGCAAAGAGTGCCATTCCCGGCTGCCCGGCGACACTTTGTTTAATCTTTACAGGTGCAGACATAACTGCTGTAACAAATGTGGAACTGTCGTAGCGGGCAGGGCTCGGTTTTGCCCGCAATGCGGCTTTAAAATACAATAGTAGGACTGTTAATTAAAAGTAAATTATCTTTAAATCTGGAGGAAAATTATTATGAAAAAAATATTTGCGCTTATGCTTGCAATGGTAATGTGTTTTGCGATTTTTGCGGGTTGTGATCCGGCTGAGCCCGGGGGAAATGAAATTCAAAATCCGGAGGATATAACCGGTGAGGTTTATGATGCGGGGAATGTAAGCGCCCTTGTGCCTGATGGATGGAAGGCATTTCCTGTAATGGATGTATTTTCCGATGAAGAGGGAGCAACTGACCCTGACGCCTTACAGATATGCAAGGGCGCCGAAACTGAGTGGGATATTCTCATTAAGCCTTATGTTCAGATCAATCATTATGGTCCGGATACGACAAATATAACGCCTTCAAAGGATTGGTATGATGATGCCGAGGATATAGATCCGATAACCACCGGAAGCTATACCTGGAACGGCTTTACCGGAACAAGCCTTGATGCTCCGCTTGCGATACTCTGGACTGAGGATGGCGACCATAAATATCAGATAACCATTTTGCTGGGAACGGGCGATGATGCGATTACCTTAAGCGATGCGGATGTACTGGCGATACTTGCAAGCATTGATGTGGCTGATTAAAACGCTTATCCATAACAGCTGTGAACGATTAAAAAATCTAGAGGTAGCGTATGGGATTATTTGATAAAAAATACTGCAGCGCATGCGGCGAAAAGATCGGTTTTCTTGGCAATCGCAAGCTTGAAGACGGAAATCTTTGCAAGGACTGCGCTAAAAAACTGTCATTTTGGTTTGATGACCGCCGCCACAGTACGGTGGATGAGATAAAGGCGCAGCTAGCCTATAGGCAAGAAAACCAAAAAAAGGTTGATGCGTTTAATATTACTCGCACCCTGGGACGTAATGCGCTTGTAGCTTTGGATGAGGATAAGCGCCAGTTCATGATAGTAAGAACAAATGATATGTACAAAGAAAATCCTGACGTGATCGACTTTTCACAGGTTACGGGTTGTGATCTTAATATTGATGAGGATCGTGATGAAGAGATGCGCGAGCTTTCGGATGGTAAGAGAGTCAGCTACAATCCCCCCCGATATACATGGCGTTATGATTTCTTTGTAACTATCCGAGTTAATCATCCCTATTTCGATGACATGCGCTTTAAGCTGAATGGCAGCAGTGTATGTGTTGAGCCGGACGGTTATGGTTCCATGTCAGCGCGCTTTAATCCGCGTAATCATCCCGATTACAAGGAGTATGAAGACATGGGCAAGGAGATAAAAAATGCGCTGATGCAAATCCAAAAGGAAACAAGAGACAGTATTGCTGCCGCCAATAAACCGAGAACACCGGTTATTTGCCCTCTATGCGGTGCAACGACGCTTTTGGATGCAAACGGGTGCTGCGAATACTGCGGCGGCCCTGTGGGCGCTTAATTATCGTTTCAAGTTCGCTAAGAAGGCGAATTGAAAATATAAAATTTTTAGGAGGAAAAGAAAATGGAAGCAAAAGGAGCAGGATTTCTCAAGGTAACAGGCATATTGATGATCATCGGTGGAGCCATATCAATCATCCTTGCAATTATCGCTATATTGGGTATCGCAGCGCTTGCTTATATAAGTGATGGTGAGATATCCTTAGGTCTGCTCTATGCGGCCGGTATTTTGAGCCTTGTAAGTGCAATAGCTCAGCTTGTCGCGGGCATTGTTGGCGTTAAAAACGCAAAAAGACCCGAAAAAGCTCAGACCTGTATCATTTGGGGCATTATCGTAGCGCTTCTCTGCGTTGCGGGCTCTGTGCTCACCGTGGTTGGCGGCGATGCATTTCCGGTTGCAAGCCTGCTTATAGGACTGGTTCTTCCCGTTCTTTACATCATTGGCGCTGTGAAAAACAAGGCAGCATAAATCATTTTAATAAAACCGCTGTTGATAATATGTTGACAGCGGTTTTTTACAAGACGGCATTAAATATTTAATATCAAATCGGCAAAAACGCATTAAGGAGGAAAAGATGAGCGTTACATTCAATACACTGCCAAAATCATTAAATGAGTTCGAGGCTGCTGCACAAATTGGACTTTTAAATCCTGAAAATACATGCGCACTGTTTATAGCTGCTCTTAATCTGTTCATTCAAAATAAGGAAGATGGCGTGGAAGCTATCAATATCCTTCGCGGCCCCAGACCTTTAAGCAATGCTGAGGTGCAGTTCTTACGCGATAGGTTCATAGATAAACCCTATTTGCCGCTTGCGTACTGCGAGGGCGCTACACCGCAAAACAACTATACTCCAAGTATTCCATATACCTTAAAATTTTACCCCGATCCAAGGCCGCAGGACTGCCAGCCGGGATACATGCGCCTTTATTTAAAAACAACGGGGGCGGACTCCAAAAGGGGAATCACACTTCGCCAAAAAGGCGACAACTGGTATCTTTGGGACTATCCGGCGCTCCTTATGGGCATTCGGATACCCGCTTTTGAGGATCCCTGGGCTTGATGGTTTTAGCTAATTATGAGAAAACAGCTATCCGGTTTGTTCATCATATTTTTATTGGTTTTATGCGGGTGTGAGACGGTATGTCCGCTTCCGGCAAAGACTTTGAAGCCTAAAGATGAGACAGAGGAGATAGAGGTATTGGAAATAACAAGCTTTACATTTAACCATAACGGCATGTCAACCTGGGATATATATTCTTACTCCGCCCGCCAGACAGAGGACGGTGTTCACTTATATCTGGAACTTAACGCAGGCAATTATATACTGGATGTGGTGGTGGATGAGCCTGTTTTAAAAAGGCTTGGCGAGATAGCGGGAAAATACCGCCTTGACAAATGGGATGGATTTAACAAAGCAAACGATTATGTTTTAGATGGCAACGGCTTTTCGCTTCTTATGACTCTTTCAAACGGCAGTACTATTAAAGCTCAGGGCACAAATAGCTATCCAAATGGATATAGCGGCGCAAAAAGCGAAATTTATGCTCTGTTTGATGAATTAATATCTACCTATGGCGATGCATATCCAAAGACCCTGCTATCCGATGACTTGAGGGATATGTATATAAAATTCACGGGCGAGGAGGGCTTTGGGTACCGAACGTTTAAATTCTCGGCAAATACTCAGGCTGATGGACTTATCAGGCTGGATATACATATAAAAGGCTATGAGATATGGGGGAATGATCCGGAATATTTTTTCTATGGATATTGCGAAAAATTCCCCTTTGACGAGGTACATTCCATCGTTTGTAAGTACGATATCCCGGCTTGGAACGGCTGGGAGAGAACTGCTCAAAACTACCTTGAAAGGGAATGGTTCCAAATTGCTCTTTCTTATGCCGGCTCGGAACATATTTCAGCTATGGGTACGCTTTACCCTGAAAACTATGATGAGGCGCGAGATGAGCTTTTAAAATTATGCGTGGAATTTATAAATGAAAACAGCGAGTCGTTTTTGCCATGGCAAGGCTGACGGCCTGAAGGAGAAATGGTATAAAAATGGCGATATTAAAAAATTCCAAAATTATTATAGCGGTAATTTGTTTTACACTTAATATTATGACTATGCTTTTTCTGACAGGCTGCTTGGGGAATAAATATAATGTGGATTATTGCGGCCAAAAATTTCATTATACCGGCGCTAAGGATTCATATAGAGCCGGCCGGAAAGTAACATTGTATTATAGCCTGATCGCAACAGATACGGACTATGCTTTCTATCTTGACGGTGAGCCTGTAAATCCAAAATTTGATGATCAAAAAGGTTTTATTATCTGCTTTATTATGCCTGAGCACGATGTGACGCTTGAATGTATATCCAAAAATTCCATGCCTTATGTGCCCAAAGTTAAAAAAGGCGTTATGCTGGTGGATTACTATACTGCGGTAAAGGCAGCGGTCGGAGCTGACGGATATTACGAGCTTGTACTTACGACAATAGCCGATATATCAAAAGTACAGATTGACGAATATAAGGAGAATGCAGCAGGTGAGAAAATTTGTACAAGCTATACCGTTCCTTATAGCGCAGCCGAAAAGTGCATGGCGATCATTGAAAGCTACGATCTTTCAGACTGGAATAACATTAGAAACCCGGCAAGTGTGGACGGCGCTGTGACCGTATGCAAGTTTTTTGATGGCGATACTTATGTTCGTGTTTCCACAGACTCCATGCCTGAATATGGAATCAAAGTTTTAGATATGATTAAAGAGGTCTTAGCCGGTTATCTAAAGGATCAATACCTCATTTCTTAGAAGTGACCGGATATATCCGGTAAGAGGGTAAGCGTGCATGAAATAAATACGGCATAAGCTTCATGCTTGATGTTTTGCCGGAACGGGGCGGCCGAGGCGCTTTTAAAAGCCCCATGGATCCGCTTTAAATGGCTCCTTTTTGCGCTTGGTTTTTAAGGCAGTTTAATGCGGCGGGTTTTTAGCGGGGGTAACATCTTTGTAAAAAAAGTACAGGGATGATACCCCTTTTAAAACGCTTTTTAAATAAAAAATATGGATTATTCCCGTTTGAATAAAAGCAAAACAACGGGTATGTTTAATGTGGCCATAAGGAGGTTTAAAATTTCGCCTACTTCCCAAGCAAAGGCTACCGGTACGATGCCGCCAAGCGCCGTTGCGATAAGTAAAGCATATCTGTAAGGTAATATTCCGCGCTTCCCCAATAAAAACTGCGCAGCTCGCTCGCCGTAAAGCCCCCAGCTTATTATTGATGTGAACGCGAAAAGGAATATGGAGACGGTCAGAAATATCGGTGCAAGCCCGGCGCCAAGCGTGCCCGAGAAAGCATCTGCTGCCATCTGCATGCCGTTTACGTCCGTATCACCAAATGGAATGGCAATACCCGATACCAATATAACAAGCGCAGTAAGCGTGCAAATTACTATCGTATCGATAAAGACTTCAATGACACCCATGTAGCCTTGACCCTCACTGTCATTGCTGTCAACGCTTGCGTGGGCGATGGGCGCGGAACCTATACCGGCCTCATTTGAAAAGGTGCCCTTGCGCATACCCGTCCGCATACTATTCAGCATACCGTAAAAGCCTCCGCCTATAGCAGCGTCAAGTCCGAAAGCGCCTTTAAATATGGAAGCAAAAGCCTCTCCTATAAGACCGCTTCCGTTTATGAGCACAGCTATGGAAGCAATGGCATAAAGCCCGCCCGCTATGGGTACAAGAAATGTTGCCGCTTTGAATATCCGCCCTGCGCCTTGGAGCACGGTAACGCCGCAGAGTACTGCTGTAGCGGCGCTTAATATAAATGGCAGCGAGGGAAGTCCAAAGTGGAGCGTGACGGCTGAGGCTGCTATGGTGTTGCTTTGAACAAGTCCCCCGCCAAGTATTGCCCCAAGTATGCAGAATATAGAAAAAAGCTGGGCAGGAAGCCTTTTATTAAGTCCTTTTGTTATGCAGTACATGATGCCGCCCTGCTTTTTCCCTGTTTCATCCGTTATACGAAAGCGCATGGCTGTTGTGACTTCCGCGTATTTTGTAGCCATACCCAAAAGGCCGCTTATCCACATCCAAAATACAGCCCCCGGACCTCCTATGGCTATCGCCGCCGCTACTCCCGCTATATTGGCTGTACCTATGGAGCCCCCAAGAGCCGTGAGCATGGCGCTTACAGGAGATGTGCCCCCATTTTTTAAGGCTTTCTTTGCTCTTTTTTTAAAAAGCGCCCGAAATTGAACAAAGCCCGACTTAAATGTAAAGTATATGCCCGAAAATATAAGAAGGAGCACGACCGCTGTGCTGAATATGTCTATCATACGGAACCTTTCATTTTACGTATGCCGGGGAAACGGCATTTATTGATACAGTTATATGAGAAAATGCATATTTGTATGTTGAAAGCTATCATGTTTTTGATATAATGGTATATGTGCTCTTTGTGCAAAAATTCCGATTGGAGAACCCTATGGAAAACGTAAAGAATAAATCCGTTGACATTACACGCGTATTGATGATCGTAGCAATAGCGCTGATAGCTTTTGGCGTTATTACTTTTGCCATAGTAAGACTTACCGCTAATAGCAGAAATGAGGTACGCAACGAAATTTTGGGCACTATAACGCTCGATCATGGTTTGCAAAATACGGCAGAGGGGTATAACTATAACAGTGAGAGCGCCCTCTTTTTCGATGAATATGATCCGACACAGGAAAAAGCCGATGTGCTCTGTAAGATGCTTATCGCGCGTCTTGGTAGAGAAATGTATGTGCTTGACGGCGCAACAAGCCTTAATATGCGCTATGGAGCGGCAAGATATACAAAATATGGCTACCCCGGAGATGGCGATGCGCTTTGTGTGATAGCCTGCTACCGCGGCGATGCTCCTGATAACAACCTTTATGGAGCCGAGCGCCTGAGCCTTGGCGACCGCATAGTAATGCTTTTTCATGACAGCACAGAGGCGATATACTCGGTTGAAGCTAATAATGTAGTAAATGCGTCAAACATAGCCAGAATAATCGATTCCGCAAATGGGCTGCATGAGCTTTTGATTGTGACATATGAATCCGAAGGTTGGCTTCGCGTTATAAGGTGCAATTATGTGGAAAGCGTGCAGGGCACAAAAGACCCATATGCTACGCAGTACCCAAAGGGCGATGATCCGGTTCAAACGCCCGGAGGACCTGCACAAAAGCCAACGCCTACAGGCAGGCTTGACGGTACGCCCGCCCCAATAACAAGGCCTACGCATTCCGGCGATGAAGGCCCGGCAAGAACTCCGCAGGGAGGTGGCGCTATAACCGTGCCTACAGGCGGAGTACAGCCTGATCCCACGAATACACCAAAGCCGACTGTTACGCCAAAGCCGACTAATACTCCCATACCCACGAGTACTCCCACGGCAGATCCAAGGCCAACGCCGACTTTAACGCCTGAACCCACGGATCCTTTCGTGCCTACGCCTACAGAGGAGCCCACGGAGGAACCTACAGAGGAGCCCACAGAGGAGCCCACGGAGGAACCTACAGAGGAGCCTACGCAGGAGCCCACGGAGGAACCTACAGAGGAGCCTACTCAGGAGCCTATGCCTACCGAAGAACCCGAGCCTACCGAAGAGCCGGAGCCTACCGAGGAACCCGAGCCTGAGCCGGGCAGCGGTCGTTTTATGACGGTATTTGGCATACGGGGTGTGATCTTAAGCGAGAAATAGCGCTTGATTTAGGGATTTTCTCAGGGGCTTTGCCCCTGAGCCCCTTTCTTTGAGGGTTTCACCCTTGAGCTCCCACAAGGACTCGCCGTCCTTGACCTGCTATTTTGCGCTGCTTTGTGCAAAACGCTAAAGTTTCGCTCTTAATCCAAGGCTTTATTTTTTGCTCAATCCCCACAAGCTTATGGGTCAAGGGCGGATGCCCTCGAAAAAAAAACGAAAACAACACTAAAACCGGAGAATATTCGCATGAACGACTTAAGACTTATACTGGCCTCAGCGTCCATAAGAAGACGCGAGCTTTTTTCAATGATAGGCCTAAAATACGAGGTAATACCAAGCCTTGCCGATGAGGATGCGCCGCTTTTGCCCCCGGGTGAATTTGTGGAGCAGCTTGCTTTTTTTAAGGCAAACTCCGTTTTTGAGCAGCAAAAGGATAAAGGCGACTGCTGTGTTGTGGGCTGTGATACAATAGTCGAAATAGATGGCAAAATAATCGGGAAACCCCGCGATGAAGCCGATGCCTGCCGCATTTTAAGACTGCTTTCCGGCCGCACGCATACTGTCTATACCGGAATATGCGTGATGCGCGGCAATATTACGGATATTCGCCACGACACAACAAGAGTCACCTTTTCAAAGCTTACCGATGCCGAGATAAAAGCATATGTAGCCACCGGTGAGCCAATGGACAAGGCCGGCGCCTATGGCATACAGGGCGTTGGAGGGGTGCTTGTTTGTGGTGTGGAAGGATGTTATTTTACCGTTGTGGGGCTTCCCCTTCCCATGCTTTACGATATGCTTAAAAAAGCAGGCATTGATGTGCTTTTAAACTTTGAACCGAAAATGAGGTATAAATGAGATATAATGAAGCAATACGGGGGAAAATGAACTCGCTCAAAAGCGGGGGTTTTTTGCTGCTTGCCATAGAGACCTCATGCGATGAGACGAGCGCAGCCGTTTTAAATTCGCCAACCGGCGTCTTATCAAATGTGATCCACACGCAGATTCCCATACACAGGGAATTTGGAGGTGTAGTGCCGGAGATCGCCTCAAGAAGCCACGTGGAACGCATAGGCGGTGTTGTGCGCGAGGCGCTGTCAAGCGCAGGTGTTACCATCGAGGATATAAATGCCATAGCCGTGACGAGCCATCCGGGGCTTATTGGAGCTCTCCTTGTGGGCATAAGCTATGCTAAAGGGCTTGCCTTGGGGCTTAAAATACCCATTACGGGAGTAAATCATATCCATGGCCATATCGCGGCAAACTATATAAGCCATCCTGATATAAAACCTCCTTATGTATGCCTTGTGGCCTCGGGCGGACATAGCAATATAGTGATAGTTCGGGATTATTGTGAATATGAGGAGCTTGGCCGTACCGTAGATGATGCGGCAGGCGAGGCGTTTGATAAGGTGGCTCGCGTAATGGGGCTTCCATATCCGGGAGGGCCGCAGCTGGAGCGGCTTGCGAGCACCGGCGAAAGCGGAAAATACCGTTTTCACAGCGCGTTTAATGAATCACCCAGTTATGATTTCAGTTTTTCAGGTCTTAAAACGGCAGTTATAAACCTGATACATAGCAAAAAGCAGCGGGGAGAAACAATAAATCTTGCGGATGTGGCCGCATCGTTTCAGGAGACGGTCGTAAATGTGCTGGTGAATAAGACTGTAGCCGCGGCAAATCGCCATGGGCTGAAAAGCATAGCGATAGCAGGAGGGGTATCAGGAAATATGGCGCTGAGGGAGCAAATGAAAAAGGCCGCGCACGCAGGTGGGATGGAATTCTACTGCCCCGATATGCGTTATTGCTCGGATAACGCGGCTATGATAGGTGCTGCCGGCTATAGACAGCTTATTAAGAATGTAAGCGATGGTCTTGATCTAAACGGAACTGCGACAAAATAAGCCGATATATATGTTCGATCCGGTTGAAAGGATTTTCATGCGGCCGTCCCCGGCTGCGGCCGCTCCCGGCCTGAAAAGGCGGCTTTTTATCAGCTTTGGCCGGCTTTTGCGCGTGTAACGGTATAAATTAGAGCCATAAGCAGCATGTACTGAGCGATATTGCTTTCAGTTCCTGCAATCTCGTATATGTCGCTCATTCGAGCGCTGCAAAAGTAATAGCGGCAAAGCGCGGATACCGGAGAGGTAACGCTGTTGCTTATCATAATGCAGGCGGCATTTTTACGGCTTGCAGCTCTTATGCTTTCAAGCACGCATTTTGTGACGCCTGTACGACAAATAGCTATGAGAATGCTATTTTCGCTTAATTGCTCAGCTTTTTTTAGCATAAGCTGCGGGTCTGTAAGCGCCTGTGCGTCATAGCCGTGTTCAAGCAATAATGAGGCCGCGAGTTTTGCCAGATATCCCGATTGCCCTTTACCTATAAACAGCAGTCTTTTACCACTTCTTATATCAAGTGAAAGCTGTGATAGCTTTTTTGTATCCAGTACCCGCAAAGTATCCTCAATGCAGCGCGCACCGCTTTTCATAAGCTTTTCGACAAAAATTTCATCGCTGTCGTTTGCAAGCAATGGCGCTTCATCATAGGCCTTACCTGCCGTATCAAGGCTTGACGCAAGCGCCACGCGAAATTCCAAAAATCCGCTG
Organism: Clostridia bacterium; assembly: GCA_017416425.1. Classification (GTDB taxonomy): domain Bacteria; phylum Bacillota; class Clostridia; order Christensenellales; family CAG-138; genus RGIG1693. Next base: position 57,255 of record JAFQCL010000028.1, read on the forward strand.
TATCCCAGCTTTCTTGCAAGCCTTGTCACCGAAGGTATACTGACATCGGCAGCTTCGGCTATTTCATTCATGACCATAAGCGATGCTTTTTTAGGGCTTTCAATTATAAAATTCGCAACTTTTCTCTCAGCCGTGGGGAGCTTTGTGAGTGCGGCTTTAAGCTTCATTAGTGCCGGCATGGATTATACCTCCTTTATATATTGAAAATTATATTACCTGAGCTTATTTTTTTCAAGTGTTTTTAGCGAAAAATGTTAAGTTTTTTCTTTTTTTGAGCGTATTTTAAAAAAGAAGCGGGGAGAAGCTTTTAAAAACCAACTCAAACATTCCTTAGCACCTTAAGCCTTCTTGCGTTTTCAGCTGCACTTTGATATGCTCTTAATATGGAGCTTTTTTATTGTAATATAGCTGAATTCATGGATATAGATGCGGCGCACCTGCTTACGCATGAGCGGCGGGCGCAGATGGAACGCTGCATAAGACAAAAAGACCGTGCCGCATGCCTTGCGGGGGGGGTGCTAATGCGTGCTGTTTTGGGTAAAAACTACCACGAGCACCTGTATTTTGGAAAGCACGGCAAGCCCGAGCTTAAAAACGGACCCTTTTTTAACCTCTCCCACTCAGGGGACTATGTTGCTCTTTGCGTTTCAAGCGCAAAGATAGGCGTTGATATCGAAAAAATAGGGAAAACTCCAAAAAAAGTAGCCACAAGGTATTTTACTGAGGCTGAAAACGCATGGCTTTTGGGCAGAGGTGAAGCCGCCGCGTTTTATAAGATATGGACTGCAAAGGAAAGCGTGATGAAGGCCACGGGGCTTGGTTTTACGCTTCACCCGGCAAGCTTTGAGGTGCTGCCGATCATCGATGGGGAGCACATTATAAACGGCAAAGCATGGTTTTTAAGCTTTTTAAAGATAGATGGTCACCAGGTTTGCATTTGTTCAGAGAGCGTGGAGCCGCTCGTATTAAAGGCCGTGGGCAGGGCGGAGCTTTTTATATAAGGTAAGCAAAAAAACACCGAACCTGCTTTTGAGTGCAAGTTCGGTCGTTTTAAAAGCTCATTCTACCTCTACAGCCTGCGCCCACAGGTGGATTATGTCCTCCAGCGCCTCTATATCGGCCAGATAACACGCAAACTGAACGATAAAGAAAGCATCCGACCCCTTGTAAGAATAGGAATATATGCGAGTATCATCATTATCCTTTACATAAAACCAAAGCCCGTCTTTATTTTGAGGTTCTATATTCGTGTGTCCGTTGTTTTCAATGACGCCTTCGATGTATTCCGAAAGCGGCTTTTCTGATAGACCCTCCTTAAGTGTGAATTCCTCTTTCAAAACCATCACACCGCAAAAATCCGACACATAATAGGCATCGAAGCCGACTTCGCTTTCCTGTTCAACAAAGCGGTCGGTCAGAAGAAGGGTTATGCCATCCGCCTCAAATGTCTTTGATTCACCGATCGAGTCAGAATCCGGTATAACTATTATACAACCGCAAAAAACGACAGCGATCAGCAGTAAAAGTGCAGATAGCGCCCTTAACAGCGACTTTTTCATGATTAGACAGCCTCCTTATGGTACAATTATGATAATAGTGTATATTTCATAATATTATTGTATTTGAAAACTTAGCTTTTGTCAATAAAAGGGCGCATATCGGGCTTAGCTTTGAGGTTTAAACTCTACCCGGCATTTCGCCATCATTTGGCAATGCCTCATAGGTCACATTTAGAAGCTTTGAAAAGTAGACCAATTCGATATCTGTTACAAATCTTTTTCCGCATTCAATGCGCTGAATGGCTTTTTATCCAAATTTAAGCCCAAAAGCTGTAGGGCATCCGCGAGCAGGCGGCAAGAGAGCTTCATTTTCTTGCGATACTTTGCTACTTGTTTGCCGCAAATGTTGTTTAGCCCATCGTTTTACCTGTTTATGAACATATGGCATTCCCTTCTTATCGACATTTAGTGGTTGGAAAAGCGTAACTATAAATCACTTGTGGCTTATGTGCTTAAAAACTACTCCAATTGTGTCGCTGCTGTCTATCCATATATCGGGAGCGCAGCCGACAGTTTCTTCTATTGTGTTGTCAAACACTTTTTGGGGACACCATACAGTAATTTGAGAATGGGGCAGATAATAGATACACAAATCGCCGAATCTGCCAATTCCCATTGAGTTACACCCATAAAGTATAACATTGGGCAAAGACTTAGCCATTATGACAGCGCTTTCTGCGGACGATGCCACGCTATCATTCATAATAACATGAAGTGTTCCGGTGTATAAATTATCGTATTGTTCCGGGGCGCTGTTTTTACAGGTGAAGTGATATGGAATATCGCTGATCTCTCCGCATTCTTTTGCATAGACAAGGGCAGATCGCAATTCGAGGATTTTGCTCGAATCGACACACCCTCCGTTTAGCCCTTTCAGGAAATGCTCCGCAAGAGCGGAATTTCCACCAAGATTATTTGACAGATCCCAAATAACATGATTATAGGCGCGGCACTTTTTCCCGATTTTGAAAAAAGAATCGGCGCAATCATCGGTATTGCCAACAAAAGAAGAACAGGAAATAATTGCAGTATCACCGATATATTGTTCTTCAATCGGGATTTCTTTTCCTGCCGCTGTGCTTGCAATTTTATGCACAGGTATTGTTTTTTTTATCGAATCAACTGTAACAGCTATTTCCTCTATTGGATCTTTACTGCGGATACCCAAAATAAATTGTGCTTGCCTGCCGTTTGGTATGGTTGGAAATGCCGAGATATCATCGCTGAACTCAACAATTTTTCCGGTTTCAACGCAAATATAATTATTGTTTTCTTTTTTGACCGTAATGTCGGCTACATAGGTTTGCAGCTTTTTGTAAAAACCTCTTCCGTATGTTTGGGTAGTCAAACTCAAATGCCCATCACAGATGAAAGACAATTTATCGGCAATCAAATCAATAAAATTATTTACAGCAATATAGCCAGTGCTGTTTTTTATTTTACTTTCGATCGCGATAAAGGCATTATCAAACAATGCTTTGCTATTATATGCATATCCACTATACGCATTTTCAATAACGAAACGCAAATAAGCAATATCCACCAAAGCTTCGCTTGCAGGTATGCTTAAAGGAGTGGCTTTTTTAAGGCTTTCTCCGCTATTAAACTTTCTGCGCAGAATAGTCATGGGTTCGGCTGCTGAATATGTTAAGAAATCGATAGCCTCCATATATCCTCCCTGCTTTTTGACATAGTGCGGGCTTGCGCTTACTTTGTTATATCACATTTTGCGGGTGAAAGCAAAAAATGACCGCAATTTTAAGCGCTTGCTTGGGAATTATTAAAAACGGTAATTAGCCCTCAAGCGGTAGTAACAGAAAGACCATACAACAGGCTTTGACAGTCTGCCGTATGGTCTTTTTTGTTTACCGGTATAGGAGGCTCAAAAAATACCCGTTATTGAGAGCCTGGGTCACGAACATATCATTTTTGTCAGCAGCGGTTCCGGCGTGAATCAAGGATACAGCTTTTTAAGCTGCCTGATCGCATCCGGATGATTTTGCGCTGCGGCCTTTTTCACCCACGCAATGCCTTTTTCGGGGTTTGCAGTGCAGCCGTTGCCGTTAAAATACATTACGCCGCACACAAATTGCGCATCGGCATATCCCTGTTCTGCAGACTTTTCCATCCAGAAAATCGCTTTCTGCTCATCTTTTTGACAGCCGATCCCTTTAAAATAAAACCATCCGCATCGAAATTGTGCGGCGCGGTCATTTAGCTTTGCCGCTTTCTCGTACCAATACAGCGCCTTTTTTTCATCGACAGGACAGCCCTTGCCGTTTTCGTGCATGGTGGCAAAGGCAAACAGCGCTTTTTTATTGCCGGCTTCGGCGGCACGCTCCATCAGCCGGTAGGCCTCCGCATAGTTTCCGTTTTTGTAATGGTTGTCCGCATCCAAAAATTCAAACATACCGTCAATGCCTATTTCATCCGTTTTAATTTCCGTAGTATATGCCGGTTTGGATACCGGCTTTGGCTTTGGTGGCGGGGTCGGCGCAGTCTTTTTTACCGGCTTTGCTGCCGGGGTCGGTCTTTTCTCCGGCTTTGGCGCCGGCTTTTTTATCGGCTTTGCTGCCGGGGCAGACGCAGGAGCCGGTTTTTCCTCCGGCTTTGATGTTGCCTTTGCTGCCTTGGGCAGGGTCGGGATCACACCATATTTGTTGTAATCCTCCATGACCGCTTTTCTGGTGTGGGTGGTAAACTTCCGTGATTTCCATTCCGGGTGCGCGGCCAGTTCCTGCTTGTAGCGTTCTTTCCAATAGGCGGCTTTTTGGGGGTCCGCCGTGCAGCCAAAACCATTTTCATACATAGTGTGACAGGTTTCCAATGCGGGGAGGTAATTTTGCTCCGCTGCCTTTTCGCACCAATACAGTGCTTTTGGTTCGTTCTCTTCACACCCTAATGTATAAAAGTAAGATTCGGACAAGGCGTCCTGCGCCGGGGCATAGCCTTGCTTGGCAGCTTTTTCAAACCAGTAAAAGGCTTTTACTTGGAATTTTTCGTTCCTATAAACTAAAACCCGACGTGCGCAGTCCCTATGGTATGTTCCAAGGGTATACTGTGCAACGGCATAGCCTTGCTTGGCAGCGTATTTATGTCATGCCGTTTTTGGTGTAAATTGAAAAATTACAGCGGGGGAAAGCCCATATCAAAAGGGGATGGGCATTGCCGCGACCGGGAGATACTCTCAAACAGATGGTAACTCTCCGTATTGCCTACGTCAATCCACATCCCCTCTTTGGTGCGGTATTTGCTCTTTTGCGCCCAAGGAGAATAGGTTAAAAATTAGTTTTTATGCTAATCCAAAGCCGCAGCTCCTTTTGGAACACCCTTCGTATCCTGATAATGGGTACAAAAAAGTGGAGCATAGCGGACTCGAACCGCTGACATCCACACTGCCAGTGTGGCACTCTACCAACTGAGCTAATGCCCCAAGCACAACAATTATAAAGCAAGGCGCCTTATTTGTAAAGTGCTTTTTTTGAATAAATTAATATATAAAGCAATAGGGCAGAAATAAGCTCTAAAAAGCAGAAAAAGTATAAATATACTGATAATATTAAAATTAAGTTCTATTGTTATCGTGTGAAAGGCTACTTGCCCTTTCTTGCGTTACCACTGTAGATAGTACGCAAAGATTAAAATACGACATAAGAAATATATTAGCCTTTCAACTTGTAAATGAGAAAACGAAGAAAGTGAATTGTATGCAAATAAAATGCAGGGCGTATGTCAATAATCACTTGCTTCAGCTGTCCGCACCCCTCGCATAGTTCCGGTTCCTCAGATAGTATATATTTAATTGCAGGATCATCAGATTTATTGATTTTGTTCCAGCAATCCAAGCAAAATTCAGCCATATTAATCACCCGATAAACAGTATAGCAAATATGCATTGCGTTTGCAATGCATATTTGCACGAAAATTTGCCATAAGCTTATAGCAAGACAAATGCAATGCGAGGTGCTAAATGGGAAAATTCAAAATTCCAAAAACACCGCCGACTATCAATAAAACCATTCGTTTCCCGGTTGATGTGGTGGAAGAAGTGGAAGATGCGATCCGAGGAAAGGACTGCACATTTTCCGCGTTCGTGATAGCTGCCGTTCGCGCTGCCCTTGAGGACATTAACGATGTTCCGGAAGTATCCCACAAAGATGTTCTTCTCAAAGAGGATGAGGATTGATCTTTGCCGTAAGGCTAAGCTTTTTTGAGTTTTTTCTGGGGAACTGCGCGTCCCCGGCGCCTTCGCCAGAAGGTGTATCCTGCGCAAGGGTATCCGCCCTTGACCCATAAACCTTTGGGGCTATGGCGAAAAAACAACACTTGTAACAAAAGACGAACGCTTTTTTGTACAAAGCCCCACACGCTTGCAGACGCCAAACGGCGAGTTCTGCCGGGGGCTTTTGGGCAGCGCCTCCAATGGGGGTTTTGGATTAAAAACGGTTTTTTCAAGGGTTTCACCCCTGCACTCCATTGGGGAACTGCGCGTCCCCGGCGCCTTCGCCAGAAGGTGTACCCTGCGCAAGGGTATCCGCCCTTGACCCATAAACCTTTGGGGCTATGGCGAAAAAACAACACTTGTAACAAAAGACGAACGCTTTTTTGTACAAAGCCCCACACGCTTGCAGGCGCCAAACGGCGAGTTCTGCCGGGGGCTTTTGGGCAGCGCCTCCAATGGGGGTTTGGGGCAAAGCCCATGCGGATAGGGTAAAAGTCGGAACCTTCAAGTATTGCTTTTACGACAAAAAGCGATACTTTGTATCAAAACAGGTACACCTTTGAGCAAATACGCGATATTTTTTCCTTCTATACTATAAATTCCTATAATAATTCATTTTTTGACAAAAAGATCGATTTACACTTTTAATTTTGCGTGCTATAATCAAGTGCTTAAAACAGTATGGAACGTTTTAAAAGGGCGTATCTTTAAAAATGACCCATGCGATGAGTGAAATAAAATGCCACGTATGTAAAAAGTAGAAAGGGATAATCCATATGAAAATTACTGCAAAAAAAGTAAGACTTGTAGTCGAGATTGACAATGCGGCGTACTCTGCTGCGAAACATGAGGAGTATTTGCGCGTGCGCGGAAGATATAATATGCCCGGCTTTAGAAATGGTAAAGCTCCTATGGGCGTTATCGAAAAGGCATATGGCGCGCTGGTGTTCTTTGATAACGCTTTTAATAAGCTTTATAGAGAATACTATGATAAAGCCGTTGAAAAATTCGGCTTGAGTGTCGTGGGCGAACCGGAGTTTGAGGTTATTGCGGTTTCAGGTCTTGAGGACGATAACGGAAAAGCTATTTTGCCTCCCGAGGTCGGCGTGCGCTTTGATGCGATCGTCAATTTAGAGGTCGAGGTGGAGCTTTCAGATTACAAGGCCATAGAGGCCGCTCGTCCCGAATACCCTGTAACCGAAGCGCATGTGGATGCCGAAATAGCGGCTATGCAGCGCGAAAGGGCAAGGCTTATCTCTGTGGAGCGCAGTGTTGAAAACGGCGATGTGGTAAAGCTGGACTACGCGGGCAGCGTTGACGGTGTATTCTTTGACGGCGGCACCGCAAGCGATCAGGAACTTGAGATAGGCTCAGGTCATTTCATACCCGGCTTTGAGGAGCAGATGATAGGCATGGCCATAGGCGAGGAGCGCGATCTTAAGGTAACATTCCCCACCGAATACCACGCACAGGAGCTGGCCGGAAAGGAAGCCAATTTCCATGTTAAGGTGAATGAGATATTCGTTCGTGAGCTGCCCGAGCTTGACGATGAGTTCGCGCAGGACGCTTCTGAAAGCGCGACAACTATGGAAGAGCTTCGCGCCGAGATCAGAAAGGAACATGAGGCCGCAAACGCCGAGCGTGCGGATCGTGATTATCGTGATCTTGTAATTGAAAAAATGATAGAAGGCTGCAAGCTTGAAGCTCCTTTGCCCATGATCTACCAGAAGGTGGAGGAGATGATGGCGGATATGAACGACAATTTCCGCAGGCAGGGCGGCTTTACGCTTGAGATGTACTGCCAGTACACCGGCACTACGCTTGATCAGATGCGCATAGACCTTATGCCGAACGCCGAAAGCAGAGTAAAGCAGCAGCTTGTACTCGACGCCATCGCCGAGGCTGAGGGAATAAGCGTGAGCGATGAGGAAGTAAATGAGATAATCGACAGCATAATCAGTTCCGAGGAAAATGAAGAGCAGAGAAACCTGATGAAGGCACGCATAAATGACGAAATCCGCGAGAACATACGCGAAAGCACCAAGTATGAGCGCGCTCAGAAGCTGGTTTTTGACAGCGTAAAGGAGCCTGCGCAGGCGGAGACCGAGGAAAAACCGGAGGAATAATTATAAGTAGAGTTTTCACAGAATAAGCGGGCGGGCGGATGTGCTTGCCCGTTTTGTTTTGGGGATGGGGGCTCGTAACGCAGAGGCTTTGCCCACAAGCCCCTATTGGGGACTCCGTCCCCAAACCCCTGTCGGGGACTACTCGTCCCCGAGCCCCTCGGCAGGACTTGCCGTCCTGCACCTGCTATCTTGTGGGGCTTGGGGGAAAAATAAAGTTTTGGTGCTGAAATGCGGTTCCTTTGAGGGTCGCCATATTTACAAAAAAATACAATTGAAGCGCAGAAATTGCTTGATTCATCTGCAAAAATGTAATATGCTAAATTTGCGGACGGTATACGCGCTTTTTATTATTGGTTTGATTTGGTTGAAATAATTAAAGTGAAAGGAGCTGAAGATATGTTTAAGAAAATTTTTTCTGTGATATTAGTTCTTATAATATGCAGTTCTATATCGATCACCGTATTATCTCAGACAGATCATTCACATGCTGAAAGGAATGCCCCAGCCGCGCTTGACGCGGGATCGGCGATCGATGACAGCATAGCGCCCGACCACGAAGCAAAGATTACTGATTGGGAAGTATATATAATTCCCGAGGAAGATCCGGAATTCTGGGAAGAGAGTCATGGCGCTCCGGATGAGGTGCTTTCCGGCTCTACCTCCGAGCTGCTGGAATATTTCCTGCAAACCCAATTTATAAGGCAGCGGCTCTATTCTGAGGTTTATGCCTCTTCTTTCTCGGCGATCCCAACCGAGGATTTCGATTATTCCGTTCATGAGGCCTTCAGGGAGCTTATTTCCAGAGAGGACTTCTTAGAGGTGCTTGAGGATCACGCCAAGACCATCCCAGACGCTTCAAAGAGCGATGACGATGAGGATAAGCGAATGATCGAGAAGATACTGGCTCAGCCCCGAGTGAGGTCGCTTGTATCGGATTCGGCAAATGCGGCTTATGAGTATCCAAACTTACAGAGCATGTATGCCGCGCTTGACGCGGATGCCGCTCCGGCAGCAGTCGGCGACTATGTTGACACGATCGATGGCATAAGGTATTATTCTGCCGGAACAATAGGCACGGCGAACAATCGCCGTGTTGAAGTCTGCACCCCTCATCGTGACTGAACATCAACGGAAATTACAAAAATTAATAGTGAATCCCATATGAGTGGCAACGTTCTCTTGGATGATGCAACTACCGTTTATAATTGCCACTCATACGCTTGGTATCGTTATTCCACTGCCAATCCATATTGGATAATGGACATATCGCAGTTCACGCTCGACAGCGCATGTACACAAATATCTGCGAGTTCCGCTCAGGCAAACGATATTATTGTATATCTTAATGCCGCAGGCAATCCTGTACATTCGGGTGTTGTGTATAGCGTGAGTTCTTCCGGAGAGCTGACCATCTGCTCCAAATGGGGTCAGGAAGGGGCTTACCGACACGCTGTTGGCAGAGTTCCGGGTAACTATTGCACGACTCCGGGTAGCGGAACAATTAGATATGTTTTGTTTAGGTATCACGATTATATGAATAAGTACATAGGAAATCATTACCATTCCGGCACCAGTCATTATTTCCAATTTGCCGATGTGTGCGATGTGTGCGGAAAGAGGACGAACACCACCTGGCAAACCCTTGTGTGCAGCGGACCGCCGTGTAATGTTGCGTATTCGGTGCCAAAGCCCGAAGAGATCGATTGATTTCATGTAAAAAGTAACTATACAGTTTCGCTCAAAGCAGCGCACGCAAGAGGTGCTGCTTTTTTGTTCGATATATGGAATGGCACGCCGATTCAAAGCAGATGGGAATCCGTGCAAAAAAACGCTGTATCGGCGTAATGATAAAAAACAAAAACACATAATACGCATGCATGGAATTTACAATTCAAGCCGCTATAGAGGAAAAGAAAGCAAAATATAGCAGAAAAAAGAGGCCGGAGATATTGCACCGACCTTTCTTTATTTTAAAACAACTATTTTCCGCTCATATCTATTTCAATGAGCGCGATACCCGCACCGATACCGGTCACAAAGAAAATATGCTGTGTCGCCTTGTCTATGGCTATCTGCCATGTATCGGATTCACCGATATACTCGCCGGAAACCGTGTTTATATCGAAATAACAAACGGAGTTGCCGTTCTTGTCATACTTTGCTATATGCTGCGGCAGATGATAGCCGGGAGCAGGCTCGTCTGCATAGTAGGTAATATATATGTTGCCCTCATCATCCGAAAAAAGTACGTTGAAGTCGGAGGGATAGTCTTTTATGTGCCAAACCTTGGACGTGTCTTCCTTGCTTGTTATTACATGGGAGCAGCTGCAGCCTTCCACGGTACAGCTGCTGTGCGACAATACCTCAAAGGTATCCCTTTCGCGGACGGAAAGCTCGGTTTCGCCTATGCCCGCAATGTCGGTCACATAGCTTCTTACGCCGTTTTCTGACAATATGTACTTATCGGCGGCGACATCCCTGATGCAGAAGCTTGAACCGTCACTTTTAAGATATACAAGTTCAACCATGGGCGCTTTGTCCGCCTCCGCTTTGGAAGTGAAGGAGTCTGCCCCATAGGGTGTATCGCAGTAGGGGATTACATCATGTACCGTGTAGGCTGTTATGTGATTCTGTCCTTCGGGATCATCTATGGCAGGCGCAGGGGTACAGGCGATGCATGCGGAGAGCACAATGGCTGAAAGCAATAAAATAGCAATGGATTTTTTCATAATTATATTATTTCTCCTTTTGGTACTTGCTCAAGTGTTTTTTGTTTACATCAAGAATGAATTACATAAAGCCGCCTGCCTTAACGGGCGTTGACACATAAAAGCCGGCAGGTTTGCCGAAAGATGGGCATCAAATGCGAAACAACATCAAATCCGGCAGAAACACGAGTACATTTAGAACATCACCACCTCCTCTGATATTATATAATTGTATTATAAGCGACTGAATTAGGGGAAGTCAAGCTGTTTGATTGCAATATGGCAAAATAGGGTAATAAAAGCAAATCAACCTAAAGAAATCAGCAAAAATTCCTTTACTTGATTAAAGGCAACACCATGAACAATCAAAATGTGCGGAGATTTAAATGCATATAAAAATAGTAGAGAGTAAAAATAGTAGAAAGTGCAAAAGGCGCATTTTATAAGCGTGGGAAGACAAAAGGTCATGTTCACGCATTAAAAAAGGAGGTACAACTGACACCTAAAAAATATACTAAAAAATTTTAAAAAAAGTGTTGACAAAGGTAAAGTGGTCTGGTAATCTATAAAAGCTGTCGGCGATGACAGCAAGGCTGGTACCTTGAAAACCATATAGTGCGAACTTTAACGAGCCGGAGAAAGAC
>JAFQCL010000029.1 GCA_017416425.1 Clostridia bacterium
GCCAAGTCTTACCAACTTGACGAGCTCCTTCGATAATCAAAGGCTTACGGCGTTTGCTTTGTTTCCATTTTAATAGCTTTTCAATAGCAATTCGGTACATACACGCACCTCCGTCATTATAATGCAAGTATAGTATTTCACACAACTACAGAAAATGCAATGAGTTTTGAAAAAATAAATACATTTTTTACGACGAATAAAGTGCGTATGCTTCAAATATTCTTTGAAATCAAAAAAGCAGACCCGGATCACCTTAAAGGCAGTCCAGATCTGCTTCGCCTAATATTCTTCCATTAGCTCCAACATCATTCTCGCACCCAGCTTAAAGCTGTTCTGGAAGATCAAGCAGTCTGTAATTGTTTGATGCTCTCGCACACTATCTGTGTATTTCTCAAACAATTCTTTTTGCTCGTCCGTCATGGTAGCTTTGAGCTTTTCTTCATTCCTGCAAATCAGTTCCAGTAGCTTCTTGTACTCCTTACAGGAAGAAGTACCATACTCTGTTGGCTCAATATTGCCGTACCAAAATTCTTCAAGGATTCTCATACCGCATCCTCCTCGTAGATCATTTCACGCAGAATAATCTCCTCTGCACGATTGCGGATGCTGTTCATAGCTCCAACCCATGCCATCTGATCGAGCTGCTTCATGCGCTCTGTCACACCTTCAGCTGCTTTCATCTGCTCAATGATAAGTTCCAGGCGGTTTTGTGCCTTCTCGCTCAGATCAGCCAGATATGTCCACAGTTTGCTGCTAAGACAAAGAGTATTGAAGCGGATGGGGTTATGCTCTTTGATATAGTCTCTGTGCATACGTCCCAAACGCCCAATAGACCTGTTTTCCTCCGGTAATCGAATGTCGGGAATATAGTAATCACCACAACGGGTATAGTTCCGTTCCTGCATCATATGTACCTCCACAAAAGCGTTTTTACGGGTAAAAAAAGAAGCGATACTCGGTTATCAAACCAAGTATCGCTAACTTTTGTTTAGCCAACCCCGTCTGACAGATGCCGTAAAATAGTTAAATTTTTGTTTAACTGTTTTACGAACCCCCGCCATTCGCCGGGGGATCATTATTGAATAAAAATATTTTTATTTTGAAAGCATTTTATTTTTCGGGTATCAGCTCACGTCTTATAAGGTCAAAATATCCGGGACCTATATCAAGGTAGGCTCTGTGCCAATCAATAAGGTCGATGTTCCCTTTAAAAGAATTTTCATAATCGGTTTTGATATCCACATACTGCGCATAGCCCAGCGCGTATTCCAGATAGTAAAACGGATGCATCACCGAGAATTCCATAATAACATCCACGTACTCGGGCACATCAAGCTGAAATGATTTAAGGTATGAATATACATCCTCCGTGGTCCAGCTATAGTAGTTGTAGCCTATGCTGATAAGAGCAGGAAGCAGCACGCCTGTTATCATATTATTTGCAAACAGGGTGGTTCCGATCTTTTTATCGAATGAGGAATTTTCATAAACATATTCTTCAGCCGCCTGAGACCAGCCCTCAGCATAAGCGGTAAAAGAGGCTACACTTCTAAAAAGACCCACATGCCCCAAATTTCTTTGATAGACGTATTGATACATATGCCCAGGATATCCTTCGTGCGCCAGCAGGGAAAGCATTGAATCGCTTTCCATGATCGCCTTTGGGTTTAAAAGAATGAGGTTATCATAGGGATCATCCACAGGCGGTATGAGATACGCTGCGGGGCTTAGCGCCTCTGAAAGCTCTGAAGGAATCTCCATAAAGCTTACTTCATGCTCTGAAAGCTTTGGATAGTCTTTTTTTATAAGTTCAGACAGATATGCCATGTTTTCTTCAACGCTTCCCATAGTGAAGCTGAAATTATAAAGCTCCTCCATGTCGATTCCCGTCATGGCCATGATCATATCGAGCGAAAGCGCATCTACGGTATCTTCAAGCAGGTCGAATGCCTCGCTCACCCCAAGATTGCCGCAGGATACTATCCTAAGCTCGTTTGCGAAATAATCCCTGCCGTTTTCAAAAGCGCGAAGACCTTCGTTTTGTCCCTGCCCTTTGAGCTCCTCTACACAGCGCATAAGCTGATCGTATGCAGGAAGAAGGCTATCAAGTACGGTCTCACGGCAGACCTTTATATACTGATCCCTTTGCTCCTCATCGATACCGGGCACATCATTTAGGCTCTCCTCAAAGGCGCCTATAAGGAAGCAATCCTCACCGCTTTGAATGAACGCATCGCATTCGTCTATTACATATTCCGCTGCGGCATCGCTCATAAACATGCCCCTGTTTGCCCTTTCCCGCTCATATTCAACTATTTCGCCGATCAAGCGGTCACAGTCTGAAAGAAGCGCCAAAAATATCTGAACGTCCTCTGCATCTTCCATAGGAAGCAGCGCGAGATTAAGCGGAAGATTGTTGTGGATGCCCGTGTAGGGCGTGAGCGGCTCATAGAAATATTCATAGCTCTCGCCGCTCAAGAGATCATTTAGATAGCGCTCCATCGTATCATACGTAAACGTATCTTCCCTGTTTAAAAGGCTGTTGTCTATCGCGTGAAGCTCGTTTAGATAGTTGTTTATATAGTTGCTTGCGGTTTGAGCGTCATTTTCCTCTTCGATTGAAATGGAGCCAACCGTAAGCACAGGTTCATCTATACCAAAGCTTTCCCTATCTGCGATAAGAAGCTGCATGGATATTCCATCGGAAAGAGCGTATTCCAAAAAAAGCTTTCGATCAAGCGCTAAAAGGGCTTCCTTTGCATCGGGGTCGCTTTTTGTGGGCGCGGGCGACGACTGCTCTAAGGAATTCGTTTGCTTTGGGGATGTGCCTCCATGATTTCTCAAAAAGCATCCGCAAACAGGCAAAAGCAATGCTGTAACGAGCAGCATACATAAAAAGTGTCTAATCAATCTCATCAAAAGATCCTCCGATACAAAATCTCATACTTATGTTATGTCTGAAAGCGCACCTTTATCAACGCGATCATACATACCGCCGTTTATTCGTTCATACCCCGGGTCTGATATTTAAAAGCGGCCTCTGATATTTTGTCCGGGAAGTCCTCGCGTTTATATTGCAATATGTAATCAATAGCGTCGGATGGAGTATCCACAACGGTAAACAGTGAAAGATATCGTCTGTTTATAAATCCCTCGCTGACGCATACCTGTAGCTGCTTTAAAAGGTTGTCGTAATAGCCCTCTGTATTTACGATGACGATGGGGACATTTATATACGCAAGCTGCTTTAATGTTAAAACTTCAAACAGCTCATCAAACGTGCCGAATCCGCCTGCCAGCACTATATAAGCATCCGACATTTTGATCATAAGGTTTTTTCTGGCGGGCATATCCTCCACCTCGATCAAACGGCTGCATTTTAAAAAAGGTATGCCGGGCTGATTTAAAAGCTTTGGTATTATGCCTATTATTTCGCCGTCCTGAGCTTTGGCGCCCTGTGCCGCCGCGCCCATAAGTCCCACAGCCCCCGCGCCGAATATGAGGGTCAGACCATTTTCGGCAAGTAAGGCGCCCGTTTCACAGGCCGCGTCCGTATATGCCTCGGGAACCATGCTGCTTGACGCTGCAAATACACATACGTTTTTCATAAGTTTGTACATCCCTTTCCAAAAATATAAGTATTAAAGTGACATAGCTTTTAAAATCAGCTTATTTTATTGTAGCACATGAGCAGCACGCATTTCCACCCATAAATCCCATAGTATAAAGATCGATTGCTAAAAATGCACACTTTGGTGTATACTTATAAAAACAAAGCGGAGAAATTTAATGGAGCTTAAAAATAAAAACGGTCTTACCGAATCGGAATTTTTAAAACAATATGATCCGGAAAGATATAAGCGCCCATCCGTGACTGCGGATGTAGCCATATTTACTCGTGAAAATACCTCTGTGAAGCTTTTGCTTATTAAAAGGGGCAATCATCCTTTTTTGGGGCAATACGCGCTGCCGGGCGGCTTTGTGGAGCTGTTTGAGGATATCGAGAAGGCGGCGCTGAGAGAGCTTTATGAGGAGACGAATATTAAAGGCGTTACCCTTACCCAGATAGGAGCCTATGGTGATGCGAATAGGGATCCAAGGACGCATATTGTGACCATACTTTATGCTGCTGCATTGGAGAAGATAGAAGCCAAGGCGGGCGATGACGCTGCCGAAGCGAGGCTTTTTAAGCTTAATGTGGAGAAGCGCCCCGATGGCAGCTTTTATATCAAGCTTCATAGCGAAAATACAGAGCTTTCGGCAAGACTTAAGCGCAGCGACGAGAGCGGCGCGCATAAGACCATAGTCGTGGAAAATAACGGCATATGCTCTGACCATGCCGCACTTATATTTGATGCGTACATGGCCATGAAACCGATGCTTTTTAATTGATTTTGCTTTTTGGGGGATCGCATGCGTAAAAGCGGCATACTGCTTCATATTTCATCTTTACCATCACCATATGGCATAGGAACGCTTGGGAAAAGCGCCTATGAATTTATAGATTTTATAAAGACCTCGGGATTCAGCATGTGGCAGATGCTCCCAACAGTGCCCACAGGGTTTGGCGACAGTCCGTATCAGAGCGTATCGGCGTTTGCCGGAAACCCTTATTTTATTGATCCTGAAATGCTGTTTGAAATGGGGCTTTTGACTAAGGATGAGCTTATTTTTGCACGTCCTTTAAATGATGACGGCTATGTGGATTATGGATTTTTGTACCAAACAAGGCCAAAGCTTTTAAAACTTTCCTGCGAAAGGCTCGATATCTCAAATGATAAGGACTTTTCACGCTTTGTGGAGGAAAATCGGAGCTGGCTTTTGGATTATGCCGCATATATGGCCTTTTGTGAGCATTTTTCATCGCTTCCCTGGTATATGTGGGAGGATAGAAAAGCGGCGCTTCATGATGAAATAATTGAAGACAGGCTTTCAGATGCCCTTAAGAGCAGCATCCTTATGTATAAAAAGCAGCAGTATCTCTATGATATTCAATGGAGAGCGCTTCATGCCTATGCTAAAAAAAGGGGTATTACCATAATAGGCGATATGCCTATATATACATCGCTTGATTCTGCGGATGTATGGGCAAACAGGGCTGAATTCATGCTGGATGAAAAGGGAAAGCCAAAGGGCGTTGCCGGGGTGCCGCCGGATTATTTTTCAAGCACAGGCCAGCTTTGGGGGAATCCTCTTTATGATTATGAGCATATGTCAAAAAACGGCTTTGGATGGTGGAAATATCGCATGAAGCATGCTTTGATGCGCTTTGATATGGTGCGAATAGATCATTTCAGGGCATTTGCAAGCTATTATTGCGTACCATTTGGCGCGAAAACAGCAGCAGAGGGCATTTGGCTGCCGGGGCCGGGAAAAGCTTTTTTTGACGCCGTTTTTGAGGAAGACTGTGATAGGGACTCCATAATCGCCGAGACGCTTGGTATTATAGATGAATCGGTGAATAAGCTCTGTAAGGATTGCGGCTTTTATGATATGGCGGTGCTTGAGTTCGCATTTGATTCGGACGCAAAAAACCTGCATTTACCTCATAACTGCACAAAAAGGCGTGTAATGTACACGGGCACACATGATAACGATACTGCAGAGGGCTTTTATCTGAGCGCAAGCGAGCGGGCTATAAGCTATATGAAGCGTTATCTGGATACCTCAGAAAAAAGCTTCAGCCGCGCTTTTATAAAAGCGGCGATGCTCTCCGTGTGCGACATAGCGATAATTCCCATGCAGGATGTGCTTGGACTTAAAAGCAACGCGCGAATGAACATACCCGGCACTTCAAGCGGCAACTGGCGGTGGCGTCTTTCTCCTTCCTATCGCGATAACAAGGAAGCCATGGCCGCCATGCTAAAATTGAATGAAATTTCCGGGCGAACAGGTGATGATGCCGAGCCTTTTCTGTAAGTGCCGCGCTTTTTCAGCTAATCAACCAAGAGTTTACCGTATGTTCACTTTTTAAAACAAAAAAAGTGATATGCTTTGTTTATAAATAAATTGAGTATTAAATGTTTGGAGTGGAAATTTTATGAAACAGAGGCTTGCAAGATTTTTTTCGGGAAGATATGGAAGCTATGGCGGCGATGAGTTTTCACGATTTTTGTCGATAGTAAGCTGGGTGCCGATCATCTTGGGTTTTGTCGTGCTGCTTATTGGCCTGGACTTCGGCTGGATATTTTACATATTCGCGCTTCTTTTGATGGGCTATTCCCTGTTTCGTCTGCTTTCTAAAAACATTAATAAGCGAAGGGGCGAAAATGTGGTGTTTTTACGCAAAAAAAACGCGGTGAAGGGCTTCTTTTCAGGCATAAGGCAGCGTATAGAGCAGCGAAAGACTCACAGGTTTTATAAATGCCCCCAATGTCATGTTACCACAAGAGTGCCGAAGGGAAAGGGTAAAATTCGCATAACCTGCCCCAAGTGCCATATGACATTTATAAGAAAAAGCTGATGTTTGGCTATGTTACGCTCCGTCCGGGCGCCGTTTCGGAGGAGGACTTTAAAAGATATAGAGCTTTTTATTGTGGTCTTTGCAATACGCTGAATACCGGTTTTGGTATAACATCCTCGCTTACGCTTTCTTATGATATCACATTTGTTATAATGCTGCTGAATTCGCTTTATGAAGGGGGAGAAGGGAAGGCGCAGATTCGCTGCTTACCCCACCCGCTTCATCTGCATAGCGCTATAATCTGTGAAGCTACCAAATACTGCGCGGCTATGAATATCGCGCTCTCCTATCATAAGCTTTTGGATGATGTACGTGATGAAAAAAGCGTGAAGGCAAGAGCCGCACTCTTGTTTCTAAACGGGGCATACAAGAAAGCACGGTCGATGTATCCAAAAAAATGCGAGGCCATTGAGCGGGGACTATCAAGACTTTGCGAGCTTGAGCGCGAAAATTGCAAGGATATCGATGCGCTTATAAACTCGTTTGGAAATATCATGGCTGATATAATTTCGTATCATGATGATGATATGTTCGCTCCCGCGCTTAAAAGTCTTGGCCTTGGGCTTGGCGGATTTGTTTACATGATGGATGCATATGAGGATTTTGATAAAGATCAAAGGGAAGGCTGCTTTAACCCGCTTACAGAGCTTCATCAGCGTAATGACTATGAGGACAAGGTAAATGATATCATGACCATGCTTATGGGCGAATGCGCCGAGGCGTTTGAGTATCTTCCGCTTCAGCTCGATGTGGGCATACTTAGAAGCGTTATTTATGATGGCGTGTGGGAGAAATACGATATCATAAGAACCCGCGAAAAAAGAAACAGGCAAACCTTTAGTATGCTATAATAAACTCAGCGGAAGCTTTGCCGCAAATTTATATGAGGAAAATAATATGAACGACCCCTATAAGGTGCTGGGCGTATCTCCGAACGCAAGCGATGACGAGGTAAAGCGCGCGTATCGCCAGCTTGCCAAAAAGTATCATCCCGATGCAAACCCCGGAGATAGACATGCGGAGCAGCGTATGAAGGAGATAAACGCCGCTTATGACGCTATTATAAATAAGAAAACTACTGCCGGCCAGAGCGCCTACGGCGGCTATGGCGGCGGTTATGGCAGTTATGGCGGATATCGCTCCGGGAGAGCCGGCTATGAATCCGGCGATAATTCCTACGTAGAGGCCGCGCTTAATTATATCGCCTACAGGCGCTATGCTGAGGCTTTAAACGTGCTTCAAAATGTGCCGACGTCCGAGAAAAACGCAAGGTGGTATTACGCGTCCGCACTTGCAAACGCGGGAATGAATAATAGAGTTACTGCAAAGCAGCAGGCGGAGCGTGCGGTATCAATGGATCCGACCAATCCGGATTACAGGGATCTGCTCGACAGGCTGAATAATCCTTCGGCCACCTACAGCAGACAGCGTGGGACGTATTCCACAAGCGTTAACCCAACATCCATATGCTTCGGACTTTGCTTATGTTCTCTTATAAGCAGGCTGTGCTGTAGGGGAGGCTGCTATAGGGGATGGTAATTGGTTTTTTTTCTAAACTATTTACATACTTGAAAAAAAATAACAACGACCAAACATTTAATACGAAAACAAAAGAATAAAAAGCACAAAATTTCAAAATATATTTTTCAAAAGCGCATAAAAAGCATATAAAAGGGCTTGAAATTGGGAAAAAAAGTGTTATACTCAATATGTTCGCTTATAAAAACCCTGTCGATGCGGCTGATGTACCTCAAAAATAAGGGTGCATTTTCGATGGGTCAAATAAACGGTAACTCAGGACCAAACGCTCAGATCATGTACGTTTATCCTCGGCGCCACTTCCGGCTGAGAAAAACGATGATGATAAGAGGGCTTGGTCAGCATACGCTAATTGACCAAAAATTAATGGAGGTATAACAGAACCTATGGCTCGTATTTCCGGCGTCGACTTGCCCAGAGATAAGAGAATACAGATCGGTCTTACCTACATCTACGGTATTGGCCGTAAGACCGCTGACACGATTTTGGCTGCTACAGGCGTAGATCCCGACATAAGAGTAAGGGATCTTTCCGAGGCAGACGTCAATAAGCTCCGTGAGTTTATTGACCACAATTTGAAGGTAGAAGGTGACCTGAGGCGTGAGACCTCAATGAACATCAAGAGGCTGATCGAGATCGGCTGCTATCGCGGTGTTCGTCATCGTAAGGGTCTCCCCGTTCGTGGACAGAGCTCCAAGACTAATGCAAGAACCCGCAAGGGTCCCAAACGCATAGTGAGCAGGAAAAAGTAAAGGAGGAGCTTAAACATGGCAAAAGCAAAGGTCACAAGGAAGGGCGTTAGCAGGAAACGTCGTGAGCGCAAGAATATCGAGCGCGGCGCTGCGCACATCAAGTCTTCCTTCAATAATACTCTTGTTACTATCACCGATACAAACGGCAATGCCATCTCTTGGGCATCTGCCGGTGGACTCGGTTTCCGCGGCTCCCGTAAGAGCACTCCCTTTGCCGCGCAGCAGGCGGCGGAGGTTGCGGCAAAGGCAGCTATGGAGCATGGCCTTAAGACCGTTGAGGTCTATGTAAAGGGTCCGGGCTCCGGCCGTGAGGCAGCTATAAGAGCGCTTCAGGTTGCAGGCCTTTCGATCACAATGATTAAGGACGTTACTCCCATTCCGCATAACGGCTGCAGACCGCCGAAGCGCAGAAGGGTTTAAGGAGGTATTCGAAAATGGCAAGATATACCGATTCCGTTTGCAGACAGTGCCGTCGTGAAGGCGCTAAGCTGTTTTTGAAGGGCGATCGCTGCTACACCGATAAGTGTGCATGGACGAAGCGCCATACACCTCCGGGACAGCATGGTCAGTCCCGCATGAAGAAGTCCTCTGAATATGGTATCCAGCTTCGCGAGAAGCAGAAGGTACGCCGTGCATATGGCGTGCTCGAAGGCCAGTTCAGAGCATATTATGATAAGGCAGCAAGCATGCGCGGTGTAACCGGTGAGAACATGCTCTCACTGCTTGAGCGTAGGCTTGATAATGTAGTCTATCGCCTTGGCTTTGGCGATAGCAGGGCAATGGCAAGGCAGCTTGTCAACCATGGTCACATCCGCGTGAATGGCAAGAAGGTTGACATTCCCTCATTTTGTGTAAAGCCCGGTCAGGTTATCTCCGTTCGCGAGTCGAGCAGAGATATCCCCGCTCTTAAAAAGCTCCGTGAGGAAGGCATGAACAGGCCCATCCCGCAGTGGCTTGAGGTCGATGTTGAAAATCTTTCAGGTAAGGTAGTTCAGCTCCCCACCCGCGAAGATATCGACTTTGACATCAAAGAGCATCTTATTGTTGAGTTCTATTCAAGGTAATAAACGTATAGGTATCGCCTTAGATGAAATTTATAGCTTAAGGAAGGGGAATATTCCATGTTTGAAATTAGAAGAGCTACGATTTATACGATTGAAAGGTCGGAGAATTACGGTGAATTCGTTATAGAGCCGCTTGAGCGTGGCCTTGGCACCACCATAGGCAATTCGCTTCGCAGGGTTTTGCTTTCCTCGCTTCCCGGAGCTGCTGCAACCTCCGTATTTATCGACGGTGTTTTGCATGAGTTTAGCACCATCGAGGGCGTTAAAGAGGATGTTACCGAGATAATACTCAATATTAAAGAACTTTGTCTCCGCATGTTTACAGATGATGCCCGCACGCTTCGCATTGAGGCCGAGGGCGAATGTGTCGTAACGGCAGGCGATATACTGCATGACGCAGACGTTGAAATAGTAAATAAAGACCTTGTTATCGCCACATTGTCAGAGGGCGCGAAGCTCAATATGATGATCGAGGTAAATAAGGGAATTGGCTATGTATCAGCAGACGCAAATAAGCAGAAATATCAGCTCCCGATAGGCTATATAGCGATAGATTCCATATATACGCCCATAAAGAAGGTGCGCTATGATGTAGAGGATACTCGTGTGGGTCAGGTCACCGACTTTGATAAGCTTACGATAGAGCTTACAACGGATGGTTCCATGACTCCCGAAGACGCGCTTAGCCTTGCGGCACGCTACTTAACTGAGCATCTGGCTCTGTTTATGCATTTGTCCGACGGCGGAGAGGGGATTGAGATAATAGTTGATGCGCAGCCCGATGAATCCGGCAAGGTGCTTGATATGAGCATCGATGAGCTTGATCTTTCCGTGCGCTCCTTCAACTGCTTAAAGCGTGCCGGCATCGATACCGTTCGTCAGCTTGTAGAACATACTGAGGATGAGATGCTGCGCGTACGCAATCTGGGACGCAAGTCCCTGGAGGAGGTTCAGCAGAAGCTCGATACGCTTGGGCTTACGCTGCGCCTGTCTGACGATTGATAAACCTGACTATTTACACTATTTATATTAGGAGGAAGCAATAATGCCTAACCGTAAACTCGGCAAGCCCACCGATCAGCGAGTTGCGATGCTTCGCAATCTTACCACCTCCCTCCTGTGGAACGGCAGAATTATTACCACAGAGGCGAGAGCTAAGGAAGTTCGTCCGATAGCTGAGAAGTTGATAACGCTCGCCATCGCAGAATATAAGAACTGCACTACAGTTCGCAAGACCGTCTTTAACGAAAAGGGTCAAGAGGTAGAGGTCGATGCTATAGTCGATATGCCCTCAAGGCTCCATGCGCGTCGTAAGATGTTGTCATATCTTTATAATGTACCTGCAGCAAGGAACGAGAAGGAGACCAAGAAGGAATATAAGTCTCGTATCAAGCAGTTTGGCAGCAGCCCTGTTGTTGATAAGATGTTCCGTGAGATAGCCCCCGCAATGGACGGCCGCAAGGGCGGATACACCCGCATTTTCAAGATGGGTCCGCGTCGTGGCGACGGTGCGGAGCAGGTAGTGCTCGAGCTGGTCACCCATAACGTAGCATCCCCCGCTGCCGATAAGAAAGAGACCAAATAAGCTTTAAATGAATAAAAGCCTCATCCGAGCGATGGGGCTTTTTACTATGCTCTATTTTGTTTTGATCTTTACTGCGGTCACACCGGCATCGCCCTCGCCGTAGGCTCCAATGCGGAAGGATTCAACAAGCCTGTGCTGCTTTAAAAAGGCATGTATGCCAAGCCTTAGTGCGCCCGTTCCTTTTCCATGTATTATCATGACCTCCTGTAGTCCATGCATGGCCGCGCTTTCAAGGTAGCGGTCGGTCTCCACGCTTGCCTCATCCACGGTCATGCCGCGAACATCAAGCGAGAGTTTTGCCGGCTCGTTTTTAAGGCTTATCTGCGCAGAAGTCTTTATGGTTTTCTTAGGCTTTTCTTCAAGCCTAAGGTCGGACAGCTTTGCGCTCATTTTAATTATACCGATCTGAAGCTGCACATCGCCTTTAGCATCGGGCGGGCTTAAAACGGTGCCCTTTTTATCAAGGCTTACTACACGCACCTCGTCTCCGGGATTCACTGTTTTCGGCGGAAGGCTGTTGTCCATGGGAACTTCCTCCTGCTGGGCTATGGAAGCCTCTTTTTTTCTAAGCTCATCCCTTGTATTCTGTATTATTCGATCTGCTTCACGCTGGTCTATGGTCTTTATAGACCTTATCTGCGCTATGAGCTTATCCATCTCATGCCTTGTATCGGCTACCATGCGCTTTGCTTCTTCGCGTGCTTTAAGCTGATAGCTGCGCTTGTTTTCTTCGAGCTTCCTTTGGGTCTCCTCGGTCTCCTTTCGAAGCTTATCCAGTTCCATCCTTGCTTCCTGGGCGAGCCTGCGCTCCTCCTCGGCAATGCGCCTTTGCGATTCCGCTCCTGATATTACGTCTTCAAAGCGTATATCCTCCTGCTTTAAGAGCTTTCTGGCGCGCTCTATTATGTCATTTGAAAGACCAAGCCTTTTTGATATCTCAAAGGCGTTTGATTTGCCGGGGATGCCTATAAAGAGCCTGTAAGTAGGCACGAGCTTTTCAACATCGAACTCCATGGAAGCGTTTTCCATACCCTCGTGGGACAGTGCGAATGCCTTTATTTCGCTGTAATGCGTTGTGGCAAGCGTGATCGTATTCCGCTTGTGGAGCGTTTCCAGTATGCTCATGGCAAGAGCGGCGCCCTCTATGGGGTCTGTTCCCGCGCCAAGCTCATCAAGCAATACGAGCGACCTGTTGCTTGCTTTTTTTAGTATATCCACTATCCGCGTCATGTGGGAGGAGAAGGTGGAAAGGGACTGCTCTATGGACTGTTCATCCCCTATATCGGCGTATACAGCGTCAAATGATGATAGCTGCGTACCCATATCCGCAGGTACGAAAAGTCCCGATTGCGCCATGATCGTAAAAAGTCCCACGGTCTTGAGCGTGACCGTTTTTCCTCCGGTATTGGGGCCTGTTATTATGAGAGTATGGAAATCCTTGCCAAGCCATATATCCACGGGCACTACACTTTCCCTTGAAAGCAGGGGGTGGCGGCCTCGTATTATGCGGATGAAGCCCTTTTCGTTCATTGTGGGCATTACAGCGCGCATATCGCGGGCAAGGCTTGCCTTTGCAAAGGGCAAATCGATACGACCAAGCAGGCAGATGCCGTCGATTATCTCCTGCTTATAGGGCACAAGCATGGAGGTGAGGGCAATAAGTATGCGCTCTATCTCATCGCGCTCCTCGGCAGAGAGCTTTTTAAAGGCGTTTCCAAGCTCCACAACTCCGCTTGGCTCAATAAATAGCGTCTGACCGCTTGAACTTTGGTCATGTATCAGGCCGGGAACATTTTTCCTATATTCCTGCTTTACAGGGAGCACAAAGCGGCCGTTTCGCATGGTAACGATAGGGTCTTGAAGGTATTTCTGAAATGTGGAAGAGCGTATCATGGAATTGAGCCGCTCCCTTACGCGCTCATTTGTAAGCTTAAGCTCCCTTCTTATGCGTGCAAGCGCGGGTGAAGCGCCATCAAAAAGCTCGTCTTCATTCAAAATGCAGCGATGAAGCTCCTCCTCGATAAATGAAAGCGAAGGCAAGTCTTGCGCCATTTGAGGGATTAGTTCACAGGAGTTATTTGTTTTAAGCGCATTTTTTGCGATACGCATCGCCCTTAAAGAGCCGGCTACGGCAAGCAGCTCCGATAGTCCAAGCGCCATTCCATCGTGCAGGCGGGCAACAAGCTCGCGTACATCCGTAAATTCGTCAACGGGCGAAGAACCGAGCTTATTCAAAAGTGTTTCTGCTTCTGCAGTGAGCTTTAGGGATAACTCGATATCCTCGGGATCATCAAAGGGTACGAGCTTTTTTGCAAGCTCCCTGCTGATGCAGCATCTTGTATGCAGCGCCAGCATGTCAAGCACCTTATCAAACTCAAGCGTTTCAAGTATTTTTCTGTTCATAAGATGGGTCATATGGGAAAACCCACTGTCTCCTTTAATTTTTATCCATTATACTACTTTTAAAAATAAAGTCAAAGAGGCGAAGGCTGATATAAATTGGAAAGCTTGAAATGTCGCTTTGAAATGCGGCGCTGAGCTGTTTAAAACCCTATTATCGCTTGAAAATGGGGTTTTGTGCATAAATAGGATATAGCTTAAATAAGTGCTCTCCTGCTTAGAACAGACTTCATACCTTAAGGTGAAGAAGCATATACCATCTTTGCCCAATCGATAAAGCAGGGATTGTACGCATCATAGATAGATTTTTCGCAAGCAAACTGAACCGGCAAAAAAATCGGAAGCTTTAGACACAGAGAAAAATACTTATATGTCAGGTTTTCCTGCTCGTTATGGAATTCATACTCCATAGAAGTTGGGCTATCTTCCCATTAGATGAGCTTGGGAAATTCGGCTGCATTGCTTGGGCATACAAGAGCGGAATAGTAATACAGAGGCATATCCTAAAGACCGGCCTTCTATGAGAAGCTCACCTTTAATATAAAAACAGCCACTTCAGACAAATTATAGCACGCTGCGTATCCTTCATACCAGCTTTCCATAAAAGCTTCGGTCAAGGTGATTATTATACCATCCGCAAAAAATTTAGCAGCTTCCGCCTCGAAAACCCTTCCGATAGCGCAGCCGGTAAAGGCAAAGAGCGCAAAGAGACTATCAAAAGGATAGAAATTTTTAATAGATACAGCCTTCCATAAAGTATTATGCTTATGAAATAATTTACAATACCATAAAGCTTACCATATCGTTTATAGAGCGCTTGCGTATTCACATCACTGCTTTTTGGCACAATAGGCAGTAAATAAAACTCCGGGACAGTAGACTCGGAGTTTTTGTGTTTACTTAGGATATTTCTATTTAGCAGGTGTAAAATTTGGAGCAGTCACATCATTACCCGAAAAAGCATTAGGTCCGGGATTAGACAAAGAAAAATACATGCGAGCCGCTTTAGTCGTACCGAAATCCTTGTTGGAACCACTGTCCTGCACCTTGTTAAAGGCATCGCGGAACATCTGATTGTGGGCTTCTTCCCGGTTTAAAAGAAAATCTATGGTTTCCCTCACCTTTTGATCTTCGATCTGGCGGTATAGATATTCATAAACTACTTTTGCTCTCTGTTCTGAGGCAATGTTGCTGAGAAGATCAGCACAAAGATCGCCAGTAACTGTGACGTAATCGGCATTCCATGAGTAGCCGGACGCATTGATAAGTCCGGGATTAAGCCCCAGCAGGACGTGAGTTTGAATTTCGCCTGCTGTAACTTTAACCGCATCAACATCGTGACCGTTGAGCAAATTTATAGTTTGCGCCACCATCTCCATGTGCCCCAGTTCTTCTGCCGCAATATCAAGGAAAAGATCCTTTATGTCGGGATCCTTTACACGAAAGCTTTGTGACATATACTGCATTGCTGCCTTAAGCTCTCCGTTTGCACCTCCAAGCTGTTCCTGAAGCAGAGCTGCATATTGAGGATTTGGGCGCTCCACTTCTACGGGATGAAATAACATTTTTTCGTGCTTAAACATAAAACCTCCAATATAATTTATTTGCTGTTATTTTCCCATATTGCCGGATTTTTATGCTGCTTTGGGCAAATTATTTACAATCATACGGCAGAGGATTTCATAAGAATATTGTCAGGTAGATGAGCTGCCCTTATAATATCTATTGCAAACTCCTGCGAAAGTTGTAACAATTTAATTTTTTCATAGTTAAATTATATCATACTATACTTTGAAATGGAGCGGTTGTAAGCAATTTCAGCGCAGTGAGTCATAATGCGCCATGGGCGCTGTCATTCAAACGTAGTGAGTTATAATTCATAATTGCTTCGCAAAATGATAACTCGCTGTCGCTCGAATTATAATCAAATTCTTACGAATTTGACATAAAAAATCCTTGTTCTTCGGAACAAGGATTTTTGGCGCCTCCTGTAGGACTCGAACCTACGACACTGCGGTTAACAGCCGCATGCTCTACCGACTGAGCTAAGAAGGCATTGGATGATTTTATGCAATGTTTCATTGTCAACGAAATTAATTGTACATCAGTACTTTAAGAAAATCAAGCGTTTTATAAAAATATATCAGATATCTTTTGAGGACCTTGACCGCACCATTGCCTTAATGCGCTAAAATATGCTCCATAACCGCAAAAATTGCAAATAATATGCTTGCATATGCAAAAATACGATGATATAATAATAAAAGTAAGAAATTACAGGTGTTCCTTATAGCGGCCGGGCATTATGCTTGGGTTTTAAGGGTGGGCAATGGCTCACTCTTTAATTTTGGGATGACGCTTGATTTTTATTCAAGGTTGTAAAACCGTGCTTTGTGGCCTTTGCGGTCTGCCATCTGGGATTTTTCATAGGCGCAAAGCTACTCCTAATTCCACAAGAAAGGAAACTTTCGTATATCGAAAGTTATGGTCATAATTTATGAAGATAACGGAAACTGTCAGCAGAATTATTGAGCCTGTCATAAGAGATTTGGGATATGAACTTTGCGAGGTAGAGTATAAAAAAGAGCAGGGCAATATGATACTCTATGTGTTTATCGATTCACCCAAGGGAATATTGCTGGATGATTGCGAAAAGGTGAGTCGCGCTATCGATCCCATACTCGATGAACACGATCCTATTCCCGACTCCTACTATCTTAGTGTATCCTCTCCCGGACTGGATAGACCCATTAAAACCGACAGAGATCTTGAAAGAAATGTAGGAGAGCTTATAACTATAAAGCTGTACGCTGCTATTAATAAGAAAAAGGAATACACCGCAAAGCTTGTTTCGTATGATACAGTTAGCGTTACCGTTGAGCTCGACGGAAATACGTTTACTATACTTAAAAAGGATATAGCGACTATTCGTCCCTATATTGAATTTAATGACTAAATATAATTTTGAACAGGAGTTAACGATATGAACGCGGAGTTTATGGAGGCTCTGGGCACCCTTGAAAAGGAAAAGGGAATAAGCAAGGAGATACTTATTGAAGCTTTGGAAAATGCGCTCGTTGCGGCGTATAAAAGCAATTTTGGCAAGGATACGGTAACGGGTGGCGCACGCGTGGATGTAGACAGGGAAACGGGGGCGGTACATCTTTATATTTCAAAAACCGTCGTGACCGATGTCGAACATCCCATGGCGGAGATATCAATAGAGGATGCAAGGCGTATAAATCCGCTTTATTACGAAGGGGATGTTATCGAGGAGGAAATAAAGCCCAGGAACTTTGGGCGCATCGCGGCGCAGACAGCCAAGCAGGTGATACTCCAAAGGATAAAGGAAGCTGAGCGCGGGAAGATATTTGAGGAATACAGCGAAAAGGAATGTGAAGTATTAACTGGTATCGTGCAGCGCGTTGATCGAACCGGAATATATATGGATCTTAGCCACACCGAGGGCTTTATGGATATGGCCGAAACGATACGCGGTGAGGAGTATGAGCCCTCTATGCGCCTTAAGGTGTATCTGCTTAAGGTAAACCGCACCACCAAGGGCGCGCAGGTAATCGTTTCAAGAAAGCATCCCGGTCTTGTTAAGCGCCTCTTTGAACTTGAAGTTCCCGAGATACAGAGCGGCATAGTCCAGATACGAGGACTTGCAAGAGAAGCAGGATCCAGAACCAAAGTTGCCGTATATTCAACAGATCCGAAGATCGATGCGGTAGGTTCATGCGTGGGTCCCAAGGGAATTCGCGTTGAACGTATAGTAAATGAACTTCGTACCGAAAAGATTGATATAATAGAATGGGATCAGGATCCGGTAATGTTCATAGCAAAGGCTCTGAGTCCGGCAAAGGTTACCATGGTGTATATAAACGAAGAGCAAAAAGCCGCAAGGGTAATCGTGCCGGATGATCAATTTTTGCTTGCAATAGGTAAGGAGGGTCAAAATGTTCGCCTTGCCGTTAAACTGACGGGTTGGAAGATAGATATAAGAAGTCAGTCGCAGATAAACGATGAGATTTTCTCGGAGGAGGACATCCAAGCTTCTGATCCGCATGAGGAGATGGAATAATAATTTAGCTTTAGGCTTTAAGGAGGAGCGGTTTGCCCAAAAAGATACCAATGAGAATGTGTGTAGGATGCAGACAGATGTATCCAAAGCGTGAGCTGGTTCGTGTGGTTTGTTCGCCAGAGGGCGTTATATCCATCGATCTTAAAGGTAAGGCCTCCGGAAGAGGTGCTTATGTATGCAGAAATATGGAATGTCTTAAAAAGGCTGTGAAGATAAAAGCGCTGGATAGAGCCTTTGACAAAAAATTGCCGCCGGAGCTTATTGATACATTGACAGAGGAGCTTTTGCGTGAAGAATGACAGGAAAAAAAGCGCAGTAGGTTTTGCTATGAAGGCCGGAAGATGCAAGTCCGGTGCTTTTGCAGCGAAAAAGGCGCTTACAGAGGGAAAGGCAAGGCTTATTTTGCTGGATCCGGGCGTATCGAATGAGACCCAAAAAAAATGGCGGGAAGGCTGCGCTTTTTTGGGTATTCCTCTGATGCCGATGGAAGGCTTGGGCTTAGCCATAGGTAAGCCCGATCATATGGTGGCAGCTATTACGGATGATGGATTTACAGCCATGCTGCTATCAGAGCGTGAAAAAGAATCGATAAGCAAGGACGAGATGATCGACAGAACAGAATAAGGAGGCACTCAGGATGAAGAAAGAAGCTGTAACAAGTGATAAGCTTTTAAATGAAATAAAGGGGTTTTCCGAGCGGCTAAAGTACCTCCAGACGGAGCTTAACGCGAAAACAACTGCCGCGAAGGGGCTTGAGGCTTCGCTGCGGGAAAAAGAAAAAAATGAAGCTTTGGCTTTGGCGGCCGAGGAAAGCCGCAGGCGCGTGGAGGAGCTTTATAGGACGGGAGAGACCAATACGGTGCAGTTTGGCGGCGAAATATCTGATGTTGACGATGTTTCTTTAGCTAAGGAGCAGCCGGATAAAACTGATGTTGTTGAAAAGAAAGATGTGAAAGAACCCCTAAGCACACCCATGGATGTGGCTAAGGCTTTTGAAAAGGATATTCCTACTGATAAAAATCAGCCCGAAGAAACAAATAAGCCCGAGAAAATATACTCTGCCTCGAGCGAATTGAAAGATACAGCGCCCGAGGTTGACGCAATGCAGGATGATACTTCTTTAAGCATCGAAAAGAGGCGTGATACAAAGAATGATAAAAGGCGTTTGGACGGCGCAAAGAGTGGAGAACGCGCCGTGCAAATTGATAATAATAACCCAAGGCTTGCGGGCAAGGAAAAGGACAGCCGCCGCAAAGAGAATGAAAGAGACGGCGGAAAGGGCGGACATGATAAGAAAAACGCCGGAAAAAGCCGCAAGGCTGCGGCAAGGGATGGCGCCACTTGGCAGAGCGATGAAGATACGCAGATAAATATAAAAAAGCGCAGCGGCAATAAAAAATCCAAGGCCGAGCAACAGATACAGAAAAAACCTGAACCTGTGAGGATTGAAAGAGCAGTGATAACAACGGAAAAGATTACAGTTAAAGAACTTGCCGAGAAGATCGGAAAGCCCGTGAGCGAGATAATCATGAAGCTCATGAAAATGGGTAATTTTGCTACAATCAATCAGGAGATAGATTTTGATACCTGCGCCCTTGTTGCGGCGGATTATGATATCGAGCTTGAATATAGGCCCCCTAAGACCTTTGAGGACATCCTTGCGGAGACGCTCGATGATAATGATCCCGAGGAGCTGCTCGTGCCAAGAGCCCCGGTCGTTACCATAATGGGTCACGTTGACCATGGTAAGACCTCTTTGCTCGATGCTATAAGAAACAGCAGGGTCACGGCGGGCGAGGCCGGTGGAATAACGCAGCATATTGGTGCGTATCAGGTAAAATGCAACGGACGCGATATAACCTTTATAGATACTCCGGGTCATGAGGCGTTTACCTCAATGCGTGCGAGGGGCGCTCAGGTAACGGATATAGTTATACTCGTTGTTGCGGCGGATGATGGTATTATGCCGCAGACCATTGAAGCGATAAATCACGCTCAGGCAGCGGGAGTACCAATCATAGTTGCCATAAATAAGATAGATAAGGATACCGCCGATCCCGACGCCATCATATCTCAGCTCACCGCTTATAATCTCGTACCTGAGGACTGGGGTGGAGATACTATAGTAGTAAAGGTGTCGGCAAAGAAACATCTTAACATAGACGAACTGCTTGAAATGATACTGCTTCAGGCCGATGTGCTGGAGCTTCGCGCGAACCCCGGGCGCCTTGCAAAGGGCGTTATCATTGAGGCGCAGGTACATAAGGGCAGAGGTCCCATAGCTACCGTTCTTGTTCAGAACGGAACGCTTCGTGTAGGTGACTGCATAGTTGCAGGAACCGCGTTTGGCAATGTGCGAGCGCTCATAGATGATAAGGGAAGACGAGTTGATTCCGCAGGTCCCGGACAGCCTGTTGAGGTGCTGGGTCTTGACGAAGTGCCCTCAGCCGGTGATTCGCTTGTTGCTGCTAAGGATGAAAAACTGGTCAGGCGCGTGGCGGATGCAAGGCGTGAAAAACAGCGCGCAGAGCAGCGTGCCTCTACAAGGATATCGCTGGATGACCTGTTTAGCCAGATATCCGAGGGACAGGTCAAGGAGCTTAACCTCATAGTAAAGGCGGATGTACATGGCTCGGTCGAGGCTGTGAAGCAGGCGCTGAGCAAGCTTTCAAATAATGAGGTGAAGGTCTGCTGCATACACGGTGGTGTCGGCGCTATAACCACCACGGATGTAAATTTTGCTGCGGCTTCAAACGCTATCATAATAGGCTTCAACGTAAGACCCGATGCGGCGGCCAGAGCGCTTGCCGAAAAGGAAAAGGTCGACATCAAGCTTTACAGGATAATCTATGACGCTATAAATGAGATTGAGGCCGCTATGCGCGGTCTGTCCGAACCGACCTTTAGGGAGGTAGAGCTTGGAAAAGCCGAGGTCAGGGATACATTTAGGGTAAGCGGCGTTGGGACGATAGCCGGCTGCTATGTTCAGGAGGGTAAGATACTTAGAAATGCCAAAGTGCGCATAGTAAGGGATGGCATAGTGATCCATGAAGGCAAGATGGCATCTTTAAGACGCTTTAAGGACGACGTAAAGGAAGTTGCATCGGGCTATGAGTGTGGTATAGGCATTGAAAATTACAATGATATAAAGCTTGGCGACTCAATAGAAGCGTTTATTATTGAGGAAGTCGAAAAGGACTGATGCTTGACCGGCAAGGGGCGGCTTATCATAGCCGCTCCTATATTGCGAGGGTCTATTTAAACTATATTAAAACAGTTCGCTTAATGCCGGCATATGTGCAGATACTAAACCAAAAACGTGAGGAAGAAGATATGGCATCAACAAGATACGATAGAATAAGTGAAGAGATAAAGAAGGGGATAAGCGAGATAATAAGGGAGCTTAAGGATCCGAGGGTATCGGATATGACGACTATAATGTCCGCCGAGGCTACAAGCGACCTTACGCTTTGTAAAGTGCGTGTAAGCGTATATTCGGACGATGATTCAAAGCGTGAGGAGTGTGTTTTAGCGCTTAATCATGCAAGCGGATTTATCGCCAGGGAACTTAGGCGCAGAATAGATATAAGAAGAGTGCCAAAGCTTAAATTTGAGCTTGACGACACCATCGAATACAGCGTACATATAGCAGGTATATTAAATACACTTGATATAAAACCCGAAACGGAGGAGCAGGATGAGTCTGAATGATGTCGCAAGAAAGCTTAAGGCGCTGGATGAATTTACCATAATAGCGCATATATCCCCGGACGGTGATACGATAGGATCATCGCTCGCCCTGCTTTCAATGCTGAAAAGCCTTGGCAAGACCGCTCAGGTGATATGCGATGGCTTTATCCCAAAGCAGTATCATTTTATGCTCGGTGAAACGGACATCATATGCTTGCCGGAGGACGCCTTGCGATACAAAAACGTGATAGCCGTAGACTGCGCCGCAAAGGATAGGCTTGGTACAGCGCAAAAGCACTTTGATGCGGCTGAACTCAGTATGTGTATAGACCACCATGAGACTAATAGCGGCTATGCCGAGCTGAACTATATAGACGGCAAAGCGGCGTCAACGGGCGAGATCATACTGAGACTTGCGGATGAGCTTGGAATATTGCTTGATAAGGAGATAGCAACGCGCATATATACGGCGATACTTACGGACACCGGGCGCTTTTGCTACAGTAATACCACGCCGGATACCCATAGGGCGGCGGCAAGGCTGCACGAAGCCGGAATAGATGCCGCAAAGATATGCAGCCATATCTACCAGAGCGAGCCCATATCAAAGCTTATGATACAGGCAAAGGCGCTTGAAAATCTGGAGCTTCATTTTGGCGGAAGGCTTGCCGTTACCACTATAACGCAAAGTGAAATGAATGCTGTGCGGGCGCTTTCAGGCGATACCGATGGCATCGTGGAGGTACTTCGCAGTATAGAAGGCGTTGAGGTGTCGGTGTTTATAAGGGAGGGCAAGGACGGAAGCTACAAGGTGAGCCTTCGTTCAAAGGAATATGTGGATGTAAGCGGCATCGCAAAGCGCTTCGCAGGCGGAGGACATACCCATGCAGCCGGCTTTACATCCTATAAGGCGCTTAAATTTACACATGACCAGTTAGTGAATCTTGTTTTAAAGCAGCTTGAGGATCGATAGAGGTATATAGATGGAGGGAGTTATAGCTGTATTAAAGCCCCCGGGACTTACATCAAGCGATGTGGTTACAGATATAAGGCGCATATGCGGTATAAAGCGCGTTGGGCATGCGGGAACTCTGGATCCCGGCGCGGCGGGCGTTCTTTTGATATGCGTAGGGCGCGCTACAAGGCTTTTTGACTATATTGTAGATAGAAATAAGACGTACCTTGCAGAGATAACCTTTGGCGCCGAAACGGATACCCAGGATAGCTATGGTA
Source organism: Clostridia bacterium (assembly GCA_017416425.1). Taxonomy (GTDB): domain Bacteria; phylum Bacillota; class Clostridia; order Christensenellales; family CAG-138; genus RGIG1693. The sequence continues at coordinate 22,811 of JAFQCL010000029.1, forward strand.
AGGTCATAGAAAAAAGTGAAAAAGTCGTTACGCCGGATATGCTAAAGACGGTTTTAAAGGATTTCGAAGGCGAAATAGAGCAGGTAGTGCCCATATATTCTGCTGCGAATCAAAATGGAGTAAAGCTCTATAAGCTTGCAAGGGCTGGCAAGCCCATAGATGAAAAAAGGCGCAAGGTAACGATCCTTTCTCTTGATTATATCTCACAGATAGGCGAAAACCGCTTTCTTATTAAGATATGCTGCACAAAGGGCACCTATATCCGAACGCTTTGCAGCGATATTGGAAGAGCGCTCGGCGCTTTTGCGCATATGAGCTTTCTACTAAGAACGGCTTCCGGGAATATCGATCTAAACTCTACATATTCCATAGAGGAACTGCGAACGCTTTCAGAGCAGGGAAGGCTCTTTGAAGCCATTATACCGTGCGAAGACGCGCTTTCTCACTTAAAAAAAGTAAATGTGGGCGATGATCAAAAAACGAGGACAAGGCTTTTAAACGGCCTTATGCATCGTTGCAGATGCGGAGACAGCGAGGCTGTGAGGGTCTACTGTGGCGATGAATTTATAGGCATAGGCGCTATAAGGCATAGTGAACTCAAGCTAAAGCTTACATTATGTGGGGTAAGGGATGAATAAAGGATACGTAGTCGCGCTTGGGACATTTGACGGCGTGCACAAGGGACACAGAAAGCTTATAGAACGAGCCCGGCATATGGCTAAAGAGAAGGGCGTTTTGCCTATGGTTTTAACGTTCAGCAACCATCCCATGGAATATCTTGGCCGTCCTCCTAAGCTATTGATGTCGCACAACAGGCGCATTGAGTGCTTGGGAGAGCTTTGCGACAGGGTCACTGCTATACCGTTTACACACGAGATAGCGACTATGCCGCCTCGTGAATTTGTTAAGATGCTCATGGAGCGAGGCGGTATGTGCGGAGCGGTAATGGGCTATAATTACACCTTTGGCGCGAATGCCTTTGGTGACGCGACTCTCATGGCAAAGCTTGGACGCGAGATGTCATTCGATACAGAGATAGTGTCACCTGTCGCGCATGGGAATAGGCTTGTATCGAGCACGCTTATACGTTCCTTGCTGGAGCAGGGACACATAGAGCTTGCCAATGAGATGCTCTGCTCACATTTTTTCATAGAGGGAAAGGTCATCAGGAACAGGCGTATAGGCGGCTCGCTCCTTGGCTATCCTACGGCAAACATAGAGCTGAGCACAAGGCAGGTGCTGCCTAAAAACGGCGTATACATAACCAGAACCGAATATAGGGGCAGAAGCTATGCTTCCATAACTAATATAGGCGAGAATCCTACTGTGAATGGTACAAAGCTTAGCATTGAGACGCACATAATGGATTTTTCCGGCGATCTTTATGATGAAAACCTTAAGATCGAGTTTTACAGCTATATAAGACCCGGCGTCAAGTTCGATACGCTTGAGGAGCTTTCGCAGCGAATAATGGTGGATGAGGGCATAGCAAGGTCGTATTTTAATATGAGCCACAGGTAATGGGCAAAAGGATTGAACAAAAAATAATGTGATATAATGTACAATATTAGCTTATGTGGTGAGTTTGAACCGATGCTGACTGAATTTACTCGTATTCTTACAGATGATGGAAGTATTTGTTGGCAAACAGGCAACTTTGTTGACAGTGGTGAAATTTACCCTTTGGATATCTACTTTTATCCATATTTTAAGAACTTGGGATTGCATTTGCGGAACCGCATTATCTGGCACTTTGGGCACGGCTTGCATTGCTCTAAAAGATTCAGCGGCAGATATGAGACCATTCTCTGGTTTACCAAAGGCAATGATTATACTTTTAATTTGGATGATGTGAGAATTCCCTCAAAGTATCCAGGCAAACGGCATTTCAAAGGCGCGAAAAAAGGGCAAATCAGCGGTAATCCTAAGGGTAAAAACCCAGAGGATGTCTGGGAGATGACCCTTTAGAGGCTAATTGATGATTGGGATGCTCTTATATGGGAAATTCCAAATGTAAAAAATAATCATTCTGAAAAGGTAGACCACCCTTGCCAATTTCCTGTTAAGTTGGTTGAAAGATGTGTTCTTGCTTTAACTAACAAAAATGATATAGTGTATGATCCATTTGCGGGTGTGGGCTCTTCCTTAATTGCAGCATTAAAGAATGGTCGCCGTGCTTTTGGTACCGAATGGGAGCATAAATATATCGACATTGGCATGGAGCGAATTGAAAAACTCAGGGATGATACGCTTTTAACAAGACCGATTTATCAAAAAATCTGGAAACCAAGCGCAAACGATAAAGTTGCACAAATACCTGCAGAGTGGGGTAAGACTGAATGAAAATAGCGAATTTATATAGCCATCTTAATGGTTATGAATATATGCTCATTCATCGCAAAAAATTATGGGATGAGATAGTTGATGCTATTAGCAGTATTAATGCAAATGATTACACAAAAACTAGTAAAGCACGACCGACAAGCGGAAGAGATCATTATGATCAGAAAGCCATAAATAAGAAATTTGAGGAAATCCTATTCCCTCAAAATTGGAAATCAGTAAAAACACCGTATTATGTGACAGGTGACATTACTACTGCCAGAGAAATTGTCGGCATACGTAGAAAAGAAGAACAAAGGCGAATTATCGAAAGCAAGGGTCTTGAAGCAATTAGAACCAACAATCAGGTAGACTTTGTAAAGGATCGTGTAGCGGTTGAGGTTCAGTTTGGCAAGTATTTTAGTGTAGCTTACGACCTACATGTAAAACATACATTTTTCTTTTTAAGAAATGATATTGATGTAGGAATTGAATCATACCGACTAGGGCGATGCGCTTGAAAATGGATGCTGGTGTTGCCTGGTGGGAAAATGAGGTGGCGAATGTAATTCGTGAAGGTCGTTCAAACCCTACAGTCCCGATTGTTATGATAGGCATTGAGCCGGATGAAATCAAAATTTAATTGACAAAGAAAAACGAACAATCTGATTTGCTTCAGACCGCTGACAAAGCCTTGTCAACGCTTTTTGACTCCAAAGCCCTTTGGGGTCTTTTATTTTGGCATAAAAAAGCAGCTTTTTGGTAAAAGCTGCCAAGTTCAAAATAAATTGATTATTTTTTGCCAAAACGATCTCTTATAGCGAGCCTCTTAATAAGAGCCCTATAGCGCTCAATATCGGTGTTGTAGAGGTACTTTAAAAGACCGCTGCGCTTACCTACCATCTTGAGCAGACCGCGTCTTGAGTGATGATCGTTCTTGTTGACCTTTAGATGCTCGTTCAGGTGATTGATACGATTTGTTAAAATAGCGACCTGAACTTCCGGAGAACCGGTGTCACCTTCGTGAATAGCATATTCAGCAATTATCTGAGACTTAAGATCCTTTTCCATGGGTTTTCCTCCTTCTTTTTAAAGTTATTAGCTTATTTACCCCCATATACTGAGCTGTGCGTTGGAGAATCGACACTGCAAAGCGATGGTTGATCTGAAAAATAACAGTTATTTATCAGCAAAATAATTATAGCATGGCGCGATGGATTTGTAAACAACTTTTGCTGTCTAAGCTAAAAAATTTTTGTAAGGATACATAGCCTTATTGTATATACTACACTTCGGTTTGACAAAATATGCAAAAGCTTGTTATAATGAAAAAAGTTTTGTCAAAGGGGGTTTTATATGGATGAGGTAAACGATCTGCAGCAAAATCCTGATAGAGAAAAGGCTGTAAAGAACAAGCTTACTGTGGCAAAATGGCTGGTATATCTGCTTGAGGGCGCCTTGATAGGGGTGGGAGCTATACTGCCGGGTATAAGCGGCGGCGTGCTCTGTACAGTATTTGGCATATACCGGCCTATGATGGAGCTTTTGGCACATCCAATTTTGGGCTTTAAAAAATACTATAAAATGTTTATCCCTATTTTGATAGGTTGGGCAGGCGGATTTCTTTTATTGTCAAAGCTTGTGGCAAAGCTTTTGACCATTGCGGCGCTTCCTGTTACCTGCCTGTTTGTGGGTCTTATAGTAGGCATGCTTCCTGCGATGTTTAAAGAGGCAAACAAAAAGGGTATAGAGAAGGGTACGATTCCTGCGTTTTCAATAGTATTCATCGTGCTTCTTGCATTTTTCTGCGTTTTAAAATATTATCAGGATACCCAGCTGGTTACAATAGTGCCAAATTTTGGCTGGTGGGTCTTCTGCGGAGCGCTTTGGGGCATAAGCCTTATCGTGCCCGGTCTTAGCTCATCATCCATACTCATATGCCTGGGGCTTTACGCGCCTATGTCCGAGAGTATAGGTTCGCTTGACTTTTCAATGCTCATCCCCTGGGGCATAGGCATAATAATACCCGTTATACTCCTTGCAAAGCTTGTCAACCGCATGTTTGAAAAACACCACTGCATTGCGAATTACTGCATAATTGCGGTGATAATCTCTTCAACGATACCCATTATACCTTTAAAGTATAACGGTATTGGCGAAATAATTCTCTGCATAGTGCTGGCGGCCGTTGGCTTTATGTGTGCGTTTGGCATGGAAAAGCTTAGAGATAAGCTTATAAACGACTGATAACTTGGACATTTTGGGAGGAAAGATGAAAAAATATATCAAGATAGCAATAGCAGCCCTTTTTATGTTTTTCTTTAGGTATCTGCCGATAGATATAGGTCTTTCGGCAGACGCTATGCAGATGCTTGGCATATTCATAGGCGCGATAATACTCTGGCTTACCGTGGCGATCGATTATACAAGCGTGCTGGTGCTTTTCGCGCTCTGCCTGCTTCCGGGCGTTTCGACTGCGGACGTGCTTCAAAACTCGCTTGGTAACAGTACGATAGCGTTTTTGATATTCAGCTTCATGCTGACATATGCCCTGTCTGAGACCGGATTTTTGAGCCGCTGCGCCCTGTTCTTTATAAATAATTCGTTTGCGAAAAAGAGCATATGGCGTTTTATATTTATGTATTTTGCCGCTATACTCGTGATAGGTTCTTTTATAGCGCCAACGGTAGTATTTTTGCTGTTCTTTGCGCTCGCAAAGGAGATATATGAGATGCTCGGGCTTAAAAAGGGTGATCCCACTGCAAAGGTGATGATGATAGGCACCGCAATAATTACGTCCATCTCCTGCGCTATGACCCCTATAGCGCATACCTTCCCGCTCATGGCGCTCGGCTACTATGAAGCGGAGACCGGTCTTAGCATAAGCTATCTTGATTACCTGAAAATAGGTATTCCGGTGGGCATAGCGCTCTTTGCACTTACATTTATGGTGCTTTATACCTGCTTCAAAAAGCGGGTAAGCAGCAGCGGAGTTACACCCGAAGGAGCAGTGTTTGAAAATAAGGGCAAGATGAGCGGCAGGGAGATATTTTCGCTGGTAGTATTCATTCTGGTGGTTATATGCTGGATAAGCACAGGCATATTCCCAAAGGAGCTTGCCGCGCTCAACGCGCTTGGCACGTCCGTACCCGCCATGGTAGGAGTTGTTCTGCTTTGCGCTGTGAATATAGGTGGGAAACCCGTCATGCAGTTTAGGGATGCCATAACAAAGGGTGTTTCCTGGAGCAGTATAATGCTTTGCGCTGCTACGCTTGCTGTAGGTAAATACTTGACATCGGCAGAGTTTGGTATAACTTCTGCGCTTTCCGGGCTGCTTACGCCTGTATTTGGAGATGTTTCGGTTGCCGTGATGCTTCTTATAGTGGTCGGAGCTACCATAATAATGACAAACCTCATGAGCAATATTGTAACTACTACTGTTATGTACAACATAGTTTCACCGGTGATAGGGGGTCTTATGGCTATTGGCGTGGGTCTTCCGCTTCCAATCGCGACTATCGTAATCGGCATGAGCGCAAGCCTTGCTTATGCAACTCCCCCGGCTATCGCGCATATCGCGATAGCGGCGGGTTCTGAGTGGGCAACACCCAAGGATATGCTCAAATACGGCGGAGTAATGTCCATATTATCGATAGCGATAGTATGGGCTGTAAGCCTTATATTTGTATGATGAGATGAAATAAAAATCGCCTCTATTCTCCGAGATGGAATAGAGGCTTTTTTCTTATAGCGTTATTTACCGGACATGACCTTCTCAGCAAAGGAGTTATCCACAAGCTCCTCAAAAGGTACCCTTGCGGCAAGCTCGCCGTTAAACTCCATAATGTCAAGCAGGCGGCTGAAGGCATCTTCGCTCATTGCGGGCGTATACATCCAGGAATCGGTCTCACGATAGCTTTTCGCAACGAGAGCGAGCGTTTCTACACTCGTATCGGGGAAATAGCCCTGCATAGCTTCGGCTACTTCCTCATCCGAAGCGGTCTTAATCCACTGCTGCGCATTATATATGGCGCGGACAAAGCCCTCTACGAACTCGGGATCATCCTCTATCATATCAGGACGTACCATGAAGGTTGTATAGGGTACTTCGCCGGATTCAAGTCCGATATTGGCTACTATATGCCCCTTACCTTCGGCTTCAAACATGGAAGCGGTAGGCTCAAAGAGGGTGACAAAATCGCCTGTTCCGCCCTCAAAGGCGCCTCCCATCAGATTAAAGGCAATGTTGCTTATGACCTCAACATCCTCGCCCGGGACAAGGCCGTTTTCATTGAGCACATAGTTGAGCGTCATGAAGGGCATACCGCCGGGACGTCCGCCGATTATGGACTTACCTCTTAGCGCTTCAAATGAAAATTCCTCCATTGCCTCTCTTCCTACGAGAAATGATCCATCGCGCTTTGTAAGCTGGGCAATTATGATGGGATGATCCTCTTTGCCCTCATTGATTACATAAACACCGGTCTCAGGTCCCATAAGGGCCACATCAGCATCGCCGGAGAGGAGTGCTGTCATGCTCTTATCGCTGCCTCCGCCCGTTACGATGTTGACTTTCATGCCCTCTGCCTCAAAAAAGCCCTTGCTTTCAGCTACATATAGAGGAGCGTAGAATACGGATCTTGTAACCTCGTTTAAATTTACTTCACGAAGAATGCCCTCCTCCTCGCAGCCAAAAACGCAGAAAATTGCTGCTGTTATGAGTAAAAAAGCAAGTACTGCTGCAAATTTTCTCATGTTTTACCTCCTTTGAAATTATGCTTCATAGTATTCAATATGCTTAAACTTTGTGCATGTCCCCATCCGGCCTGTTTTTTATAAATAAGCTGTTTTTCGGCATTCATTTGAGCACATGCTATCCTATGTTTCGTAATAACGACAAATGTTTTTCGCATATAGATTCATAAGAACATAGATATGCGGAGGATTAAAATATGGCGTATAGAAGAAGGCGCAGCTATAGCAGCACAAATAGAAGACGGAGGAGAAACGAAGGTGGTGCAGGGGGACTTTTTATCGCTATAGTAGTTATAATAGGCATAATACTTGTGATCGTGCTTACCCCCATGGGAGAATGGATAAATGATAATGTATTTTCACCGCTTTTTGGTACAACTACGCCATCCCCATCCCCTACGATGCCGGATATGCCGGAGGTAACGGACGCGGCTACAGTCTCAGAGGAGATTACACTTGACGCGATGGACTTTTATATGCTCCAAATGGGGGTGTTTACATCGCAGGAGAATGCAGCTTCATATGCCGAGTCGCTTAAAAAACAAGGAGGTGCGGGCTATGTATATGAGCAGGATGGGCGGTTCAGGGTGATAGCATATGCCTATTCCACCCAGGAGGACGCCAATACGGTAAAACAAAGATTGGTGGATTCGGGCTATGAGTGTGCAATATTTGCCCTGCCAATACATGGCGCAACATATAGGATAACCGCGACAAACGATCAGATCAACAGCCTGACTTCCTCGCTGAGCGCCCTGAAAATGGCTATGGAAGCGGTCTCAGAGGTAGCGCTTACATTCGATTCGGAAAAGCTTACCATTGAGGAGGGAAAGGAGAGAGTGCAAACCATATATGATTCTCTTGATTCGGCGCTTTTGACATTTTCTCCGGGCGGATCGACGCTGCTTTTAAGCGTAGATGAGTATTGTACAACATACAAAGATGCATTAAATAATATTTTAGTATCGAATTTTACGGAAACTATAGATTTTTCGTCGCTTTTAAAGTATACTCAAGTTATGCTTACATGTGAATACGCAAACCTTATAGATAGCCTTGCTTAATAAGCGCTTTGCGTATAAAAGGAGGTATAATGATACTGTCAGAAATTGCCGATATTTTGGATGCAAAGGTGCTTTGCGGTGATGCCATGCTTAACGAGTGCGTAGAAAGCGCCTTTGGTGCGGATATGATGAGCGATGTGCTTGCGTTTGTGAAGCCTCATACCCTTGTTTTGACCGGACTTGTAAATCATCATGTAGTACGCACGTGCAGTATGCTGGACGTGCGCTGCGTAATATTTGTAAGAGGAAAACAGCCAACTGCTGACATAGTAGAAGAGGCGGCCGATTCCGATATAATGCTCATGACAACTGACCATACGCTGTATGAAAGCTGCGGTATGCTCTATGGAGCTGGACTCCCGCCAGTGGAACGAGGTATCTGATATGACTATATATACAGAAGAATTCAGAGTGGAAAGGGGCAACTTTCAAGAAGCGGGAAGCGCCTCTTCCAAGATAAAGCGAACGCTTAAAAAGATGGGTATCAGCCCCGCCATAATAAGGGAAGTAGCTATTTCCTCATATGAGCTGGAGCTGAATCTTGTAATACATTCGCTTGGAGGAACACTTAAGCTATCCATAGACGGCTCGCAGCTTCTTATAATAAGCGAGGATATGGGTCCCGGGATAGGCGATATCGAGCTTGTGATGCAGGAGGGCTACTCAACGGCTTCTGAGAGCGTGCGCGCTATGGGGTTTGGCGCGGGCATGGGTCTTCCCAATATAAAACGCCATAGCCATGAGTTTAGTATAGAGTCCGAGCTTAATAAGAGTACCAGGATAGTTGCGAAATATAATTTGATCTGATAGATACAGGAGGAAGGCACGATGTATCAACATTCAGTGCGAGTGGACCGACGAAAATGCGTTGGGTGTACTAATTGCATAAAATGCTGCCCTACTGAGGCAATAAGGGTGCAGAAGGGCAAGGCTATAATAAGAGGTGATCGCTGTATCGACTGCGGAAAATGTCTTGGAGCCTGTCCGCATTCCGCAATGGTGTCCGTAACGACACCGATCAGCGCACTTGGCTGTTTCAAATATAACATAGTTATACCTTCAACAACGCTTTACTCTCAGTTTAGAGGTATATGCAAGCTTGAAGACATATATGCGGGTCTTTATGCATTGGGCTTTGACGCGATATACGAGGAGGCAAAGGCTGCCGAGATACTGGCAGAGGCCATGAATCGCTACATACATGGGCCTGATGTGGTATTTCCGGTGATATCATGCACATGTCCTGTAATACCAAGGCTTATTGCCGCGCTCTATCCGAGCCTTATCGATAATCTTTCGCCGTTTGTGTCGTCAAATGAGCTGGCTGCAAGGGTGGCCAAGGCGGAATTTTGCGAGGCTACGGGTATACCGGCAAGCGAAGTCGGAGCTTACTATATATCGCCCTGCTCCGCGGAGATAACACATATGCGTTCGCCGATGGGCATGGAAAAATCCGAGATAAACGGTGTTTTTTCGGTGCGCGACATATATGGTAAACTTGTGGATATGATAGGAAAGCTTCCGGCTGACGCTCCGTGTATGATAGAGCACAGAGCCGGCGCTTTTGGCCTTGGCTCCGCTGTGGTCGGCGGCCTTTCAATAGCCATAGGAACGGAGCATTATCTTGCAGTTGACGGCATGGAGAGCATTATAGAATGCCTTGATGAGATAGATAATGACCGAATGGGAGGCCTTATGCTTTTGGAGGCCATGGCCTGCCGCGGCGGCTGCATTGGAGGCCCTCTTACGTTTGAAAACCAGTTTGTGGCCAAAAACCGCAACAGAAGGCTTCAGTATTCACAGCCAAGGCTTGATCTTGAGCGTGATGAGCATGTCCAAAAATATGTTGATTCGCCGCTTATAAAATGTGATAAAGAGTATGAGGCCAAGGACATAATGAAGCTTAGCGATGATATGCTCGAAGCTATTCGAATGATGGATAAGATGGAATCCATATGCAGACAGCTTCCCGGGCTTGATTGCGGCTCTTGCGGCTCTCCGACATGCAGATCGCTTGCCGAGGATATAGTGCGCGGTCAGGCTGTTGAGATGGATTGCATATTTAAGCTGAGGGATAAGGTGCGACAGATGGCGCAGGAGATGGTAGACCTTGCAAGCGCGCAGAAGCGTGGATAAAATACGGAAAGGATGAATTTTAAAAATGACGGTAAAGGAATTATGTGAAAAACTGGGTGGAAAGCTTTTAACACAAGCAGGCGGCGACAACGATATAACCTGCGGCTGCAGCTGTGACCTTTTAAGCTGGGTGATGGCAAAGGGCGCTCCCGGCTGCGCCTGGGTCACTGTTCAAACGCATATGAACGTGATAGCCGTGGCATCGCTGCATGATATGGCCTGCGTAATATGCCCGGAAGGTCTAATGCCGGATGAAAATGTGCTCAAAAAAGCGGAGGAAGAGGAAATTGCAGTCATATCCTCCGGCGATACCGGGTACGCAATCTGTTGTAAAATGCATGAAGCCGGCATAATGCCCGAACGCTGATATGATGAAGTTTGCGGCTGATCTTCATATACATTCCTGCCTGTCTCCTTGCGGCGATATGTCCATGACCCCTAATAATATAGTGAATATGGCATATTTGAAGGGGCTGGATATCATTGCGGTCGCGGATCATAATTCGGCGCTCAATCTTCCGGCGATATCAAAGCTTGCGCGTGAGAGGGACATACTTTTAATACCTGCTATAGAAGCAGAATCCCGTGAAGAGGTGCATGTGTTGTGCTATATGCCAACGCTTGAGGCAGCTATGCTTTTTGGCGAGTATTTACATGAAAATCTACCGCCGGTATCAAATGTACCGGAGCTTTTTGGCGAGCAGGTGGTCATGGATGAGGCGGATGTTCCTATCGCAAAGGAGGAATATCTGCTTGTTCAGAGCACGCTTCTTAGCATAAATGAAATATGTGAAAAATGCAGAGCGCTTTTTGGCGTGCCCATTCCCGCACATATAAATAGACCCTCTACTTCGGTGATAGCAAGCCTGGGCTTTATACCAAAGGAACTTCATTTTACAAGCGTTGAGGTTAAAAATACGCTTCCGCCGCCGAATATTGATCTATCGTCATACCATGTTTTATATTCCTCGGACGCCCATTATCTTGAGGATATATTGGAAAGAGAGATGTTTATATCGCTAAAAGAGAAAAGCATAGAGGAATTTTTAGCATATATAGCTAAACAAAAGCTATAAATAAAAGTAGTAATTTGTAGAAATCTGAAAACAGTGCTTGCTTAAGTTCCATGTATGCTGTATAATAACTCTGTAAAGTTATACCACAAGGGGGATGATAGGGTGGATACAAATAGAGTGGTAATAGAAATAGGAAGTCGTATACTGAAGATAAGGACTACTGAAAGCGCGCAGAAAATGCAGCAGCTTGCGGAGGACGTAAGCGCTCGCATGGCAGCTATTCAGGAGGCGTTTCCTTCTATAAGTGAATATGAGGCAGCAATGTTTGCTATGCTTAATATGGCCGAAGAGATAGAGGCGCTTAAATGCAAATATGATGAGCTGGAATCCAGGATACATGAACTTCGTGAAGTTCCGATCCCTACGCCTGCCATGCCCAAAAAGCGTCCGCTGACCAAGAAAAGCGCCGCAAAGGAGCCGGAACCGGTGCCGGCTGAATAAAATAGAATGATCGATAAAGCGTCTGACAAGATACCAGACGCTTTTTTATGAAATATTCAAATCAGATTAAGCTCAACTATTTTTTCGCGAAGCGACTTTAGATCCTCAAAGGCTTCGCGTTTTTTACTTTCATCACGCAAAAGCGCCGCCGGGTGGTAGGTGGAGCTTATGTATATGCCTTTGCGCTCATACCAAAAGCCATGTTCCCTTGTTATGCGAAATTCCGGGTCGATTATATGGCGCGCGGCTGTACTGCCAAGGCAAAATATTATTTTCGGTCGCACTAAAAGAAACTGTGCCCTCAGATACCCTATGCAGGCTTCTGCTTCATCGTAAAGAGGTGTGCGATTATTGGGGGGCCTGCATTTTACAATATTTGCTATATATACATTTGTTCTGTCAAGCCCTATGGAGGCGAGCATGCGATCAAGCAGCTTCCCCGCCGCTCCTACAAACGGAGTGCCGGACAGATCCTCATCACGACCGGGGCCTTCGCCTACCAGCATTATGGCTGCATTTTTATTTCCATCGTCTACCACCGTATTGGTGCGTGCTTCTGCTAACCTGCAAGCATGACATATCTTTATTGTATATTCAAGCTTATCCCATGTTATATCCATAGTTTTTTCCTTTTTCTCCAATTATACTTCATTTTAAGCATATATGCACTCGAGTATTGGACGTTTTTCATCTTTTCGGCGTAAACCATGCTATATCGAAAAATCAAGACATAGAATATGAGAGAAAAGCCCATAAAGCGGGGCGAATATTAAAAAGGATGGGTAAAACCGATGCTGGAATGCTTTTCTTTTATACGTGAACTGTTATTTCTTGCAGGCTATATAAATACGCAGGGCGCCTTTCCGGAGCCTTTAAGTACGGAGGATGAAGCGAGGTATTTAAAACTTTTCATTGAAAAGGGGGATATGGAAGCCAGAGGTAAGCTTATTGAGCACAACTTAAGGCTTGTGGCGCATATTGCTAAAAAATATGCTCAGCCCGGACGCGATCAGGATGATCTTATCTCGATAGGTACAATCGGTCTTATAAAGGGTGTTACTACATATTCTCCATTAAAGGGCACTTCACTTGCTACCTACGCATCTAAGTGCATCGACAATGAAATACTCATGTACATGCGAAGCGAGCGTAAAACAAAGAGTGATATTTCGCTATCAGAGCCGATAGGTACGGATAAGGATGGGAATGAAATAGTGATAGGAGATATACTTGGCAGCGAGAGCGATGAAATATGGAATAGCGTTGAATTGGGGCTATGGGCAGAGCTTTTACGAAAGCTCATGGATAAGGTGCTGACGCAGCGTGAAAGTGATGTTATAACATTAAGGTTTGGCTTAAATGGCGGCTGTACGCTTCCTCAGAGGGAGGTTGGGCGTTTGCTTGGGATATCAAGAAGCTATGTGTCGCGCATCGAAACTGCGGCTCTGACGAAGTTAAGAAATTCCCTTAAATATAAATAGTTTATGCAAAAACCCCTAAAAATTCAATGCTTTTGGGTGTGGATCGCTGATAGAGTCGGCTTTGTGCTTTGATGCAGCTATTTTTACGGCTCGTTTTTTTACCAGAGGGCTTGCCGTTAGCTTAACGCCAAAAATTCAAAGCTTTTTGGTACTTTTATGAAATTATTCACCAAGGCGGAGTACTTGATCCTCACCCGGGATCTGTATGAAAGCAAGCTCTATATCGCCATCCACCATAAAAAGGGTTATAACCTTATAATCATCAAGCGCTATTAAAAGCTGGACTATATCGCCGCGCCGCATGGTGTCTGAAGGAAAACCTGCCTCCCTTGATTTTGAAACTATATCTGAGAGATACTCCCCTTCCAGCATTTCTTCAATGGTAGCATCATCCTGAGTGTCGGCGGGATATATGTCGCCTATGTCAATATCATAACCATAGGAATTTATGATGCGCGCTATGCGGCTGAGCTCTCCCGTTTCATTTGTAAAAAAGCTCCATATTATAGCTATAAGCAACAAAACACCTGCGGCTATGAGGAGTATTATGCGTGATTTTAAGGTCAATCCTTTCATGGCATTATGGCAAGCATGGGGAAAATTTGCGGGAGGATTATCATAATAGCAAGCAGGGATATCATTATAAGCGTGCAAATACCATCGCCTAAGGTCAGCTTCATTACGCGCATTTTTGTGCGTCCTTCTCCGCCGTGGTAACAACGGCTTTCCATGGCCATGGCAAGCTCATCGGCACGCCTGAACGAACCCACCAGCAATGGGATGAGTATGGGTATCATGGCTTTTACCCTTTTAAATACGCTTCCGGTATCTATCTGCGCGCCTCTTGATATTTGAGCCTTCATTATCTTATCGGCTTCCTCAAGCAGAGTAGGTACAAAGCGGAGCGCAATAGTCATTATCATCGCAAGCTCGTGGGCGGGGAATTTTATAACCTTGAGCGGAGAAAATATGCGCTCTATGCCATCGGTAAGCAGTATGGGGGTGGTCGTAAGTGTCAGAAGCGATGTTCCAAGCACTAAAAATACAAGCCTTATCGATATGAAAAATGCTTTATATATGCCGCCTGTTGTAAGCTTTATTATCCAAAAGCTCAGTATTTCCGTACCGCTTTTTGTTAAAAAGAGGTTGAGAAGGAACATAAATACAAGTATCCATTTGAGCGGTTTCAGGCTCTTTAGCATATAAGAAATAGGCACCTTGGACAGCAATATCGCGGCTGTAACAAAAGCAGCTAAGGGTATGAACATATAGAGCGACTGCGCAAGAAATACGATAACGATATAAAGCGTCATCGCAAGCAGCTTTATGCGTGGATCAAGCCTGTGTATGCACGATTCAGCGGGATAATACTGCCCAAGTGTGATATCTTTAAGCATGCAGATACCTCCTTAAAAGCTCATCCGCTATAGCGTCTTCATCGAGCATATCATTTTCGATCTCTATTCCGCGCTCACGGAGCGATCTGATAAGCTGTATGCTTTGAGGAAGCTTTAACCCCATAGCATTCAGTTCGCAGTTTTTAAAGACCTCGCCTGGAGTTCCGATGGCGGCAATTTTTCCTCGGCTGAGTATAGCTATCCTGGTTGCCACATGTACTATATCATCCATGGAATGACTTACCATAATTATTGTGATGCCAAGCTCGCTTTGAAGCTGCTGTAAAAGGGAGAGTATGCTCTGCCTGCCCATAGGGTCAAGACCTGCCATCGGTTCATCAAGCACGAGATACTTGGGTCTCATCGCTATTATCCCTGCCAGCGCCACACGTCTTTTTTCGCCGCCCGATAGGTCGAAGGGGGATTTTTCCGAAAATTCTGACACACAAAGCCCAACGGCTTCCATTGCCGAGGTTATGCGCTCATGCGCTTCATCGCCCGTTATCCCAAGGTTTGCTACCCCAAATTCAATGTCCTTATACACTGTTTCCGCAAAGAGCTGATGCTCAGGATACTGAAAAACCATTCCGACAAGCCGTCTGCCGGATATGAGCTGCTTTTTTTGGGACATATCAAAGCCATCCACAAGCACTTTGCCGCAGGTAGGCATTATAAGCCCATTAATGTGCTGTATAAGCGTGCTTTTGCCGCTTCCCGTCTGCCCGATTATACAAAAGAACTCGCCTTCTGAAACATTGAAGCTTATATCCGAGATAGCATTGTGAGCAAGCTCACTGTTATTCATATATGTATGCGTTACATTTAAAAACTCTATCATTATCTGCTTAGCCTTTTTTCGATTTCATCCGCGAGCGAGTCGAGCGTAAGTACTGAAGCGGGAATGTTCATGCCCGAGGCATTGAGCTTATCCCTTATAGCGACCGGAAGCGGTACATCAAGCCCCATGGAGCGCAGTTTATCCGCATTTTCAAATATCTGAGTGGGCGTACCGTCCATAGCTATCCTGCCCGCGTTCATTACGATCACGCGATCTGAAAGCAAGACCTCCTCCATGTGCTGCGTTATCATGACTATGGTCTTTCCCGCCGCGTGAAGATCTTTCATTATAGCGATAACATCCTCCCTCCCTTTGGGGTCGAGCATTGCGGTGGCCTCATCAAACACGATTATGGAGGGATGCATGGCGAGTACGCCGGCTATTGCCAGCCTTTGTTTTTGTCCGCCTGACAGCATGTGCGGAGCGCGTTTTCTAAATTCAGTCATACCAACAAGCTCAAGCGCCTCATCCACACGCTCCCATATCTTAGGGGTCTCAATGCCAAGGTTTTCCGGGCCAAACCCTACGTCCTCTTCGACTACGGTGGTCACTATCTGGTTATCGGGGTTTTGAAATACCATGCCGACATTTTGACGTATTGTGAGTATGCTTTCTTCATCGCTTGTAAGAAGTCCGTTTACATATACCTGGCCTGATCTTGGCAGCAAAAGCCCGTTTAAATGCTTGGCAACGGTGCTTTTCCCGCTTCCGTTGTGACCGACTATGGCTAAAAACTCACCATCGTTTATTGTAAGGCTTATGTCTGATATAACATCCTCTGAATCGTTATATCCATAGCTCACCGAAATAAGCTCTATCATTATATCCTCCAAACGCCATCTTTTAGCAGCATATCAAATAAGTATACATGAGTTTTTTTTGCTTAGCAAGTGAGTTTCTGTGAAAATGCCATATATTTTAGCGACAAGGCAGCTGATTTGGCGTAACGGTAAAGCGGCGTTTGGAATAATTTAGAGTATGCCGTTTTTTATATGCAGTAATGATATTAAGATAGCGAATGCTTTTGAATATGGAGGGCTCATGCTTCCAAGCTGTGATACGCTTTGGACGGATGAGCGCACGCTTTTTGCGTATACGCTCTTAAGCGATATTCTTGGCTATACGCCCGATGCATACCTTAATTTCAGGCGCATAGGGGAGTGCAGCGCTCGTGGAGAATCACAAAGGCTTGCGGGGCATACGCTTATACTCGGGCGGCGTATATCAAAGGCAGACCGTGAGGAGCTTTATCATACATGTCTTCGTATGCCTGAGTTCTCGCTTGTTCGGTATGGCGTACTTGCGCCCCGCTGGGTGGAATGCTCAATTGACGCCTCTTTTCCAAATCTGTACGCAGGAGATGTAAGCGTATATGTTTTTGTGCTTCAAGATGCGCTTATAAAAAATGGAATGAGGGGTATCGCGCTTTCGGGCGTGTTTGACGCTGCTACGGAAAATGCGCTAAAGCAGCTTGATATGGGGTATAGCGGAATTGTAACACATAAGCTCTGGCGCAAGCTTTTAAAATAAGGGATGCTACTTAATAAGGCATGTATTGACATTTTAAAGGTGTTTGGATATAATATGATAAAATAGTCCAGAGGCTTTATTTGAGAATAGCGCCCCAAAACACCGGGAGGAGTTTATATGAACCCTTATGGAAATATAGTGCTGCTGACAGGAGCGTCAAGCGGAATAGGAAATGCAACGGCAAAGCTGCTTGCAAAAGAGGGCTTTAGCGTATATGGCTTATCAAGGCGTGGACAAGGGCGCACCGAATTTACAGACGGCGGCTTTTTGCAGATGCTGGCTGCAGATCTTACGGATGAGGGATCGGTAAATGCGGCGGTGTCCCATGTGCTGGATATTGAAAAGCGCATAGATATACTCATAAACTGTGCCGGAAATGGCGTATGCGGCCCTGTTGAGGAGTGTAGCCCAAAGGATGCTCTATTGCAGCTTGATGTAAACTATCTTGGCATAATACGAATGCTGAATGCAGTGCTTCCGGGGATGCGCGAGAGGCAAAAAGGTCTTATAATAAATATAGGCTCAGTCGGTGGAATATTCGCGATACCCTTCCAGTCGCTATATTCGTCATCAAAGTTTGCTGTGGAGGCGCTTACGGAGTGTCTTAGGATAGAGCTTTTGCCATATGGCGTGCGTGCGGCGCTGATTGAGCCTGGTGATATAAAAACGGGCTTTACCGGTTCAAGGGTATATGCAAAGCGTGCGCAGAATTCAAGCTATGGCGATAAATTTGCCGCAGCTATAGCGCAGATGGAACATGATGAGACCCATGGAATGGATCCTATAGAGGTAGCAAAGGTGATCTATTCAGTTATAAAGCGGAAAAATCCTCCGGTCAGGGTTGTGGTTGGGTTTACATATAAGTTGCTTGTGTTTTTAAAGAGAGTGCTTCCTTCAAGGCTTATTGAGAAGATACTTACGCTTATGTATCCAAACTCAAAGGCAGGCATTGAAAAGAAATGAGCGCGCTGCTTATAATGATAGGGGCAATTTTAGTGTTTATTGCTGTTTTGCCCCTTTTTTTTGATAAATGCCATGCGGGTATGGCTGCGCTCTTTGCTTTGGGAGCGCTTTTTGTCCTACATGGTTTATTTTTTGATACCCTATTGCCTTTTTTTGCGGCTTTTATGGTGGTATACGTTCTCTTCGTCGTTTGGCTGATCGTGCTCAGCATGTTTTTTATAGTGTTTGCATTTAAAAACGCTTCCTTGCCCTGCTATTTTGATGTGATACTCGTTTTAGGCTGTGGAATAAAAGGATGCATTCTAAGTCGCACCCTAAAACTTCGATTGAATAAGGCTATGGAGTTTAAAAAAACGCACCCAAAGGCAAAGCTTATGCTGTCAGGCGGCATGTCAAAAGGGGCTGATATATCCGAGGCGCATGCCATGCGTAAATATCTTGTGAAAAAAGGTTTAAGCGAAGATACGCTGATGATCGAGGATGAAGCGCTCTCCACATTTGAAAATTTCGCGTTTTCAACCGCCTTGATCGGCGATAAAAAGGTTTTAGCGGTGACCAGCGTTTCACATACATATAGGGCCTATCTAATGGCAAGGGCAGCCGGTCTTGATATACGTATTTGTCCTGCAAAAGAGCCTCTTACGATGTTTTTTACAAACTATATCCGTGAGCTTATTGCAGTAACTATGTTTTTTATGTTTGGCCGCATCGTATGATGGGTCTATCTTAAAAGCTTGCTGCTTTATAACGCGCGAGCTTTTTTACGCTTAATTTGTATACATATACCACGAGGCTATGGAGCTTAATATGTCCGGTTTTCGTGCACTGCTTGGGATGCCTTGGATTTTTGTGGAGCAGATGATGCTGTTCATGCGGAAATACAATACCATAAAAGGCAGATCATTCGTAAACATAGTCATAATCTCGTTGGCAGCTTCACGCATATCCGATTGGCTGTCAGCCACTTTAAGATCCATAACAGCCAGCGCCATCTGGGTATTATTGTAATTGCCAAAGTTTTGTGAGCCCGAGGGAGACAAAAAGGGCGTTAAATCCAGATCCTGAGCCAAGTTAAAGCCGGCGAGCGCTATGTCGAATTCTCCACCGGCAAGAAGCTCAGGGTAGGAGATAGTATCCCCCGTAGCTTCCATGGGAGCCACAACGACATTAACCCTTATTCCGATGGCTTCAAGCTGTGAGCTTATAAGCAGAGCCGCGTCATGCCTTACGCTTGTTTCCTTGTTTTCATTTACAAGCAGCGTGAGTGACAGCTCGGTTCTTGTAGCCGAATACTCGAGAAAACCATCATCATCGTTATCAATATATCCCACATCATTTAAAAGCTTTTGCGCTAATGCTTTATTGTACTCAATGACTTTACTTCTTGGGTCGTATGCAAACGAGTCGGGGGCTATAGGCACATCGCATAGCTGTACCTTATACATGTATACATTTGCGGCAATGGTGGCTCTGTTGATGGCATAGGCGATGGCCTTTCTTATGTTGACATTAGCGCAGGTACGCCTGTGGTTAAACAAAAGTACCTCCATGTTTTGCGTCAGCACATCCGTAACCGATGTAACATCCGTCTCACGATAGCTTCCCGAATAAAGCACATCCGTTACGAGAAAATTGAGCTGATCCGCAGCATACGAGGCAAGCGCTGTGGTCGAGTCGCTTTTTTCGATAAAGTGTATGTTTTGTATGTAGGGAACTGTGCGCCACCAACGGCTGTTCACGCTAAGGAGGACTTCTTCATCGGAGGATGAGGTCAAAAGGTAAGGCCCGGTGCCTATGGGTATTAAAGCTTGTGCGGCGGCTTTACATACTATGGGGAACGTCATAAGCAAAATGGGTGAAAAGCCCTCATGAGTAAATGTTATATTTACCGTGTAGTCATCGATAGCAGAATAGCTCTCGATCTTGCTTACATTATGGGCGTAATATGTATTATCGCCAAGCGCGATCAGCCTGTCTATGGTGTATATGACATCCTCCGATGTGAAACTTCCATAGCCGCCATGAAACGCAACATCACTTCTTAGCGAAAATGTCCACGTTCTTGCATCGGGACCTACATGCCAGTTTGAAGCAAGCTCCGGTGTAGGAAGTCCCGAATCATCAAGCTGCACAAGGCTTTCAAATACGAGCGAAAACATGGAAAGCATCTCCTCGGTGGTTACAGTCAGAGGGTCCTTTATATCGGCATTATGGGGCATGTACATATAGAGAGTGCCGCCCGCTGTGGGTGATATCATGGGTGTTTGCGTGGGCATCACTATAGGCGTGCCAAAGCCATCAGTGGAAATGGGAGCGGGAGATACACCCTCCTTTGGTGTATTGCACCCAAGGATACAGAACATGGTGGCAAGTATCAGTAAATATGACAGGTATTTTTTCATCTTAAAAGCCTTTCAGGGTAGAAACTAATCTATCCGCAGTAAACGCCTTGCAGCATTAAGCGCATCGTCTGTTTTTTTATAAAGCTCATCTATCGTGCCGTCATTTGTTATCACGATATCGGCATATGTTATGCGATCTTCGTCCGAAAGCTGCGCGTTTATGCGTTTTTGCGCCACATCTGGAGTCATACCGCTTCTTAGTTTAAGCCTATCTATGCGTGTTTTTTTGTTTGCGGTCACCACCCATATAATGTCGGTTTCTCTATAAAGCCCAGATTCTATAAGCAGCGGCACATCCCATACGATAAGGCGCTTGGGATCGTTTTTTAAGATGGCTTCCGTTTTAAGCCGGATCCTTTCCAAAATGAGCGGATGCATTATCTCATTTAGCCTTAAAAGCTTACTTTTATCCGTAAATACGATGGCAGAGAGGGCTTTTCGATCTAAAACACCGCTTGGAAGGAGTATGTCCTCGCCAAATTCCAGAGTGAGCCTTTCGACAACGCTATCACAGCGTGTCAGCGCGCGGGATATTTTATCGGCATCCAGCACAAAAAGCCCGTGCTTCTTTAGCCTTCTTGCGATACAGCTTTTTCCGGAGCCTATACCCCCGGTAAGTCCGATTACAGGCATATGTTCCTCCCTGATAGATGAAGCCCTTATAAAATGAGACTATTTTGTATCAAACCAGCTTTTGCCGGTGTGTACCTCCGCGATAAGCGGAACAGATAGAGTAAGCGCATTTTCCATACAATCGGTCAAAATGTCTGAAACTTCGGCGGCCTCATCCTCGGGGCAATCGATTATAAGCTCATCATGAACCTGAAGTATCAGCTTTGCGCGAAGCTCTCTCTTTTTAAGCTCCCTGTCAACATTTACCATGGCAAGCTTTATTATATCCGCCGCGCTGCCTTGTATGGGCATATTCATGGCTATGCGCTCGCCGGAGGATCTCACGTTAGCGTTACTTGATTTAAGTTCAGGCATGGCTCTTCTTCTTGAAAAGATAGTCTTTGCAAAACCCGCTTTTCTTGCCTCCTCTACGGAGCTCTTCATGTATTTTGCTACTCCGTCATAGCGTGAAAGGTACATATTTATGTATTCACTCGCTCGTTTTCTTGTAATACCCAGATTTTTTGCAAGCCCGAAATCCGATATTCCATAGACAATACCGAAATTTACGGCTTTTGCGGCTGAGCGCTGATCGGCTGTGACATCTTCGGGAGCGATATTGAATACCTCGGCGGCAGTGCTTCTGTGTATATCGGCTTTGTTTATAAACGCGGTTTGCATACGAACATCTCCGCTTATGTGAGATAGTACGCGGAGCTCTATCTGTGAATAATCAGCACCGACAAGCACGTTTCCGGGGCTTGCTATGAATGCCTTTCGTATCTCCCTGCCCTCGGCTGTTCTTACGGGTATGTTTTGAAGGTTTGGTTCTGTGCTCGATATTCTTCCCGTAGCGGTTATAGTCTGGTGGAAGCTCGTATGGATTCGTCCGTCTTCGCCAATAAGCGCTCCCATGCCGTCTATATAGGTGCTTTTGAGCTTGGTTAAAAAGCGGTATTCCGATATTAGGCCGATTATTTCGTGCTTGTCCATAAGCGCTTCAAGTGTGTCGGCGTCGGTGGAATAGCCTGTTTTGGTTTTTTTAATGGGCGGGAGGTTGAGCTTTTCAAAGAGTATGTGGCCAAGCTGCTTTGTTGAGAGTATGGAAAAGTGCTCTCCCGCAAGCTCGTATATTCGGGAAGAAAGCGCATGAAGTCTTTTCCCAAAATCCTCGCCTATGGCCGTCAAAATGCTCTTATCGGTACAAAATCCCGCCGACTCCATGGAAAAGAGCACCGATACCAGAGGAAGCTCTATTTGAGTATAAAGCTTTAGCATGTTAAGCGCAAAGAGCGACTCCATTAATAATGGCTCAAGCGCAAATAGGGATGCCGCCTTGTTATAGGGGATGCCTACCATATCAAGCAGGCTCCTTAGATCCTTTGACGGGTTTATGGCGTGAAGCAGATAATCGGCTATCCGGGCATCAAACAGCTTGCAGCAAAGCCTGACATTCCATCTTTCAAGGATGTGCATGAAGGCTTTCGCATCGAATATCAAAAGCTTTATATCCGGCTGTGAAAAGATGGGCATAAGGGGCGAAAGTATACTTTTAAGCTCAACCTCATCCGATGTATCGGAAAGCTTATAAAGCTTTGTTTCAGAGGAGGCGATATAAAAGCCTTCGTCCATATGTATGGCAAATACTCCGCCAAGCTCTATTTCGGAAAATAGCGATGCCGCCTTTTCGGGCGTATCTATAAGCGCAAATTGAGGCTCGCTTGGGGTTTCATGTATAGGCTCGGGGGTGGGAGCCGGTGCTTTTGAAAGCTCCTTTTTAAGCCTGCCAAGGATACTTCTTAGCTGAAGCCTTTCAAGGGCAGGTACGGCTTTTTCCATACAGCTTATATCAAAAACGCAATCAAACAGCGTGGTATCAAGAGGTATGTTTCTATCGATGGTGGCAAGCTTATGCGAAAGCCTTGCGCTGTTCGCATTTTCAAGCAGCTTTTTCTGAAGGGCGCCCTTTTCGTTGTGTGCGTTATTTAAAGCTTCCTCTGCGGTACCGTATTTTTCAAGCAGACGAAGCGCCGTCTTTTCACCAACACCGCTTATTCCGGGTATATTATCTGAAGCATCACCCATAAGCGCCTTTAGGTCTATGATCTGAGAAGGCGAAAGCCCATAGTCTAAAAGCAGTCTTTCTTTTGTGTATTCTATTGTTTCCGATATGCCCTTTTTGGTCATAAGGACATGTGTGGTATTGGAGATAAGCTGAAGCGCGTCCCTGTCGCCTGTAACGAGCGTAACGGCTATGCCGTTTTTTTCCGCCACAAGGGAAAGCGTTCCCAGTATATCATCGGCTTCATAGCCCGCGCATTCGCATACGGCGATCCCCATATCATGAAGTATGTCCCTTATGATGGCCATTTGGGTCTTAAGCTCATCCGGAGCGGGCTTTCTTGTGCCCTTATATTCGGGGTAAAGGCTATGGCGGAATGTTTCGCCTTTTACATCAAACGCAACGGCCATGTATTCGGGATGCCTTGCTATAAGCGGCATGAGCATGGATAAAAAACCATGGATCGCGTTTGTAGGCGTTCCATCCGCGCTTGTCATGTTGTTTAATGCGTAAAAAGCTCTGTACATCAGGCTGTTTCCATCGATTATTATAAACTGATCCATATTTTTGACCATAATTTTCGCATAGCGAAAGTATCCTTTCTTATGGAATTGGGACTGGATTTGTGTTAACACAAAATCCCGGCCGGGCTGCTGTTTTATTTTAATACGTCCTGCGCCAAAGAGGGCGCTGCCGTAATTATATCATGCACTATGGGCGAGGGGGTGACGGGTATATCCGAAAAGCTGAAAGCCGATTTAGTAAGCGATATTACATCGTTTAGCCTTTTTGTATCGTTTGCGTAAAGCGTAGCTATGCTTTCGCCCTGCATTACAGCATCACCTACACGTTTTTTTAGTATTATACCCACCGCCGGGTCTATAACATCGTACATTTTTTCACGTCCAGCGCCGAGCATGGCGGCCGCAATGCCTATTTTATGAGCATCTACGGCGTTTATGTAGCCTGTCTTATCGGAGGGAATATCAAGTTTGATGCTTGCATTCTCAAGTTTGTTTATATCGAGCATTGATGTATCCCCGCCAAGCTCCTCTATGAGTGAAAGGAACTTTTCTTTCGCAAGACCGCTTCTTATAGCCTCTTCAATGAGCGGGTAGGCATCCTTTGGCGTATCCACTACTTGGGACAAATAAAGCATGTATGCGGCAAGAAGCGTTGAAATGTCATACAGCGGATTGCCTTTTGTCATTTTTCCTGACAGCAACAAAAGCGCTTCGGATACTTCAAGCCTGTTTCCAATGGAAAGACCAAGCGGCTGATTCATATCGGTTATTATAGCGATCGTGCGCACGCCAAGCTCTTCTCCTATCATGGTCATGACCTGAGCAAGGCATCTTGCGTCATCAAGCGTCTCCATGAAGGCGCCTTTACCTACCTTTACATCAAGCAGTATCGCGTTTGAGCCTGCGGCTATCTTTTTGCTCATTATGCTCGAGGCTATAAGGGGGATGCTTGCGACCGTTGCGGTAACGTCACGAAGCGCGTACATGAGCTTGTCCGCAGGGACCAGCTCCTTGCTCTGACCTATAACGCAGCAGCCGATACGATTTACGATATCCATAAGCTCTGTTTCGCTTCGTTTAGTGCATACTCCGGGTATTGATTCTAACTTATCGATCGTACCTCCTGTGTGAGAGAGGCCGCGCCCGGACATTTTAGCTACCTTTCCGCCGCAGGCGGCCACGATGGGTACGGTGATGAGCGTTGTGGTATCTCCAACGCCGCCCGTGGAATGCTTATCCACCTTTATACCGGGTATTTGTGAGAGGTCGAGCGTTTTGCCGGTATCTATCATGAGCTTTGTAAGCCATATGGTTTCACAAAGCGACATTCCCTTAAGGCATATCGCCATCATAAACGCTGACATTTGGTAATCGGGGATATCTCCCTTTGTAAAGCCGTTCAGCATATGTGAAAGCTCATCGAAGGAGAGTTCATGTCCTTGTCTTTTTTTGTCGATGATATCTACGGTTCGCACACTATCCATTTATCCTAAGCCCCTTTGGAAGTTTATTTTTAAGCTGTCCTCCCGAAGCCTTTCCAAGGCCTATGGGAAGAAATATGTTATCATATTCTGAATCTACGCATACGGCCGTATATCCGTTTTTATCACAGGGCAACACATCTCCGTGAAGGAAGGAGGTAAGCGCCTTTGAGTCCTGTTTCAAAAAGATCCGATTTTTAAATTTTTCTCCAAGCGCCATAACAAGCGTATGTGAAGGCTCAAAGCGCCCCTTTATAAGCTCGCCGGCAAACACCCCGCGAGAAAAAATGGGTATCCGAATATCCATGCCTTTTGGGGTCTTAAGCGATGTAAAGCACTCGGGCATAAGAAAAACTTTGCCTTCCTTTGATTCAAATGCCAAAAGTCCTGAAGTATCCGAAATATTTTCGGCAAAAAATGCTGCGATAGCGCCGGATTTTACAGGCTTTAATCCCTGCGTCGGATCAAGCTGAATGGCTCCTTTTACGGTAGCAGCACCGCCCTTTTCCAAAACCGCCACAAAATGACCTTCTCCGCGCATCAGGTGGGGATAGAGCCTTTTTGAAGATATGAGCGAAAAGTCGGAATGACGCTTTATAAAGGCTTCAAGCACCTCTTCATTTTCTTCTAAAGAAAATGTGCAGGTAGAGTATATAAGCTTTCCGCCAGGACGCAAGGTTATTGCCGCCGAATCGAGTATGTTCGATTGCCTTTTTGCACAGGCCGATACATGCTCCAAAGACCATTCCAAAATAGCGGCAGGATCCTTTCGGAACATACCTTCGCCCGAGCAGGGCGCATCAACTATGACCTTATCAAAGGCGTTAAGGCAGCACTTTTCAAATTCGGACGGCGACGCGCTTGTAACTATACAGTTGGTTATGCCCATGCGTTCCACATTGCGGCAAAGAAGCTTTGCCCTTGAGGGGACTATTTCATTTGCTATAAGTAAGCCCTTGCCGCCAAGCCTTGCCGCAATGCCGGTTGTCTTACCGCCCGGAGCGGCGCACATATCCAATACATAATCCCCGGGGGATACCTCCGCCGCAGCAATGGTGCTCATCGCGCTTGGCTCCTGCATGTAAAATAGACCCGCAATGTGAAGCGGATGGTTTCCAATACCGCAAGCGTCATCTAAAAGTACAAAGCCTTCCTCAAGAGTTTCGCTTGGGATAAGCCTAAAGGGAAGCGCCTTTATCACGCCTATATCCGCTTTAAGCAGATTGACGCGAAGCCCGCGTACAGGGGCGCCTTTAAGGCTTTCAAAAAAAGCATCGCTATCCGCCAACATATTTCGCATGCGGTCTACAAATTCTTTGGGAAGGTCAAGTTCAGGCTTCATATAAACCTCTGATGGTATTTTGTCATACGTAATGCTTTTATCTATCCAATATAAAGCGCCATGGTTTTTCCTGATCCTCCTTTGAGGCATAGCCTATTCCAACGCGCGGCGCTGTTTTAATATTGAAAGCGCTTCCGTCATCCTCAATTCGGATGAGATCATCTGTTATTATATCACGGCGATTAAAGCTCATATCTATTCCGAGCTTTTTTGTTAGTATTCCGGGTCCTTTGGCGTTTTCGCAGGCTCTTATGAGCACGCCCTGGGGATCATCGATATCCCCGGTAATCACATTCATGAGGTGATGTATCCCATAGCATAGGTAAACATATACGGTGCCCGCATCCATATAAAGCGCCTCACTGCGCTTTGTTCGCCCTTTATGGGCGTGACAGGCAGTGTCGTTTTCTCCAAAATAGGCTTCGGTCTCAGTTATTCTAAGGCATTTTTCATCAGCGCCTTTTTTTGTTATCAAAAGCTTGCCGACAAGCTCTCTTGCTACGGTAAGGCAGTCCCTGTGGTAAAACTCATAGGCAAGACGCATTTTAAACCTCCATATTAATCCGGTTAAAGTATTATAGCATGTTTTTTATCAATAAAAAAAGGGAGGAAGAAAAGTATCTTCCTCCGGATAGGGTTTTATTTTACATTATTGTGGTGCCCGCATCTCCGTTAAGAGCCAAAACAGCCTTATCAAGCGAAGTTATTACAGCCTTGCGGCCGGGCTTGCTTTCTACGAATTTTATAGCGGCCTCGATCTTGGGCAGCATGGAACCGGGAGCAAAGTGGCCTTCTTCGATATAGCGGCGCGCCTCGGCTACGGTCATGGTAGAAAGAGCCTTTTGATCCGGCTTTCCAAAGTTTATGCAGACCTGCTCAACCGCGGTAAGTATTACAAGCGCATCGGCATCAAGGTCTTCGGCCAGCTTTTCGGAGGCCAGATCCTTATCTATAACGGCAGCAGTGCCTTCATAGTCGCCGTTTTCGTTCTTGATAACGGGTATTCCGCCGCCGCCTACGGTGATAGCGATAAAGCCATTGTCAACGAGACACTTTACGGCATCAAGTTCCACTATCTCAACGGGCATGGGTGAAGCTACTACCCTGCGCCAGCCGCGACCTGCATCCTCTTTCATTACATAGTTCTTTTCCTTTGCGATAGCCATTGCTTCCTCTTCGGTGTAGAAGGGGCCTATGGGCTTGCTGGGGTTTTGGAATTTGGGATCATTTTTGTCCACTACGACCTGTGTAACTACGGTAGCTACGCGCTTTTTATTTCCGCGCTTTCTCAGAACTTTTTCAAGTCCCTGCTGCATGTGATAGCCTATATAGCCTTGGCTCATGGCTCCGCATACATCAAACGGCAAAGCCGGTGTAATCGGGTTTGCATATTCATTCTGAAGCACTATCCTTCCGACCTGGGGGCCATTGCCATGCGCCAGTATTGCGGTATATCCGGCTTCGATTATATCAGCGATATATTCCGATGTTTTTTCAACTACGAGAAGCTGATTTTCAGCGGTTGCGGGCTGGCCGGCCTCTTGAAGCGCATTACCGCCAAGGGCGATTACTAACTTTGTCACGATGGTTCTCCTTAGAAATGGTTTATTTTTATCAATAATATTATATTGTTGTATACACGCTCTGTCAACAGCACCTTTGAAGCAGTTTTGTCCGTTTAACAATATATTTATGGCATTTATTTGCGTTTTAGTCTTGAAAGGAGTTTTCTTATACGCTCCTGCCTCTCTTTTGTGCGTTCAGCATCAAACACATAGCTGCACCCATCAAACCGTAGAACATCGCCCTCCTTTATGTTTTGTGGAAGAGCTGACTTGCCTATGCGTTTCATATTGCCGTCTTCATCCTCGCATAGGGCAAATTCTCCCTCAAAACGGTCTAAAACAAAGTATGTCATGATGCTTTCATCCTTTTAATTATATTTTCTAAAAGCTCCTCAAGCTTAAAGTAGGAGTCCTCGTAACGTTTACAGAAATCGATCAATTCTCTCGCTTTTTTTAGTGTATCGCCGGGGGCGCTAAGGTGAAAATAAACTTCTCCGTTTAGATAATCCGCTATGTAGCGAGAGATAAGCTCCCTTGTAACGGCAATGCAGCTTACAACGATAAGCGTTTCCTCAAAATCGGTAAGCAAAGGGGCGGTGTGTTCATACCAGCCCGAGAAAACAGCCTCAAATCCTGCGAGTATATCGGTGCTGTTTTTAAGGCAGCTTCTTACCATATCGCCAAAATCATAGAGCAGGAAGCCAAATGATACCGTATCAAGATCGACCACGCATATACGCTCGTTTGAAGTCTCATCAAAGAGTATATTGCTGATCTTGGCGTCATTATGCACCGGCCTTTTGGGTGTGGAGCTTATCTGGGATGCCAAAAGCCTTAAAAAATCTATGCCCTCTTCTATGTATAAAAGCTCGCTCCCTATTTCCTTTGTTCTATCATAAGGATCGCGTTTTATTGCGTCCAGAAGTTCCTCATATCTTTGTATAGGGTCGTGTAAAGCTGCGCTATGCTTTGATAGAGCGTCCTCTTTGATATCGGATAACGCCATATGAAATTCGCCGTATGCTTTTCCTGTCTGAAATATCATGGCGGTATCTTTAGGCTTAAGGAAGGTCTTCCCCTTTATAAAGTGATAGCAACGCCAGATGGCTCCGTCTTCATCTATAAAAAAAGGTTTGCCGTGATTTGTTAAAATGGGTGTTATAGAATCAGAAAAGCAGCCTTTTTCATTAAGATGCTTTGAGGCGGTATAGAAATTTTTCATAAGAGCGTGATGGTCATGAAAAACACCCGAATTTATGCGCTGAAGCACGAACTCATCGTTAATTATAAATGTATCGTTGATAAGCCCGGTGGTATTTTTTAAAGGCTCGGCATTACTTAGCGAATAGGCGTCAAGAGCTTGGTTTAACAAATCAATAGACCATCCTTTTTTGGTATTTAAGCAAATTTTAGCAGAAAGAAGGAAGCTTTGCAAGCCCGGTAAAGGCCTTTATAAAATAGCAAAAGCAGGATATGACTTTAAAGACCTTGCAATTTTGCCAATCAAAAATTATAATATTGCCATGAATGAGATAATAGCGGAAAAATTAAAGCTTTTACCTGATGCCCCGGGCGTGTATAAGATGTTGGATTGCTACGGGGAGGTCATCTATGTGGGAAAGGCGAAAAACCTCAAAAACAGGGTAAGACAGTATTTTAGGAGTACGGATACGCTTATGCCAAAGGTTGCGGCCATGGTAAGCTGCGTATGCGATTTTGAATATATTCTGGTATCCAATGAAATAGAGTCGCTTGCCCTTGAATGTAACCTCATAAAGGAAAAAAGACCAAAGTATAACATACTTTTAAAGGATGATAAATTTTTTCCGTATATAAAGGTAGATACAACAAGACCATATCCACGCTTTGAAGTGGTAAGGCGGCTGCCTGAGGGACGCAATAAGCAGCAGGGGATATTCTACTTTGGTCCTTATATAAATTCCTCAGTGATGCGGGAGGCCATGACGCTGATACGCGATTATTATCCCATACGCCTTTGCAAAAAGGACATAAAGCGAGCCATAGACAGAGGCGAGCGTCCCTGCCTTATGTACCATATCGGAAAATGCTGCGGGCCATGCACCGGAAATGTATCCGATGAGGAATATGCAGGGTATGTGAATGATGTGATCCAGTTTTTAAAGGGCGATATCATGCCGGTAAAAAATGAGCTTACATATCGCATGAACCGAGCTGCCGAGCTTATGGATTTTGAGCTTGCAGCCGTGTATCGCGATAGGGTGCGTGCGGTGGACGCTATCGGCGAGAAGCAGCACGCCATAACAACGCTTGACAGAGCCTATGACGTATACGCGCTATGCAGAAAGAGCGTTGACAGCATGGTGTTCGGGTTGTTTGTGCGTGAGGGCAAGGTCATAGGTACGCAGCACTATATTCTCACCGCCGAAGAAAGTGAATCCGATGAGGATATAATGGCCTCATTTTTGCAGCAGCTATATGGCGGGTCAACCGCAAGGTCGATACCCTCCGAGGTGTTGGTGTCGGTGATGCCTACGGATGAGGAGGTTTTATCCCTATATTTGTCCGAGATAAACTCAAGGCGTGTAAAGATAGTCATGCCAAAGCGCGGGGATAAGCTTACATATGTGGAGCTTGCCAGAAGCAACGGTTTTGACATGCTGAATAAGCGCGGAGAGCTTGTAAAGAGGGAGTGGGAGAAGGGCGAAGGCGCTTTGATAGAGCTTTCGGCATTGATAGGCATGGATACGCCGCCGCATAGGATAGAATGCTTTGACAATTCCCATATAATGGGTCGTGACACTGTGGGCGGTATGGTGGTATTCACGGATGGAAAGCCGGACAGGAAGCAATACAGAAGATTTAAGATAAGAGCTAAGGCGGAAGGCGATGACCTTTTGGCCATGCGAGAGATGCTCACAAGGCGCTTTAAAAGGACGCTTGATGGAGATTTAAAATTTCCTTTGATGCCTGAGCTTTTGATAGTGGATGGCGGAGCGCTTCAGCTTAATGTCGCGCTTTCGGTGCTTTGTGAACTTGGCATTTCAAATGTATTCGCTATAGGGCTTTCCGAACAAAACGAGGAGATAATACTCCCCGGGAAAGATGCTCCGCTAATACTTCCCATGAAAAGTCCCGCGCTTCATCTTATTATGAGGATACGCGATGAAGCGCATAGGTTCGCAATAAGCTATCATCGCTCGTTGCGCCAGAAAAACGCGCTTTATTCCATGCTTTCCGATATACCGGGTGTTGGGGAAAAGCGGAGGAAGGCGCTTTTTGAGAGGTTTATCTCGCTTGACGCGATAAAGGCGGCAAGCGTGAAGGAGCTTTCGGCGACACCCGGCATAACAAAGCCTGTAGCTTTGGCCATATATGAGTATTTTCATAATAAAGACTGAACATGCGGAGGAGATATGGAATATAAGCTTATCGCGTTTGATATAGACGATACATTGCTTCCGGAAAACAAGCATTTAAGCCGTGAAAATATGTATGCTATAGAAAAGGCTCTTTCCGCCGGCGTATTTGTTACACTTGCAACGGGAAGAGGCTATCTTGGTTCAAAGCCCATTGCCGAAGCGCTTAATATAGACGGACCCATGATAAACTATGGCGGCGCCATGATAAACGATGCAAAGACCGGAAGGAACATGCATGCCGAGTATATAGATTGGAGTATCGCGCGTGAGATAATGGAATTTGCAAGGGAGCAAGGCGTGCATGCGCATATCTATCAGGGCGATGGGCTCGTTTACGCGCATGAGAGCGAATATCCCGTGAGCTACGCTAAAAAGCTGAAGATCCCAAGCTCCTTTGATGAGGAGATGCACACAAAGGAATGGAGCCATATACCAAAGGTGCTGATCATGACGGATGAAAAAGGTGTAGAGCGTATTTATCCGCTTGCAAGGGAACGATTTTTCGGACGTGTTGAGATTGCGCTTTCAAGCCCGGGCTTTATTGAATTTAATCGCCTTGGTGTGAATAAGGGAAGCGCTCTTGCGCGTTTGTCGGATATGCTTAAAATAAGCAGGGATCAGGTGATAGCCGTTGGGGATAACACTCTTGATCTTGAGATGATAGAGTGGGCAGGCCTTGGCGTTGCTGTATCAAATGCGGCGGACTGCGTTAAGGAGGCGGCAAAGGTCGTGGGACCCTCATCCAAAGAGAGCGCCGCATTTTGGGTGATAGACAGATTCGTATTCGGAGGTATGCTTGGATTATAGGATAGGTATCGATATTGGCGGAACCAATGTCGCGATGGGAATTTTAAATGATAACATGGAGATCATAGCAAAGTCTACCGAACGTTTTTTAAGAGCGGACGGCGCTTTGGGTGTGGTAAGGCGCATACATAGTCAGGCAACACGGCTTATTTTTGAAGCGGGACTTACGCTTGATAATATATCGGAGATAGGCGTTGCCGTACCCGGAAGTATCGATATAAATAAAGGACTGGTGCATGATGCCTTTAATCTGGGTTTTTGTGATGTTCCGCTTCGGGATATGCTCTATGAAGCCTTTGGCGCCCATAAGATAATTCGGGTGATAAATGATGCGGACGCCGCCGCAAACGCCGAGCTTAGGCTGGGGGCGCTTTACGGTAGGCAGACGGCTGTATTTCTCACGCTTGGTACGGGCGTCGGCGGTTCTTTGATAATAGGCGGAAGGCTGTTTTGCGGAGGCCTTGGTAATGGCACCGAGCCGGGGCATATGACGCTTAAGTATAATGGCTCTAAGTGCAGCTGCGGCAGACGGGGCTGCGCAGAAACGCTGTGCGCGGCTTCATCTCTTACCATAGCGGCAAAAAGGCAGCGCAAGATAGCGCGTTCATCGCCGCTTTACAGCATGAAAAACGGTAAGCTTACAGCAAAGCTCGTTGTTGAGGTGGCGCAGAGGGGAATAGAGCCCGCGTTGCGGCTTTTTGATGAATATATCGAGACTCTGGCTGCCTATATCGCTTCGCTTATTAATCTCCTTGACCCGGAGATCGTATGCATTGGCGGCGGGATGAGCAATACCGGCGATTTTTTGCTTGAAAAGCTGAAGCCCCGTGTGTATGAACGATGCTTCTTTAAAAAACACGCGGAGATAGTTATAGCGTATTTCAAAAACGATGCGGGTATAATAGGCGCCGCATGTGAGCTTTAATTTTTACTGTTTAAACTTATGACAAAACAATCAAGGAGGATAAAATCATGTCTATAATGTGTGCTGTATTTGTGCCGGAGGGCATTGCGCTCTCCACCGATAGCCGTATGACCGTTACCATGACGCCCAAGGAGGATCAAAAGCTTAAGGGCGTACCCGTTATGTATTCCTATTCCGACAATGCCCAGAAAGTAGTGCTTTTAAATAAGGTAAGAGTGGGCATCGCCGCGTGCGGGCTTGCGGTGCTGGATGATAAGACCATATCCGATTATTTAAGAATATTTGAGATAACGCAGGTGAAGGCGGGCGACAGCGTGACCGATGTCGCGAATAAGCTTAAAAGATATGCCGCACCCTATTCACCCAAGGTGAATTTCCTTGTATGCGGCTATTGCGAGGAGGAGCCTTTTGTTTATACCGTAAATAAGGATGTTGTCCGAACAAACATGAAAAATGGCAAAGTGCTTTATTCGATATCCTGGTCGGGTGAGCCTGTTGCTATAAGAAAGCTGCTCATGCCAAGTTCGGAGATGCCTATGCAGGAGAATGCTCCCGCGCTTCCCAAAATGCCGGGTATGATGGTGAATATGCAGATGATGCCTCTGAAAGACGCAATAGACTTTTCAAGATTTCTTGTCGATACCACTATAAAGTATCAGCGATTTGAGCAAAGGGTTGCCACCTGCGGCGGGGATATAGACACACTTGTGCTTACAAAGGACGACGCTTTTTGGAACGCCCACAAGATATTTAAGCCTTACAGATAAATTTACGGGTATTTATCACAATTTATTCACTTTGAGTTCATGTGGGGGACAATATAAGTCGCTATAATAAAAACGTCGGAAGCAGAGACCGACAACATTGATACCTCCCAAAGACCTCCTAAACGAATAGGCGAGCACCGTCCAATGCGGCGGTGTTTGTTTTTTATACACAATCTGTTCATAATTTTATTTGAAAAGGTACTTTACAAATAATATTATACAGCGTATAATATTACACAAAAGAAAACATAGATAAAAGTTTTGCGAAAGGAGACATGTTTGATGTGTTTCAGATAAGTTCATCGATTCTGGAGGCATGTGTAATTGCCGTACTTCATAAAGGCGATGCCTACGGCTATACGCTTACCCAGAATGTTCGTCAAAGGATAGGCATATCCGAATCTACGCTATATCCGGTGCTGAGGCGCCTTGAAAAGGAAGGGCATCTTATAACTTATGAAGAAAAACAGTCCGGCAGGTTAAGACGCTACTATAGGCTTACTGAGTCAGGTATGCTGGAGTATGAGAAGAATAAGCAAAAGTGGGCGGAGTATTGCCAAAGAATAGAATCAATATTGTACGATAACAACCAGGACCAGAAGGAGGAAAAAAATGAGACGTTATGAATATCTTTACAGGCTCGAACAGGAGCTGATGGGCATGCCTGAGGCAGAGCGCAGGGCGGCAATGCGTTTTTATGAGGATTACTTCGCGGATGCGGGCGATGAGAATGAGCAGCAGGTCATAGAGGAGCTTGGTACTCCTAAGGAACTTGCGAAAAAGCTTCTATCAGAGCTTTTAGGAACTGAAGCCAAAGCCGCACAGGATGGCAATGTATTTCGTGAGCCAAACGGTGAATATGTGCTCAGTGGCAGCGTAAAAATCACGGATATAGGCGATATAAGGGAGCTTTTTGTAGAGCTTATAAATGCGGGATTAAGAATTAGCCGTACAAGCGAGCCGCTTCCCTCCTTTGAATGGGAGACTAATAATGAAAACGCGGAGCTTCGATATAGATTAGAGAACGGAAAGCTTAGGATAACAGAAAAGGTAAAAAATCAGCATATTTGGAGTTGGAATTTTTCCTTCGGGAGCCATAACGACAACAGGAACATCATCACCATATATCTGCCTAATAAATGCTATGACGAGATATCGCTCAAATCGGTAAATGGGCGCATGGAGGCTGACTTTATTAAGGCGGATACGATAAGGCTTGACACCGTAAACGGTAAACTCTGCTCTTGCGATATTTCCTCAAGACGGTGTAAGTGTTCAAGCGTGAACGGCAAGATGGAGATAAGCGGTATAAACGTATCCGAAAGCTTTGACGCAAGCACCGTGAATGGTAAAATGGAAATAAGCGGCGATTTTGCTTGCGATGTGCGTTTATCATCGGTAAATGGCGCGGTGGTGTTTAATACGGCGCAGCATGTGGATAAATATAAAATAAAGGCTTCATCTGTATCCGGAAGCATAAGGCTTAATGGTACACGCATAGGCAAGCGGTCATATGGAATAGGGGGTAATGCTGTGATTTTGAATGATAACGCCTCATATAACCTTTCGGCATCGACCGTATCCGGGGGAGTGCAGATAGAAACAAGAAAGTAAACGGATAAAAAACATGCGGCATATCTTAGCCGCATGTTTTTACTACCGCGTTTTAAAGCAGCTCGATATCAAGGTTTTGAAGGATTCCCTCAAGCTCATCCCGGCTTGAATAGGAAAGCGTGATAACGCCCTTTGAATCGGTGCCTTTTATGGTGGTCTTTGTGCCGATGCGCTCCCTTATAAGCGCCTCGAACTGCTTAAGCTGTGGCGTTAAGCCCGGCTTTTTTTTCGGGGGCGCTTTCGGCGTATCCTGCTTTATGGCCGCTGCCTTTTGCTCTATTTCTCTTGCCGAAAGTCCTTGCTGCTTTATGATCTCGCTGAGCTGTATTGCCTGCTTTTCGGGCATTCCTATGAGCGGCCTTACCTGCCCGGATGTCAGGGCCCCCGCTCTTATGTCGTCCTGTATCTGCTTTGGCAGCGAAAGCAGACGAAGAGCGTTTGTTATGGCGGAGCGGCTCTTTCCCATGCGTTTTGAAAGTTCGTCGTGGGTCATGTCGTGCTGCTCTATAAGGGCGTTTAATGCTTCCGCTATTTCGATCGCGTTTAAACCCTCGCGCTGTATGTTTTCAATTAGCGAAAGTTCGCGCATTTGCTGCTCGGAGAGCGTGCGCACTATACATGGTATTGTCTGAAGTCCCGCAAGCCTTGCCGCGCGATATCTGCGCTCGCCCGCGACTACCATGAAGCGGTCTTCAGCAAGCCGTCTTACTATTATAGGCTGTACTATGCCGTGATGCTTTATGGATTCCGCAAGCTCGAGCAGCTTTTCTTCGCTGAAATATTTTCGAGGCTGGTCGGCATTTACGTCTATATCGAGTATGTTTATTTCGGATACGCCTTCACTCGGAGCTGCGGTATATTCTCCAAGCAGTGCATTAAGCCCCTTACCGAGCCCCTTTTTAATTGTTGCCATTTATCGTCTCCTTTGCTATCAGCTCCTTTGCAAGCGAGGTGTATGCTCGGGCGCCGGTACATTTTGGATCATAAAGCGTTATAGGAAGGCCAAAGCTTGGAGCCTCGCTAAGCCTTACAGATCTTGGTATTATAGTATCATAGACCTTGTTTTTAAAGAATTTTTTCACCTCGGAAACGACCTGAGAGCTCAGGTTGGTTCGTGCATCGAACATGGTGAGAACAACGCCCTCAACGTCCATATCGGGATTCAGATGCGTTTTAACAAGCTTCACGGTGTTCATAAGCTGGGAAAGCCCCTCAAGAGCATAGTATTCGCACTGTATGGGTACGATGAGCGTATCGGCCGCCGTAAGCGCGTTAAGCGTCAAAAGCCCCAGCGAGGGCGGGCAGTCGATTATTATGTAGTCATAGTTTTTTTTAATTCCGCGCAAGGCTCTGTTTAAAACATGTTCCCTTGCTATTGCGCTGACAAGCTCTATTTCGGCGCCCGCAAGCTCTATGTTGGCAGGTATTATATCAAGACCCGAAACTGCCGTTTGCAGTATAGCCTCTTTTGCTGAGACTCCGTTTATAAGAAGGTCATATATGCTAAAGTCAACGCGCTCCTTTTGGATACCAAGGCCGCTTGTCATATTTCCCTGCGGATCGATGTCTATGGCGAGTACACGCTTACCCTCCTGAGCGGTACAGGCGGAGAGATTAAGAGCGGTCGTTGTCTTTCCGACCCCTCCTTTTTGATTTGCAATTGCTATTATCTTGGCCACAGAGCTACCTCCCACGCATTATTGTCCTATGTATAGTATAATTAAAGTTGCACTATATTACAAGATGCTAATTTGGGTGAATGTAGGGATCATTTTTGAACGGTTGATTTTGCGCAATGAGAAGATTTTCTAACCAATTCGTGAGAACGGTTGATTTAAGGGTTTGATTATGCTATCATTTCAATAACCCATTTTTGTGTAAAGCATTTTATAGAAGACGGAGGCAAGACGGTGGCTGTTTGTTATAATAACCTGTGGAAGCTGCTTATTGACAGAAATATCAATAAAACCGATCTTAAAGAAGCGGCAGGGATCAGCTTTAATGTTATGGCACGCATGGGAAAAACGAATCTGTTTCATTTAAAAGTATAGAGAAGATTTGTGTCGCACTTAACTGCAACATCGGAGATATCATCGAAGTGGTTCAAGATGAACGATCTGTTGTTAAAAGTAAGCCTTTTACAACAATAGAGCTTTTTGCCGGAGCAGGTGGATTGGCTTGGGGCATTGAAAAAGCTGGATTTAGTACGATCGGTCTTATTGAGCTTGATAAAGACGCGGCGGATACGCTTAAATGCAATCGACCCAATTGGAGAGTGATCAATGACGATATTGCAAACATCTCTTGTCTTGATTTAAAAAAGTATTTTGGACTTGCCGAGGGTGAACTTAATCTGCTATCGGGTGGTGCGCCTTGCCAAAGCTTTTCCTATGCAGGCAGACGCTTAGGACTGGAAGATGCAAGAGGAACGCTGTTTTGTCACTATGCAAAATTTTTGAATCAACTCCAACCTAAGATGTTTTTATTTGAAAATGTAAAAGGTCTGCTCAGTCACGATAGAGGTCGCACATATAAGACTATTACAGATATTTTTGAACACACCGGATATACGATTCAGAAAAAAGTATTGAATGCTTGGGATTATGGTGTCGCGCAAAAGAGGGAACGCCTGATCACAATCGGTATTAGAAATGACCTGGCTGATAAAGTCATATTTGATTTTCCGATTCCTCATAAGTATAAACCCATTTTGAGAGATATTTTGCTTGACTGTCCTAAAAGTAAAGGCACGCCCTATTTTGAATATAAGCGAAAAATCTTTGAGATGGTTCCTCCGGGTGGATATTGGAGAGATATTCCGGAGGATGTGGCAAAGGAATATATGAAAAGTTGCTGGCATATGGAAGGTGGTCGAACCGGCATTTTAAGAAGGTTAAGTCTTGATGAACCTTCGCTTGCCGTTTTGACATCTCCAAGCCAAAAACAAACAGATCGCTGCCATCCCTTGAAAGCTCGTCCATTTACTATCAGGGAAAATGCTCGTTGCCAAAGCTTTCCTGATGACTGGCAGTTCTGCGGTAGTGTAGGACAACAATATAAGCAAGTAGGAAATGCAGTTCCTGTAAATTTAGCTTATGACATTGCTATAAAAATTAAAGTAGCATTGGAGTGTTTATGATGTGGAACTTGTCTTTTATAAGTGAAGAGGAATTTACAAATCACGTTAAAGCTACGATCGAAAAATATGGCGAAAAGCTTGAATCTTTTGAGCTTAAACGTTTTAATAAAAAGATCATCGATCCGATAAAGCTGATTTTCGATAAGACAGTCTATCGCTCATCTTGGGATGAAATCGTGAGTAACGAAATTTTCATTCCATACTTTATTTTTCACCCAAGCCTCACGGGCTATTGAGTATGGGGCAAGACCATTCAAAATATATCCCTGCGAAAAACTTTGCAAAAAAGCCCGAATACAAGATGTACTCGGGCAAAGTCAGGCCGTTTTGCTATACGGTAAGCGTGCCTTCTTCGGAATGTATTACAAGGTATATATTGACCTCATCGCCTGTCATGGCATCTATATAGACGATGTAGTCGTTGTCACCGGCGCTGCATTTAAATTCATAGCATAAAGCTTCGGTCTGAGGCGTTATTGGGACTATAGCAAGT
The DNA here is from genome assembly GCA_017416425.1 of Clostridia bacterium. Lineage (GTDB taxonomy): Bacteria > Bacillota > Clostridia > Christensenellales > CAG-138 > RGIG1693. The sequence goes on from JAFQCL010000029.1 coordinate 61,948, forward strand.
CCCTGATCGTCTATGGTCAGATTTCCCGACACCATAGCCTCTGCTTCCTCCATGGATATAGCGGGCTCGTCAAAATCCCTTTCTGTATGACTGAACAGGTAGTTTCTCGCGTCTATACCTATTATGCTGTCGTCCGTTCGGTCTATCCATACCTTTACAAGGTCGTTATAAACTATTGCCCCGTCAAGCTCAAAGGCATAGTTTATTATGGCTGCTCCGTTTGTGTATTGTCCATAGGTAGGCACCATGTTTTCGTAGCCTATGGATGAAAGATACTCCTTTCCGATATCGTTAAGCCTTTGTATCTCATTATCATCGGGTATGCCGGAGATATCGCTCTTAGGGGAGGCCATCATCCATATGACATGCCCACCTTGCCTGCTTATTGATACGTAGATGTTCCTGCCATCCTCTGTGGAGCCGGTAAAATCAAATGCCGGTATCGAACCATCGGAATCAGTATCAAATTCGATGTTTGCTCCCTCCGGGATAAGCTCCTTCGCCTTTTCAAGCGCTGTGTCTTGATCCACTTCATCACCGGTAAGCCCTTTGGGCTCGGCTTTTTCAACACCCTCCGAAAAGGGTCCGTCATATATCAGCGTTGGGAATTGCTCGGTGCCCTCATTGTCGGCAAATTCTTCGCTTTGGGTGTAATAGGCTTCATTATCCAGTATATCGCAGTAGATATCTCCGTTTGCTATGCGCGTTGTAAGTTCGTTTGATATTTCAACGCATTTTTGATGCAGGGAGCTTAGCTGTGAAGAATCGTCACTGGAAAACATCTGCCCCCCAAGTACCTTTTTTGTAAGCGTGCGGGCATAATCACCTACTCTTGTGATAAAGCTTGAAAGTTCAAGGGTATCCGCGTGCGATACTGGGAGCTGTGATATAAGGCTCGAGCATGCGCCGCTATAGCGCCATATATCATCTAGCAGCAGCACCATACGGCTTTGTGTGCCTGTAACCATGAGCTTATTGAGTGAAAGCTCCAAATTCCCGAGGTTTTCGGACAGCTCCATATACGTGCGTCTGTACATGGCATCCGTTGCCGAAGCATAGGTATCAGCTCTTTTTGATTCCGAAACAGCCCATGAAGCAGTGCCGATGAGCGCGGCGGCGAGCAGAACCGGTATTACTATAGCAAGTGTTTTTTTAGCGTTCATATAGGTTTCCTTTCTACAGGGAGATCAATTAAAGACCCCATCTATTTACAGAACACGTGCTGACCTATCCTAACGGATATTGGACGGCTCAGCATCCATTTGTTGGTCGTTTTAGCTGGGTTATAATAATAGAGGCAGCCTCCCGTGGGGTCCCAGCCGTTCATGGCGTCTCTTGCGGCATTTATAGCCGTTTGATCGGGCGAAAGGTTTATCTGACCATCTGCTACTACAGAAAAGGCTCCGCTTTGATAAATAACGCCAGCTATCGAATTGGGAAATTTAGAGCTTCGCACTCTGTTTAATACGACTGCTGCGACCGCTACCTGACCCTTGTAGCTTTCACCGCGAGCTTCTCCATAGATAAGTCTTGCCAGAAGATTTAGATCATTTGAAGAATAGCCTCCTGAGCCGCTGGATGTGCTTGCGGAGCCAAGCGTCATACCAAGCGCAGCTGAAGTCGCAGGGCCGACTATACCGTCAACGGTCAACCCATTTTTCCTCTGGAATGATTTTACAGCGGTGTAGGTTTGGTAGCCGTATATTCCGTCAACGCTGCCGGAATAGTATCCCCAGCGCTTGAGCTTTGTTTGAAGTGTGTAGACTTGATCCCCCCTTGAGCCATAGCGCAGTACTGTTGCGGCAAGCGCTGTACCCGTATGGGCAAGCAACAAGGCGGCGAGCAACATCAGGGTAAGCGCCATCTTTAGCTTTACGCCGGAAGGAGTATGTTTTTTCATAGTTTACCTCCGATTTTATATAGCATTTATCTACAGTCTTACCGATTTTAGCCTATTTATTCGCAACCGGGCTTGAAAGTCTCGCAATAGTGTAGTATCATGGTAGTATAATATAGAAAGTAGGGCTTTGATCATTGATAGACGAGAAAGGAGCCTGGTTTTTCAATACGGGCAGATCATACGACGCATATAAGCGATTTGGCTGTCACAAAATGTCGGACGGCTCATTTTCATTCGCGCTTTGGGCTCCGCATGCGCTTTCTGTGAGCGTGGTAGGGGACTTTAACGGATGGGATCGCCAAAACGATAAAATGCATCGCATATTGGATACCGGCATATGGTATTGCGTATGCGATAATGTAAAAGAGGGAGATTGCTATAAGTTTTCCATTGAAAATCAGGATTATTCCGTACACATGAAAGCGGATCCATTTGCCTTTTATACGCAAAAAAGGCCGGATAATGCCTCTATAGCGACAGCGGACTGCAAATTTATCTGGAGCGATGAAGTCTATTTAAAGGATAGAAAAAGATATAATGGTAAGGATGCCCCCATATGCATATACGAGGTTCATTTGGGCTCGTGGCGCAAGGGGCTTTTATATAGGCAGCTTATAGATACCCTTATACCCTATGTAAAGGATATGGGCTATACGCATATAGAGCTTATGCCCATAATGGAGCATCCGCTTGATGATAGTTGGGGCTATCAGGTAACTGGCTTTTTTTCACCGACGTCAAGATACGGTACGGGCTATGAGCTTAAAATGTTTATAGACGCCTGCCACCAAAACGGCATAGGAGTGATACTGGATTTTGTGGCGGCACACTTCCCAAAGGATGAGCATGGCCTTGCCCGCTTTGACGGCACGCCTCTTTTTGAACACCATGACTTTAGAAGAAGCGAGCAAAGGGACTGGGGCACGTTTATGTTTGACTACTCAAAGCCACAGGTGAGAAGTTTTATGCTCTCCTGCGCCATGTATTGGCTTTGTGAATATCATTTTGATGGACTAAGGGTGGATGCGGTGAGCTTTATGCTGTACCATGATTACTGCAAAGCCCCTTCGGATGTGCTTAAAAACGAGCATGGAGGCAGTGAGAATATAGAGGCGATGGCTTTTTTCAAAGAGCTTTCAGATATAGTCGAGAAAGAAACTCCGGGCGCTTTGCTGATAGCTGAGGAGAGCACCGCTTTCCCAAATGTAACGGGCGACACAAAAAAAGGCTCATTGGGTTTTAATTTCAAATGGAATATGGGCTACATGCATGATACCTTAAAATACATGGAGCATGATATGCGGGGTAGGCAACATAAGCATGAGTACCTGACATTCCCCATGTGCTATGCTTATGCAGAGCGATTTATACTGCCCTTTTCGCATGACGAGGTCGTCTATGGGAAGCGTTCGCTGATAGGGCGGATGCAAGGCTCCTATGATGAGAGATTTATGAAACTGAGGCTGCTTTTTCTCTACCAATACACATCGGTAGGAAAAAAGCTTAATTTCATGGGAAACGAATTCGCTCAAATGGATGAGTGGGATTTTAAGAAGTCGCTTGATTGGAACCTTTTATCATTTCCAAGGCACGAGGAGATGAAACGCTTTTCTCGGGAATTAAACAGGCTTTATCGTGCCTATGACGCCCTGTATACGAGGGAAGATGGCTGGCACGGCTTTTCGTGGATAAGCGTTGACGACCGAGAGAACTGTACTTTAGCCTATATAAGGCATGGCGACCATGGAAGATCACTTCTTTGCGTGCTGAACTTCGGAGATAAGACCCTTTATGACTATGAGCTTACATTGCCGCCGGATACGCTTGCCATAAGGCTCATATCTACCAATGAATGGCAATATGGCGGGACGGGGAGCTGCGCATTTGACAGATTACAAAGCGGCAAAGACGGAATGGTAAAAGTTACGGTATCGCCCCTTGAGGGCTGTGTATACGAGCTTATTCGGCAACAATTGTGTTGCTCAAAACTTACTTAAAAATAGATACGGAGGTAATGAACATGATGAGAAAAAAGCTTATCGCAATGCTGCTTGCCGGCGGACAGGGCAGTAGGCTCGGCGTTTTGACAAACAGAATGGCAAAGCCCGCCGTACCGTTTGGCGGTAAATATCGTATTATCGATTTTCCGCTTTCAAACTGTGTAAATTCCGATATCGACACGGTAGGTGTGCTTACGCAGTATGAGCCGCTTGAGCTGAACGCGTATCTTGGCACAGGCCAGCCATGGGATCTTGACAGGCTGAACGGAGGCGTTTTTGTTCTGCCGCCCTATATGTCGGGAAATAATGGACGCTGGTATTCGGGAACGGCAAATGCCATATGGCAGAATACGGCATTTATCGACCGTTATAATCCCGAGCATGTTTTGATACTTTCGGGAGACCATATTTATAAGATGAACTACTCTACCATGTTCCGCTTCCATCTTGAAAGCGATGCCGATGCTACTATTGCCGTTTTAAAGGTGCCTATGGAGGAGGCAAGCCGCTTTGGGATAATGAATACCGATGCATCCGGAAGGATATTCGAATTTGAGGAGAAGCCAAAGGCTCCAAAGAGCAATAATGCTTCGATGGGTATATACATATTCAAGTGGGATGTGCTTAAACGCTTCTTGTCGGAGGACGATAAAAATGATTCCTCGGCGCATGACTTTGGCAAAAATGTCATCCCGGCGATGCTTGGTGCCGGCTGCAATATGATGGCATATGCGTTTAACGGTTATTGGAAGGATGTTGGAACCATATCAAGCCTTTGGGAGGCGAATATGGATCTGTTGACCGACCCGCCGAAACTCGATCTTTATGATAAGGATTGGCGTATATATTCAAAGAGCGCCGTAATGCCCCCTCACTATATGGGCGCTAACGCGAAGATAGAGCGTTCCATGATAACGGAGGGCAGTGAGGTTTATGGGAGCGTATGCCACAGCGTGGTGTTTGCTTCGGGAATAATCGAGGAAAATGCGGTGGTGAATGATTCCATTATAATGCCGGGAGCGGTAATAAAGCGTGGGGCGACAGTAAATAAGGCCATAATAGGCGAAGGCGCGGTTGTGGGAGAGGGCGCGGAGATAGGCTGCCGGCCAAATGAGAGCGACCCGGAGTTTGAAGCCACACTTACGGGCGATATAACGCTTGTAAGCAACAATGTAGAGATATCGGACAAAAAAAGAGTGCCAAGAGGCATGATAGTAACCGGTTCAATGGTGGATAAGCTTAAAGTAAAGGATGGTATGAACTAATGATCTTTAATGCTTTTGGACTTGTATATACGGCTGAATCAAATCTGATGCTGAGGGAGCTTACAAATTCACGCTCAATCGCTGCTGTCCCATATGGAGGAAGGTACCGCTGCATAGATTTTGTGCTCTCAAGCCTTGTAAACTCGGGAATAAGTAATGTTGGCCTTATAATGCAGAAGAATTATCACTCCATAATGGATCACTTAGGCTCCGGCAAGGAGTGGGATCTAAACAGAAAGCGTGATGGACTTTTCATACTGCCGCCCTTTGTCACAAAGGAGAATACGGGCATATATAAAGGAACGGTGGACGCGCTTCATTCGGTAATGGGTTATGTCAGAAGATCATCGCAGAAGTACTGCATATTGACAGGAAGCCATACCATCTACAATACCACCTTTAACGATATGCTGAAGCAGCATATAAAGAGCGGCGCTGATATCACGATCATGTACAGCGAGGAAAAAAGCTTTAATCCGGACGATCAGTTTGACGATTTAAGGCTTACCATGGACGCTTCGGGAAGAGTTGTGGAGCTTGAGATAGACCCATATAGACCAAAGACCAACTATCAATCCTGCGATGTGTTTATACTCGAAAAATCGCTTCTTGAATACCTTGTGGAGGATGCGTACGCAAAGAGCTGCTATGATTTTACAAGGGATGTTCTTATTAAAAAGGTAGGCACTCTTAAGATACACGGCTATAGGTATGATGGCTTTGTTGCAAGGCTTAATTCCGTGGGTATGTATTTTTCAAAGAGCATGGAGCTGCTTAAAAAAGAGGTGAGGGATGAGCTGTTTAATCAGGAGCACCCCATATACACTAAAGTAAAGGATGAGGTGCCTGCGTTTTATGGAAGGGATGCTAAGATCGTAAACTCATTTGTAGCCGATGGCTGCGTTATAAACGGCAGAGTTGAAAACAGCATACTATTCAGGGGCGTACATATCGGAAAGGACGTTACGCTTAGAAATTGCATAGTTATGCAGGCATGTGAGATACAGGATGGCAGCGAGCTTGACTATGTGATAATGGATAAAGGCGTGCTTGTTAAGCGTGGAAGGAGGCTTTCGGGTCATAACAGCTTCCCGGTAGTTTTAAGAAAGGGGATGACCGTTTAATGGCTCTTAATGTTCTGCTTATTGCATCTGAGGCACACCCGTTTGTAAAAACAGGGGGGCTTGGAGATGTATCGGGTACGCTTCCCGCCGCCTTAAATCGTATAGGCGTAAATTGCTCCCTTATGCTTCCGATGTATTCTAAAATTTCGAGTGAATATGTAAATAAAGCGGAGCTTGTAGCTAATTTTGATGTAAAACTCGGCTGGAGGATGCAGCCTTGCTCACTTTTTAGACTCACGCATGGCGGCATTTGTGTGTATCTTATAGGCAGCGATTATTATTTTAACAGACCATATATCTATGGAGACGGCATGTCCGATGCGGAAAGATTTTCGTTCTTTTGCAAGGCTGCAATAGAGTCCATACCGCACCTTGATGAGATTCCGCATGTTTTGCACTTAAATGATTGGCATACGGGTATGATACCCCTGCTTTTAAAGCAGGAATACTTAAAGCATGAGCTGTACTCAGGGATAAAAACGCTTTATACCATACATAATCTTCGCTATCAGGGACTATTTGATATGGGAAGTATAAAGGAGCTTTTGTCCATAGATGATGAATACGCTACACCCTCCGGCATGGAATACTATGGAAACGCATCGTTTATGAAGGCCGGCATAGTGTTTGCGGACAGGGTAAGCACGGTATCCGAAACATATTCGCGTGAGATATTAAAAAGCGATGCCGGTGAAGGTCTTGATGGCGTTTTAAGGAGCAGGCAGGATGGGATATACGGAATAATGAACGGTATCGATACTACATCATTTGACCCAAACAGCGATCCTTCTATCGAGGCGGGCTTTTCGGCGGATATGCCCGAGAAAAAGGTGCTTTGCAAGGCAGCGCTTCAGCGTGAGATGGGACTTTTTTTGGAACCTGATATGCCTCTTATCGGTGTGGTGAGCAGGCTTACGGAGCAAAAGGGTTTTCAGCTTCTAACGGAGTGCATGGATGCTGTATTAAATCTTGGTGTGAGCCTTTGCGTGCTGGGCTCGGGCGATGCCTGGATGGAGGAGTATTTTTCACGTATCGCTCATGAAAATCCGGGTCGTGTAGCTTTCTATTGCGGCTATAGCGATGCCCTCGCGCGCAGAATATACGCTGGAAGCGATATGATACTTATGCCTTCTCAGTTTGAGCCCTGCGGCATATCGCAGCTTATAGCCATGAGATACGGCAGCCTTCCTATAGTTCGTGAAACAGGCGGACTTAAGGATAGCGTTGAGCCTTATAATCGCTTTACAAGGCAAGGTACAGGATTTACATTTACATTCTTTAATGCGGTGGATATGTATAACGCCATAGAAAGAGCTGTTACATGCTATCATGACAAGGCGGCATTTAACGCGATAAGGCGAAATGCCATGGATAAAAGCTATGATTGGCTCGTATCGGCGCTGAAGTATAGGAACTTATATGAAAGCATGCGCGGCGCGCCGGAGAATGAGGCGTAATAATGTAAAATGAAAACTTTATGATATGTTTGCCCCCGCCTAAGCGTTTTACTTCGAACAGTAAAACGCTATACGCATTTATGCTATCATTTTTTAACGAAAGAGTGCAATAAACTGGAATTTGCAGGAGAAGTTAAAATGAAAGTCGATGTAAAAAAAATAGTAAATATTGATATAAGCATTATAGAAAAGATAACCGTATGGATGTATGAATGGTGGGGCGAAAATGAAGGATATAGTTATGATGCAATAAAAAGCTATATGAAATATAGTCTGCAAGAAAAACGTTTGCCTCAAACATATGGTATATTTTTAGATGATAACCTGATTGGTATCTATCAATTTAGATTAGATGATTTGTTTGTTCGTCCGGACAGGTATCCCTGGTTGGCAAATGTCTATATTGATGTTCCTTATAGGAATAAAGGATACGGAAAAGCCTTAATGGAAAGCGTAAAAAGCAATGCGAAACAGTGTTTAAGTTATAATGAAATATATTTATACACAACACATATAGGGTTGTATGAAAAATACGGATGGGAATTTGTTTCGGAAATTGATACATGTTTAGAGCAAAATCGAATACAGAGATTGTATAAACTGAATTTGGAATAACAAATGAAAATCTATCGGGCGATTGAAGATTCCGGGCACTAAAAAGGGCGCTTCTATGCGCCCATATCGGAAGTCTTGTGCGTCTTGTAAAACTTTATTTTGGGCCGGCAAAAACAGAATGCAGCGTCTTTATTTGGTCAAGGCAGCGACATCACATTTACGCTGCTATATCGCCTCCGCCCTGTAGACTTGCTATCCACAAACGTTATGATAAACCGCTTGCTGTCAGTATTCTTGAAGAGTAGATATCAAATAATCCTCCGCATGATCTCAAACATACGGAGGATTAACTGTTTATGAACACCGCCCTGTAAACGGAGGGCATTTTAGCATGATCTCAAGGATTTTAGCTTCAGGTTATACGTCCCACAAGTACGCTCATATCATCGATGCGCCCTTTATCATGCATGGCGCTTTGAACCAGAGCAATAGCAGCGTCCTCGGCTGTGTTGGCACAGCAAACCTTTTCAAGCAAAGTAGCGATAAGCTCGCTTCCAAGCGCTTCGGTTATACCGTCCGTCATCATTATAACGCTATCGCCCGGCTTTAGATATACATCCTGTACGAAGGGCTTTGCCTGGGGCAGTATTCCGGCCGGAAGCGCTTCGGCATATACCGTATGTATTTTGCCTTTTCTTATTATAAAGCTTGGAGGGGCGCCCAGCTTTATAAAAGTAGCCTTGCCGCAGCTTCTGTTTAAAACAAGCATGTCAAGTGTTGTGTACATATCTCCAGTGCCGTTTGCGATGAGCAGCCTGTTTATGGATGTTATAGCCTCTTTTGGGGCAAATCCGGCTTTTATAAGTTCGCTTAGCTTAATGAGCGCTCTGCGGCTTTCATTTCTTGCTTCATAGCCCGAACCCATGCCATCTCCCATAAGCATTATGTGCAGCGCTTCATGCTCAAATATCTCCATGCTATCCCCCGAGCGTTTCATGCCGGCCTTTGGGACACAGGCTTTTCCCACCGATATATTTATTATTGGGGTCTCGGCTTCGAGAGGACTTGTTATCCTATCCATAAGATTTGATATGGACATGAGCTGTCCATGAGCAAAACTATCACCGGCGGTAAAGGCGTCCGCCATATCTGCTACCGCTAAGGAACACTGTTTTAAACTGCGCTTAATACGTATAAGCTCGGTTTCGGCCTGAGAAAGACCCTGTCTTTTTGGAATGAAGCGAGCTATAAGTCCCTTTGGCGTAAGCATAAATAGTAAAGCTGCAATAACGCTTTCGGCAATGCTTGTAATCCCATCCAGAGGTAAGAATACGGATATGGCAATAGTGCATGCGATATATCCAATAGAAAGCATAAGTTTGCCGTAGCCTGATATCAGCATGCAAACAAAAGCTGTAAAGCAAAGCGATACGGAAAGCATAGAGGAGTCACCGCCTATTATGCGCCCTATGCTAAGTGCGATAGCAATGGTTGCGGGCATGCTTTTACATATCAGAAAGCATAACAGAACATAACACGCGATAATGACGCCTATTCGTATATTGGCAATATTCAGCATGCCAAATGAGGCGCAAAAAAGCATTGCAAGCGCGGCTATCCCAAGGCGGGCGGATTCAGAAACACTTGCCCTTCGATATGACAGTAAAAGACCTTGAAGACCGTTGCATAAAAGCGGACCGCATGCCGTTGATATGATGGCGCACAATATGGAATGAAGCATATCCTCCGTTGAGCTGCTGAAAAGGGGGATCATAAGTAGCTGCGCCCCGCAGAACATAAGTATACGGTCGAGCCTTGAAAGCCCTTTTTTTATGAGTGCAAGACATATGCAAAGCGCCGATGCAAGCGCTATCGATGAGGCTATAAAAAGACTTCCGCCTACTATTCCACCGGCTATCCCTGCGAATGTTGCCGTTATCGCGAATCGGCTTTTTGGCATAAGCCACAGCGCAAGCACCATGCCCGCTCCAAAGGGCATAAGGTACTGGCCGCCTATCATGCCAAAAAGAAGGGTCACTATAAAAAATGAAACATGAAATGCTATGTCCGCAATAGCGATATTTTGGGCATAGGCTCTTTTTAAATGAAGCTCCTCCATATTTATTCCATCCTTTGTACTTGATTTGCACTCATTTTTACACGTTTTTTCACATGTGGCTGTCGATGTGTATGCGAAATAAAGCGCAAATTTTGTGTAAAGGAACCGTATATGTTAAGATTATAATTAATTGAAAAAATTCGCCGATATTTATGCTATAATCTATTTTAAGAAAATAGGAGGATAATGTATGGAACTTAATGTTGCAATAGAAAAGTTTAAAAACACCATGAAGCAGCTTCGGGCGTACAATCATGCCACTAGCCTGCTTTATTACGACTCTGTGACCGGCGCTCCGGCCGGCTGTCAAAAGGGCGTCGGGGATACCATGCAGTTTTTCAGCGAGGTGGCCTATAAGCTTACGGTAAACGAAGAAGCCTTTTTAGTGCTGGACACGCTTATGGAGCATCTGAATGAGCTCGATCCCATATTAAAGCGCGAGGTTGAGGAGGCGAATAAATCCGTTCGTGATATGAGAAAGATACCCATGGATGAATATCTTGAAGCAGACAGAGCCTTTAATGACGCTCAATTTGCATGGCACAAAGCAAAGGTAAGCAACGATTACGCGTCATTTGAGCCGCATCTTGCAAAACTGGTTGATATAACCAAGCGCTTTAGCGGCTATACAGATCCGGATAAAGATATGTACAACGCTCAGCTTGATAAATATGAAAAAGGGCTTGATAAAGCTACCCTGGATACATATTTCGGTCTTTTAAAGGAAAAGCTTATACCCCTCATCAAGCGGATAGGTGAGGCTGAGCAGATAGATGATTCCTTCCTTTACCGCTCATATCCGATAGAAAAACAGCGTGAGTTTTCAGATTACCTTATGCAGGTGATGGGTATAGATCGCACGCATTGCGCCATTTCGGAAACAGAGCATCCATTTACACTTAATTTCAGCAAGTATGATGTGCGCATAACCACTCATTATCACGAGAATATGCTGGCAAGCTCTATGTACAGCGTTATACATGAGGGCGGTCACGCGCTTTATGAATTAAATACAGGAGATGACCTCTACGGCACTCTGCTTGCAAACGGCGCTTCCATGGGTATGCATGAATGCCAGTCACGATTTTATGAGAATATAATCGGTCGTTCACGTGAATTTATTGAGCTGATATTCCCGAAAATGCAGGAAATATTTTCTGAGCAGCTCAGCGATGTTACCTCCGAGCAGATGTATCGAGCGGTAAATAAGTGCCAGCCTTCCCTTATAAGAACTGAGGCCGATGAGCTTACCTATTCCCTGCATATACTTATCCGCTATGAAATAGAAAAGATGCTCTTTGACGGCAGTGTTACTACAAAAGAGCTTCCTGATCTTTGGAACAGGCTTTATAGGGAGTATCTTGGAGTGGATGTTCCAAACGATACGAATGGAGTGTTGCAGGATTCGCACTGGTCAGGCGGTTCGTTCGGTTACTTCCCTTCATATTCGATAGGCAGTGCATATGCGGCACAGATAATGCATCATATGAAAAAGACCATCAATATTTTGGAGGTCATTAAAGATGGCGAGATACATCTTATAACCCAATATCTTGCCGAACGCATCTATAAGTATGGCAAGCTGCTTACTCCGAATGAACTGATTATGAAGTGCTGCGGCGAGCCCTTTGACCCGCGGTACTATATAGACTATTTGACCGATAAGTTCACGGCGCTTTATGGCTTATAATGATGTGCTAACTGTAGTGTTATAAATAAATTTCTTTTGCCGCTAAGTTTTGGGATATATACAGCTATTATAAGGGCGTTATGGGGAGCTCGTTTTGTAAAATGTGAAGTGAGAGCAAAGCCTCTGCCAATTGGAGAAGGGAGGAGGCTCCCTGAATGCATTTAAATAAAGTTTTTGAAAAACATAGCGGCAGATCCCAAAACAAAAAGCAAGACCCGCATAAGCGAGCCTTACCAAAATTTAGGAGGGGGAAGAAGCGAGGGATGAGAGGGGGAACAATTCTCATCCTTTTATTCATCTAACTATAATACGGCTGGGCTTAAAAAAGGTTGCAGAGAAAATTAAAAAATTTTTAAAATGCGGGGTGAGTTTTGGTTGATTGAAAAACGAATCATTGTAGGTTATAATAAAACGATTATGCTTTTTGGAGAAAATGATGAAACTTTGTCCCCTTTTTAGCGGTTCTTCGGGAAATTCAACATACCTTGAATGCGGCAAAAAAAGTTTTTTAATAGATGCCGGTATGCCTGCAAAGCATATCGAAAACGCGCTTGCGCTCGCGGGGAGTGATATGTCAAAGATTTCGGGTATACTTATAACGCATGAGCATATCGATCATGTGCGCGGAGTGGGAGTGCTTGCAAGGAGATACCGCACACCGATATACGCGAATGAAGCTACATTTAAAGCGCTTCCATCGGCAGTGGGAAATATACCCGAGAGCTGCTTGCGCTATATTGCATCTGATTGTGATTTTTTTATAGGCGATGCCAGGATCCAGCCCTTTAGGACGCCCCATGACGCTACTGAATCCGTGGGCTACACCATATTCCATGGCGGAGCGCAGGCAAGCGTACTTACGGATATAGGTCATGTAACGGATAGGCTTCTATCCTCCCTATATGGCTCAAGACTTGTTCTTATCGAATCCAATCACGATGTGGATATGCTAAGAGCCGGCCCCTATCCTTATGAATTAAAGAGGAGGATACTTGGTAATAACGGCCATCTGTCAAACAAAGCATGTGGGCAGGCACTTGTGCGTCTTTATAAGAGCGGGGTGCGCATGGCGATACTGGGACACTTAAGCGCTGAAAACAACCATGAACAGCTTGCATATGAAACAGTACGAGAAATACTTCGCGCTGAGGACATATATGATGAGCGTCTGCATATTTCGGTGGCGCACAGAGACAGACCTTTAGGCATTTTTGAGCTATAATGTAATAAAAAGGAGGTATGAAATGAAACAAGGCAACAGAGCGGGGCTATTTATGCTCGTATCCATAGGACTTTACCTTTTGATGTCGCTGGTGCTTGGCATAGCAATGATCGTGTTTCCCCAAATCATGCATGATTATGTTACGATGATAGGCGCAAGCTCCATAGTAGTTACGCTTCCCGCGATACTCATGCCGGGATTGCTCACAATGAGAAAGCCCTATAAGCGGTTTGGCTTTCAGGGCACAAGCATAGGCGTAATACTTTTAAGTTTAGTCCTTTCCGTAGGTGTGTTTTTCTTAAGTACGGGTGTAAACTCATTTATGACGCTTCTTGCGGAGACCCTTGGAGCAAATTCCGATGTGTATTCGCAAAACCTTATGGGAGCAAATAGCCTTGAGGGTTTTTTGCTTTTAACGCTTTTTGTCGCTGTTATACCCGCTGTCTGTGAGGAACTCTTCTTCCGCGGGGCGCTTTTAAACTCCTGGAGGGGTCTTGGCAGAAAAAACGCCATATTGATAACTACCGTCTTATTCTCGCTTATGCACTTAACGCCCATGTCGCTTCCAAGCTTTCTTATAATAGGCTACATACTTGGTAGTTTAGCGTATGATTCACGCTCGGTGCTTCCAAGCATGCTGGTGCATTTTGTACATAACTTTATAACCGTTGTAATTCTCTGCCTGCCGATAGATGTCGCGGCGCAGGATGAAGCCGCTCTTGCGGTAAGCCCGACCGATACCATCATAGCCGGCGGAATAATGACTGCGCTTGGTATTATAATAACCGTTATATCATGGATAGCTATAAGATCAAGGCTCAAGGCCTATCAAAAGCGTATTGAACCTTGTGAAACGGCAGTTTTGGAGATAATAGAGCCCAGCCATACGCTTAGAGCCTATATCACCATATCGGGCATAATACTCCTTGCGCTTAATGTGATAATGCTTCTGCTTTCGTTTATACAAGTATGACCATTCGGATAATTTGCATAGGAAGGCTTAAGGAGCGCTTTTTACAGGATGCTCAGGCTGAGTTTTTAAAAAGGCTCTCTCGCTTTGCGACGGTGGAGGTTTTAGAGCTGCCCGATGAAAAGGCGCCTGAGCAGCTTTCTTCTACGCAGAAGGACCTGATAAAGCGCAAAGAAGGTGAGCGCATACTTTCAAAGGTCACGGATGGCGATCATCTTATAGCAACGGTCATAGACGGAGCAGGCTTTACAAGCGAGCAGTTTTCAAAAAAGCTTAGCGACTGCATGTTGAACGGTAAAAGCCGCATAGCGTTTGCCATAGGTGGTTCGCTGGGGCTTTCTTTTGAAGTGATATCGCGTGCGGATATTCTGATTTCGTTTTCACCGATGACATTTACGCATCAGCTTTTTCGCATTATGCTGCTTGAGCAGATATATAGAGCATTTAAGATAATGAATAATGAGCCTTATCATAAATAGGGCTTACTTTAGGATGACCTGCTATGACTGAAAATGAACTTAGAGCATGTGAGTTTTTAACTGAAAATAACATAGAATATACCTATTATGAGCATGAAGCGGCAGTAACGATGGAACTATGCGATCTTATCGATATGAAAACGGGTGCGTATCACTGTAAGAACCTGTTTATGACAAACCGAGCAAAAACGCTTTTTTATCTGGTACTGATGCTGCCGCACAGACGCTTTAAAACCGCTGAAGTGAGTAAAAAGCTTGGCGTATCAAGGCTAAGCTTTGCGGATGATGAGCTTCTTTTTAAGCGTATGGGGTTAATGCCCGGCGCTGTTACGCCGCTTGGGCTTTTAAACGATGCAGAGCATGTTATAAACGTAGCGGTGGATAAGGCGCTGCTTGAGTCTGAGTACATATGCATACATCCGATGGTAAGCACAGCTTCTTTAAAGCTTAAAACGTGTGAGATGCTGCGTTTTATACGCATTTTAGGCTATGAACCAAAGCTTATAGAGCTTATCAATCAGGATGAATAGATCAAAGCTTAAAAAAATCATGCTGACCGCCCTAAATGCGGCTATACTCTGTATACTGGCTCCGCTTAGCATACCGGTCGGTACTGTTCCAATATCGCTGGCAACGCTTGCTGTCTATTTTATAGGCATAATATTACCGCCTTTTTTAGCGCTGTCATCAGTGCTGTGCTATATACTGTTAGGCGCTGTAGGTCTTCCCGTTTTTTCGGGCTTTACAGGGGGGATATCTGTACTGCTTGGACCGACAGGCGGCTATATAATGGGCTACATACCCTGCATTCTTATAATATCCTTTTTGGCGAAAAAATGTGAAAAGAAGCCCTATATTTTGGCAATGGTTTTAATTTTAGGTACACTTTCCTGTTATTTTTTTGGCACATTATTCTTTATGATCCAAGCAAACTGCGGATTTTTTGAAGCGCTTTTTACATGTGTATTGCCATTTTTTCTCGGCGATGCTTTGAAAATCGCATGCACTTTGGCAGTTGCGCCAAAGCTTAGACAAAAACTGATCGAGCGTATATATTGACATCCTGGGCGTTATATGCTAAACTACTTTAAATATCTATATTGGGGTGAAAAAATGAGATAACTTTCTTGCTTGTATTTTGAGGCGATTAAAATGGGGGTGCATAGACCCTGATTTTAATTTACCAAAAAGTTTCAAAGCAAGCGGGAGAGTGTGCGTTTTTTTGCTGACATTATACGGTATTGATCTTTTTTGAAATACCTCTTTTTCGGCGTTAAAGCGACCCGCTTGAAGCCGATTTTTTTGATTTGGAGGTAATTTTATGTCACTTATAAGCGTTTTTGATTTGACTTTCGCATATGATGGCAGCTATGACAATGTATTTGAGAATGTGAGCTTTCAGATAGATACAGACTGGCGGCTTGGATTTATCGGAAGAAATGGCAGAGGCAAGACCACCTTTTTAAAACTCTTATCCGGTGAGCTTACATCTGGGGGAAGCATATCCGCAAGCGTTGACTTCTCATATTTTCCATATGATGTAAAGGATAAGAGCGTGGACACGATCGATGTAGTAGCAAAGATATACCCTGAGTATGAGCTGTGGCAGCTTTTGCGTGAGCTTTCTCTGCTGGAAGTTGATAAGGATGTGCTTAACAGGCGCTTTGATACGCTTTCGGAAGGCGAAAAAACAAAGGTGCTGCTTGCCGTCATGTTTATGCGCGAAAATAATTTTTTGCTGATAGACGAGCCCACAAATCACCTTGACATGAAGGGCAGGGAGGTAGTAAGCAGATATCTTAGCGGTAAAAAGGGCTTTATACTCGTATCGCATGACAGGGCTTTCCTTGATGGGTGTATAGATCATGTGCTTTCGATAAACAGGATGAATATTGAGGTGCAAAAGGGCAATTTTTCATCATGGCTTGAAAATAAAAGGCGCCTTGACGCTTTTGAAATGGCTGAAAACGAAAAGCTGCAAAGGGAGATAGGCAGGCTTAAGGATACCATCGCACAAAAAACCGCATGGTCAGACAGAGCGGAGCGAAAAAAGGTAGGTATAGACCCAAATGAGGTGGATAGCAAAAAGGGTCATAGAGCGCTTTGGGGGGCAAAATCAAAGAAGCTGATGAGCAGAGCCAAGGCCATAGAGCAGCGCCGTGAAAAAGCCATACAGGAAAAATCCAAGCTGCTTTTAAACATAGACCACAATGAGGAGCTTAAGATCGCCCAGCTTGAGTATCACAGAAAAAGACTCATATCGCTGTCAAATGTCAGAATAGTATATGACGATGAACCTGTGAATGAGGCGGTAACTTTCACCATTGAGCAGGGGGATAGAATAGCGATATTCGGAAAAAATGGGTCGGGAAAATCCAGCATAATAAAGCTGATATGCAGTGAAGGAATACCCTATGACGGTGAGATCATAAGGGGAAGCAGCATTAAAATATCGTATGTTCCGCAGGACACGTCTATGCTATCCGGCAGCCTTGCCGAGTTTGCTGCTAAAAGCGGCGTAGATGAAACGCTATTTAAGACCATACTCAGAAAGCTTGATTTTGAGAGGATACAGTTTGACAAGGATATGCGGCATTTTAGCGCGGGACAAAGAAAAAAGGTACTGATCGCAAGAAGTCTTTCCGAAAAGGCGCACCTTCATGTGTGGGATGAACCCATGAACTATATAGATGTGATATCAAGAATGCAGATCGAGGCGCTGCTTTTAAAATTTCGCCCTACGATACTGTTTGTTGAGCATGATAAAGCATTCTGTGATATGATAGCAACAAAGTTTATCAGGCTTTGATATGATCACCACAACCAGTAAAGGCTCCTTAAGTGATCTTTGCACTCAAAAGGAGCCTTTTTTTTTCGCGGCCGTGGCCAATTATGGAATAAAAAGACTTTTCGCTGATAGCAAGGCTTCATGGCAGGTCGAATTCACGGTCGATGCTTGCTCGAACTACCCCAAGCGCATTTTCGTTATACGGCATCTCGCCATTATCAAACATAAGAGCGGCTCCGAATATGAGCGATCTTACGACATAGAGCTTACGAAATTTGATCTCGGCCGGCATGTTGACCGATTCACAATACCTTTCCACAAGCTGCTGCGTGAGGCTTGTAAGCTCGCCGCGCAATTTGTGATATGTATTATCAAAGTTATCGTCCTTTAGCATAAGTATGGAGCGAAAATGAGGGTTTTCTACCAGAAATTTCACATAGCTCACGCTTATTCCGACTATCTGCGATCTTAGGCTGCCTCTGTTTTCCTCGACTATACGGAGCTGCTGCTCGCGCCATTGCGTATTTATATACTCTATTATGGCGGCTAAAAATCCATTTCGATCTCCAAAATGCTTTGCGGGAGCCGCGCAGGACACACCGCAGGCCATCGCTACACGGCGTATGGACAGGCCTGACAGGCCATATTTATTTATCTCAGCGATGCCGGCCTTTATAAGATCGACTCTTTTACTTCCGCGTCTATGCTTTTGTGGGGTCTCCATAGATAGTACTCCATTACTTTGGGTTATATTTTATTTAGGGTATAGGACTGACTTTAAGCTCCATGCCTTTTTCTAAGCTTGGCCTTACATATTTTACCGCTTATGGTCTTAGGCATTTCGGAAACAAACTCTATTATGCGAATCCACTTGTATTCTGCAAGCCTTGCGTTACAGAATTCCCGGATATCCTTTTCAAGCTCTAAAGAAGCAGAATAGCCCGGAGCCTGCACGATAAATGCCTTAATAGACTGACCGCGCAAGGGATCCGGAACGCCTATTACGCTGCATTCCAGCACCGCAGGGTGCTTTAAGAGTATGTTTTCAACTTCATATGGTCCAATACGAAAGCCACCACTTTTAATTATATCATCAAATCTTCCATGAAACCATAAAAAACCGTTTTCATCCTTATACGCTGCATCACCTGTGTGATATACTCCATCCGAAAATGCCTGCTCATATAGCTTGCTGTTATCAAGGTATCCTATGAAAAGCCCCGGTATAGGCTTATCATTTTTAGGTATAACAACAATCTCGCCTATCTCGCCAACGGGAACCTCAAGGCCATCCTTTCCCCTCAGCTCTATCCTATATAGAGGAGAGGGTTTTCCAAGCGACCCGTCGGCTAAGTCGTTTTCATCAAAATTTGCCGTAAGCAGGGTGGTTTCCGTTTGACCGTAGCCTTCTCTTAAGGTAAGACCGGTACGCTCGAAAAATTTACTAAACACTTCGGGGCTTAAAAATTCACCTGCGGTTGTAGCATGGCGAAGTTTCGGCATGGAGGGGGTGCTTTTTCGCACGAGATAGCGGTAGATGGTCGGCGGTGCGCAAAATGAGGTCACACCATAGCGGTTTATAACGGTCACGAGCTGTTTTGGGTCAAAATTATCAAAATCAAACACCATTACGGCGCTGCCGACCAGCCATTGTCCATAGAGCTTGCCCCATGAAGCTTTAGCCCAGCCTGTTTCGGATACGGTAAAATGAAGACCGCCATCCTCGGCATGCTGCCAGTGCTTTGCCGTTACTATGTGGGCAAGGGGGTATGTGAAGTCGTGTATTACCCCTTTGGGATAGCCTGTGGTGCCGGATGTAAAATACATGACCATGGGGTCGTGAGCAAGCGTGGGCTGTCTTTCAAATTCGGCGCTTGCGGCTTTCATGGAGGTGGTCAGATTTAAAAATCCGGGTATATCCTTTTGCACGCTGAAAAGCTTGCAGGGGATATTGAGGCTTAAAACGGCGTCTAAAGCCTTTTTTGGCACCTCATCCATGGGGGTGCATATGATAGCGCTTACCTTTGCGCTTCGGATACGGTATATAAAATCCTCGGTAGTCAGCATGTGAGTTACGGGTATGAGCATAGCGCCTATCTTATGAAGGGCTATTGCACAAAACCAGTATTCATAGTGCCTTTTAAGTGCGACGATCACCCTGTCGCCCCTTTTTATACCTGCGTCCTTCAGCGCGTTTGCGGCTCGGTTGCTCTCGTTTTTTATATCACGAAAAGTAAACACACGCTCTTTGTCATTGGCATTACACCAAAAGAGCGCCTTTTTATCGGGCTCTTTATCCGCTATGGCATCCACCACATCGTAGCCAAAGTTGAAATCATCGTTAAAGCTTATGTCTATATCTGTTATTTTGCCGTTTTCATCGGTTATTTCTCTGTAAAAATTTTGATATATGCTCATTCAACGCTCCCTTGAATAGTATCTTTTTCAGCGGGGTCTTTCTCTTTGGGGTCATTTTGCATGCCGAACTTTCTGAAGCGCTTATATCGATTATCCAGCAGCTTCGGATCCATATTTAAAACGTCAAGCTCATGCAAAAGCTTTTCCTTGATCCTTTGATAGAAGGTACTTTCGCCTAAATTTGTTTCGGAAAGTATATCCTCTATAATGCCGTAGTAAAGCGCGTCCTGCGCCGTAAGCTTTAAGCAGGCGGCTGCCTGAGCAGCCTTGCTCGGGTCTTTCCAAAGTATGTTCGCGCAGCCCTCGGGCGATATCACCGAATACACGGCATTTTCAAGCATATACACCCTGTCCGCAACGGCAAGCGCCAAAGCTCCGCCGCTTCCGCCCTCGCCTATGAGTATGGATATAATGGGCACATTCAGCGTCATCATTGTCATAAGATTTTCGGCTATGGCCTGACCTTGACCGTGAGCTTCAGCCTCTATGCCGCAATAAGCGCCCGATGTATCCACAAAGCATATTATAGGGCGCTTAAATTTCTCAGCCTGCTTCATAAGCCTGAGCGCTTTTCTATAGCCCTCGGGATTGGGCGAGCCAAATGAACGAAGCGTGCGTTCCTTTGCGCTGCGCCCTTTTTCGATAGCTATTACGGTGACGGGAAGCGAATTTAAGAACGCTACGCCCGCTACTATGGCGGCGTCATCCGAATAACGCCTGTCGCCGTGAAGCTCCAAAAAGTCCGTAAATATGCCGCGTATGAAATCAAGTCCGGTGGGACGATCGTTTCCGCGTGCTATTTTCACCTTGTCATATGCGGTCTTATTCATGCTGTCCCTCTCATTGGATGATGCATCTTTAAAAGCTTTGTAAGTACGGATTTTTGTGTATGCCTTGGTACTATCGCGTCAACAAATCCGTGTTCAAGCAGAAATTCTGCGGTCTGAAAGCCCCTTGGAAGCGGCTTTCTTGTGGTCTGCTCGACTATGCGCGCCCCCGCAAAGCCTATGGTCGCTCTGGGCTCCGCGAGTATTATGTCGCCCTCCATGGCAAAGCTTGCCGTGACGCCGCCCGTTGTGGGATCCGTAAGAACAGGTATGTAAAGAAGTCCCGCATCGCTGTGTCTTTTTACAGCTCCGCTGGTTTTTGCCATTTGCATCAAAGAGAGAATGCCCTCCTGCATGCGCGCTCCGCCGGATACCGTATAGCCTATTACGGGCAGGCGGTTTTGCTGAGCGAACTCAAACAGGCTTGTTATCTTTTCACCAACAGCCGTACCCATGCTTCCCATCATGAAATATGATTCCATCACGAAAATGCAGCAATCATACCCGCCAATAGCGGCTATTCCGCATACAACGGCTTCGACTTCACCGCTTGCGGCACAGACCGTTTCCATCTTCTGGGTGTATCCTGGGAAATTAAGCGGATCGGCTGCCTTTATGCCGCAAAACAGCTCGAAAAAGGAGTCCTTATCCGTTATGAAGTGTATGCGCTGCCTTGCGGTCATCCTGAAATGATATCCGCATGGGCATGTATTATGATTTGCCCAAAGTCTGCTGAGCGGTATGGGTTTTCTGCAATTGGGACATGTCTTTTCGGGCTCGCCCGCATCCTCCTGTATGGGCGCAGCCATACGGCCTTCCTTTTCCAGCTCGTTTTGAGGTCTGTGAGTAAAGCTTAAAAGCGGCATATTGTCACCTGCCTTCCATGAAACGCAGGTCGTATTGTCCTGCTATGAATCTTTTATCGCTTACAAGCGTAAATTGTTCCTTTATATTGGTCTCCACGCCATCGATGACAAGCTCGCAGAGGGCAGCCTTAAGCTTTCGCATGGCTTCCTCCCTCGTGCCCGCGTATACGATGAGCTTACCTATGAGTGAATCGTAAAATGGGGATACATTCGCGCCTTGAACCATGTATGTGTCAAAACGCACGAAGGGTCCGCCGGGTATATGAAGCATAGTCACCTGTCCCGGCGACCTTGCATTTATGCGGCATTCAACGGCAACGCCGTTAATCGCGACTTCCTCCTGCGTGAAGCGTATGGGAATGCCGGCGGCGGTGCGTATCTGCCATTTTACAAGGTCTATATTTGTAAGCATCTCGGTTACGGTATGCTCCACCTGAAGGCGCACGTTCATCTCCATAAACCAAAAGCATCCCGCCTCGTCAAGCAAAAATTCAAGCGTGCCCACACCCACATAGCCTATTTTCTTTATGGCTGCCGTTGCGGCCTGCATAAGCTCTTTTCGTGTATTTTCGTTCACGGCGGGCGATGGGGATTCCTCAATAAGCTTTTGATGACGCCTCTGTATGGAGCAGTCACGCTCCCCAAGGCTTACTACATTTCCCATTTCATCGGCCAGTATCTGAACCTCTATATGCCGTGCGGGATATATGTATTTTTCAATGTATAGCGCGCCGTCTCCAAATGCCGACTCGGCCTCTTTAATCGCGAGCGGGAACCGGTTTTGCATATCCTCGGGAGCGGCTATCATCCTTATCCCTCGTCCGCCACCGCCCGCCCTTGCCTTTAGCATTACGGGATAGCCTATCTCTTTGGCAACATCAAGCGCGGCCTCAAGCGTAAAGACGACCTTGCTTCCGGGGATCACATTTAAGCCCGCCTCCTGCATAAGGGTCTTTATTACGGCTTTATCGCTGAGCCTTTCCATATCCTCTGCAAAGGGGCCTATAAAGGCTATGCCGTTTTTGCGGCAAAGCGCAGCAAAATGCGCGTTTTCGGAGAGAAAACCATAGCCGGGGTGGATGGCCTTTGAATCCGTTACGAGCGCGGCGCTTATTATGCGCTCCTCATTAAGATAGCTTTCGGTGGCAGAGGAAGGGCCTATACATATGCTTTCATCGGCAAGCGCCACATGCAGAGCATCGGCATCGGGCTTAGAGTATACCGCTACCGTAGCAATGCCCATCTCCTTACAGGCACGAATTATTCGTACCGCTATTTCTCCGCGGTTTGCTATCAGTATCTTTGAAAACATGCTTCACGCTCCATAATGACGAATGAAAACTCCGCCTCTACGCATAGTCTGTCGCCTACATAGCCGCGGCCTTTTGCGTAATAAAAGGGCGGCTTTGCTCTTGTGATACTGCACTTTGTTTTAAATATATCCCCGGGCACGACAGGCGACTTAAAGCGAACGTTATTAAGCCCCGTATACATGGGCAGTTTTTCTTTTGTCATAACATCCTTTAGGAGTATGCAGGCGGACTGAGCAAGTATTTCACAGAGTATAACGCCCGGGACTATGGGATGATTTGGGAAGTGACCCTTTAAAAACCACTCATCGCCGCGAATGTAAAGCGAACCTATGGCGGTGTCGCCTATGTGCTCAACGCTATCAATAAGCAGCATATTATCCCTGTGGGGGAGTATGCTTAAAAGCTCGTCTCTTGTCATGCCATAGACCTCCGAATGCGAAACAGCTCACATCCATAGTCAACTACCTGACCATTTTTTACGCATATTTCCATTAAAGTTCCGCCGTGATCGGCCGTTATCTCGTTCATGAGCTTCATCGACTCGATTATGCAAAGCTTGCTTCCGGGCTGGACCCTGTCGCCGACCTTAACAAAGGGTTCGGCATTTTCAGCGGGCGCTGCGTAGAATGTGCCTATCATTGGCGAAGAGACGCTTATGTGATCGGAAGAAGGCTCAAAAGCGGCAGGCTGGGTTTGAATCTGAGCGCTGACAGGGGTCACCGTAGAAGCGGCAGCTCCTGCGCGCTCAAGACGCACAAAACAGTCGTTTTCCTTTATTTCAAGTCCGGTAAGCTCCAGCTCCTTCATAAGGACAGCGTATTTTCTGATATCTGATTCATTCATAAATATGACTATTACTTTCGCTGGGCGAAAGACTCCTTTCTACTGGAATTGGAATCGGTTTTGTAAAAATGCAAAGTCAAAGCCGGTAGGCTGATAAGGGCACAAAACACGGTTTGAAAATTATTTTTAAACTTACACCTTTCTAAAGGCAAGGCAGGCGTTATGCCCTCCAAAACCAAGCGAGTTTGATAACGCAAGCTGAATATTGGCATGTACGGCCTTATTAGGTACATAGTTAAGGTCGCATTCCGGGTCGGGCTCAAGAAGATTTACGGTAGGCGGGATGATTCCCGTTTTCAAAGCCATGAGGCATGCTATGGCCTCTATAGCGCCGGCCGCTCCAAGCATATGACCAGTCATGGATTTTGTGGAGCTTATATAGGAAGCGCGCGCGTTTTCTTCGCCAAGGGCATTTTTTATAGCCTTTGTTTCCGCTATATCGTTGAGCGGCGTGCCTGTTCCGTGGGCATTGACATATACCCGCTCATCTCCTGTGTAGCCTGCTTCACAAAGCGCTTCCTTCATGGCGCGCGCTCCGCCGCTTGCATCGGGAAGCGGGGCTGTGATGTGATACGCATCGCAGGTGGAGCCATAGCCGCAAACTTCGCCATATATGGTGGCTTTGCGTGAGATAGCGTGCTCGTATTCCTCAAGCACGAGAGCCGCTGCGCCTTCACCTATTACAAAACCACCTCGGCGTATGTCAAAGGGAAGGGATGCGGCGTTTGGATCTTCGGCTACGGAGAGAGCCTGCATATTTATAAAGCCCGCTACGCCGCATTCTGATATGGCAGCCTCGGAGCCTCCGGTGATGACCGCATCCGCATAGCCGTGTCTAATCGCGCGAACGGCCTCGCCTATGGCGTTTGAACCTGAAGCGCAGGCAGTTACGGCGGGAAGCGCAGCGCCTTGGCAATTATAGCGAATGGCTATCATGCCGGCTGCCATGTTGGCTATCATCATGGGCACAAAGTAGGGGGAAACTCTAGTGGGTCCGCGGCTTATAAGCTTTAGGTGCTCATCGGTAAATGTTCTTATGCCGCCAATGCCGGAGCCAAAGTATACCGCGACGCGCTCGGGGGGGAGAGTGCCTATAACTCCGCTTTCCAAAACCGCCTGACCTGCCGCCGCGACTGCAAACTGCACGTATCTGTCGCTTCTTAGTACATCGGCCTTATCCATATAATCACGGGGATTAAAGCCCTTTACCTCTGCCGCGAGCCTTGCCTTATAATTGGTCGTATCAAAGAGCGTTATGGGAGCTATGCCGTGTATGCCGGCGGTCATGCTGCTCCAAACCTCATCTATGCTGCTGCCTATCGGGCTGATCGCGCCAAGCCCTGTTACTACAACTCTACGAATATTCTGAATCATCTTTAATTACTCCTTATATCGCAACGCCGCCGTCCACACGAAGCACTTCGCCCGTTATATAGGTACTCGATGCAAGAAACGCGACCGCTTCGGCCACTTCCTCCGCTGTTCCCATACGGCCGAGCGGTATCATAGCGGCAAGGGGATTGTTTTCCTGTGAGATATCCTTTGTCATGTCCGTTAAAATAAAGCCGGGCGCTACAGCATTGCAGGTGATACCCTTTGGCGCGAGCTCCCTTGCTACGGATTTGGTAAGCCCTATAAGGCCGGCCTTTGAAGCTGAATAGTTGGCCTGACCTGCGTTTCCGAGCATGCCCGAAACGGAGCTTATGTTTATGATGCAGCCGCCTTTGTTCCTTATGAAAAAGCTGCTGCAGTGGCGTATCATGTTGAACGCGCCCGTCAGGTTTACGGACAATACATCGGAGAAATCCCGCGCCTTCATAGTGATAACGAGCCCGTCCTTTGTAATGCCCGCGTTATTTACGAGTATGTTTATATTGCCAAAATCAAGCTTTATGTTGGCAACTGTTTCCTTTACCGCGTCATAATCGGACACATCGCAGGAGTAAGCGGCGGATCTTACGTTAAATTCATCGCGGCAAGCCTGAGAAAGGGTCTTTGCAAGCTCCTTATTTCCCGCATAGATTATGGCAACATCCGCTCCAAGGGATGAAAGCTTTTTAACTATAGCCGCGCCTATCCCGCGCGAGCCGCCTGTTACGACGGCAACTTTTCCTTTGAGATTCATAGTACCTCCGATAATATAGCGTTAAGTCCCGCCTGATCCGAAAAACTAAAAGCGCGAACGCTTGAGTCGATCTTTTGGATAAGTCCGCAAAGGGTCTGTCCGGGGCCAAGCTCTATGAATGTGTCGGCGCCCTCTCTTATCATGTTTCTAACGATCTTTTCAAAGAGCACAGGTGAGGATATCTGCTTTGAAAGCAGCTCCTTCATATTTTCGCCATAGGGCATACCTGTAACATTCGAATAAAGCGGCATCATGGGGTTGTTCAGGTTATATGCATCAAGCTCTTTTAGATACTCTGCGGCAGCGTCAGCCATAAAGGGGGAGTGGAAGCCCGCGTTTACCTTTAAAGGTACGCTTCTTCCTCCCACCGCTCTCACAGCCTTTAGAAAATCGGGCATGCTTTCACAAAGTCCCGCTACCGAAATCTGCCCGGGGCAGTTGTAATTTACAGGGTATACACAGTTAAAACCTGCGCAAAGCCTTTCGACATCTTCGTTTGAGAGCCTGAGTACCGCTACCATTTTTGTATCCACTTTTGCGGCAACAGCCTGCATCAGCTCGCCGCGCCTGCATACGAGCTTAAAGCCCGTCTCAATATCCACAGCTCCCGAATAGGCGAGGGCGGCAATTTCACCTAAAGAAAAACCCGCGACCATATCTGCTTTTACGCCATGTTCCGCTAACACGGCAGCGCATGCCATTTCGACAGCAAACATACACGGCTGTGTGTTCTTGGTTTCAAGAAGCGCCAACTCATCGCCAAAAAAGCACTCTGCGGATGTATTTGGTCTTATTTCGTCCAAGCGGCGAAACATCTCCAAGGCCGCTCTGAAGCTATTATTAAGCTCAAGCCCCATTCCGGGGTACTGGGCGCCCTGACCTGCAAAAACAAACGCTATTTTACCCATTTTGATGCTCCTTTAAGTATTGCTGCCGCTTCCTCCGTTACCTCACGCACGATCTCGCCCGCAGGCTGATACTTTGTTACCATAGCGGCAGTTTGACCGGCCAAAAAGCAGCCGTTTTCCGGATCGCCCTCTACGACGGCCTTTCTTAAAGAGCCCACCGCGAAAGCTTCAAGCTCATCGTCCGTTATGCCGCTATATTCCATTTTTTCATAGTTTCTCGAAAAAGGAGTTCTAAGGCTTCGAACGGGATGACCGAGCCTTTTTCCGGTGATGATGGTGCAGCGGTCGCTTGCTTTTAGTATTTTTTCCTTATATGCAGGGTGGATATTGCACTCATCCGCGCTTAAAAAGCGTGTGCCCATCTGAACGCCGCATGCCCCAAGCATAAATGCTGCCGCCAAGCCTCGTCCGTCCGCTATTCCGCCCGCCGCTATTACGGGAAGCTTCACGGCATCGCATATCATGGGAATGAGCACCATGCTATTCATATCCCCGATATGACCGCCGCTCTCGCCGCCTTCGGATATTACGGCGCATACGCCAAGCCTTTCCATGAGCTTTGCCATGGATGCTGCCGCTACAACAGGTATCACATGTATGCCAGCCTCCTTCCAGCTTGCAATGTACTTTGCGGGATTGCCTGCACCGGTGGTCACAACGGATACTCTCATATCGGCTACAAGCTTTGCTATATCATCGGCATGAGGGCTCATGAGCATTATGTTTACGCCAAAGGGCTTATCGGTAAGCGACCTTGCTATATTTATCTGTTCGCATACATATTCCTTGGGGGCGTTTCCGGCCGCAATTATTCCAAGGCCGCCGCCGTTTGATACCGCGGCAGCCAGTCTGCCATCGGAAATATGAGCCATTCCTCCCTGAAATATGGGGTACTCGATGCCAAGCATCTCGCATAAAGGCGTTTTTATCATAACTATGACCAGAGCTTTTACGCAGCGAACGCCACAAAACACGGCTTGAAAATTGATTGCCATGAGTTTCGCCGGGCAAAAATTTCCTTTCTTGTGGGATTGGTACTGGTTTTGTACAAACGCATAATCTTAGAAGCAAGTATGCGCAGGTCACAAAACACGGTTATAAAATTTATGATTAAACTTTACTCCTGAGTTTTTTCTCGATGAAGGCAACAAGATCGCCGACCGTTTCTATCTTCTGATCCAATTCGATCTCGATACCAAGCTTGTCCTCAAGATTCATGAGAAGATCGACCGTGTCAAGGGAATCTATGCCAAGATCACGGAACTTGCTTTCCATTTTGACCTCTGCTATGTCGCACTCAAGACGCTCCGAAATAAGCTCTGCAATTGCCTGAAATATCATAATAAACCTCCTGAAAAAAGTTGTAATTAGGTTATCAGTGATAACTTTTGGGTGAATTATATCAACAAGCTAATATCTTGTCAACAGAATATTTTGGGAATTTATAACTTGTTTTCTTTTTTGTAATAATTGAAAAAGCCTGAAAAAATTACATTATATGGAATTAGCCAAAAATAAAGCAAAAATAGCGAAAGCAGCGACTGCCGCTCTCGCATGTACTGTTCACTTTTTGTTTGCATTTTAAGTTTGGTTATTTTAAGAGCTGCGCCGAGTAACAAATAAAAAAAGACGCTATTTTACAATAACGTCTTTTTAAAAGCAGCGGAAGCTGGATTCGAACCAACACAATACGAGTCAGAGTCGTAGGTGCTACCATTACACAATTCCGCTACGCTACATAAAAGGCTACCCATGATGCCGTCCGTCTTACATATATCACCCGCCCTCCGGCAGGGTGGAGATCATAAACAGTTTTCAGCTTATCGTCAGCGCAGAAAACGCTTTACCCGATGGCTTAGAACGTGCTATCCGAGCTCCAAAAATAATGCGTCGGTATATCACATAAAACGTTACGCACAACGCAGGTCAGCCTGGTGGGATTAGTTGGAATCGAACCAACGACCTCTACGATGTCAACGTAGCGCTCTAACCAGCTGAGCTATAACCCCGATGTGCAAATAATATTATACACGAAGTGAGGAAAAATGCAAGTACTTTTTTAAAAATTTTTTAAATGTAAATATCT
Source organism: Clostridia bacterium (assembly GCA_017416425.1). Taxonomy (GTDB): domain Bacteria; phylum Bacillota; class Clostridia; order Christensenellales; family CAG-138; genus RGIG1693. Next base: position 90,903 of record JAFQCL010000029.1, read on the forward strand.
TTTACTTCAGGCTGATTTTTCTATGAATGATAAGAAAAATCGGGGCAAAGGCTTATTCTGACGCTTTGCCTCGAAAAACGATTTAATTATATATAATTGAGTCATGAGGGCATATTGTCATATAAAGCGCGCGGGCCGCCTATATATTTGGGTCTTGTTTTTGCCATGATAACGTTTGCATGACCTATGCTTCTATTTTGAGTATGTATCGGAACCACAACAGGATGCATATGCATTCCTATAAGCGTTCCACCAATGTCTATTCCAGCGCTTGCTTTTGCTTTTATATCTTCCACCATTACAGGATCGTCAAAGCGTGCAAGCGCCTGAAGGGAAAACGCGCCGCCTGCGTGAAGCTGAGGACGCACCCAAACCTGAGTTAAGTCATAGCGCTGCATGCACTCCCTTTCGACCACAAGGCAGCGATTTAAGTGCTCGCAGCATTGCACCGCAAGATAGCAGCCATGTTCCCTGAGCTTGGGTAAAAACGCACTCATAATCGCGTGCGCTGCTTCCTCGCTTGAGGCGCTTCCTATCATTTTTCCGCAGACTTCGCTTGTGGAGCATCCAACGACCACTATATCGCCGGGCTTAAGCGAAATCGCTTTTTCAAAAAGCTCATCGATTATAATACTTGCCTGATTATATATCTCATTTACTTTTTCCATGGTTCTCAGCCCCCTGATATTACTGAAAATTGCCATTTTTAAGAGGCATTTTACTTTCGTGTTGATTATAGTACCGCCCGGCTTTAAAAGCAAGCAATTTGGACAAGTTTATAGTATAATGGGGTGAACGAGAATTATAAAGGAAAGTGATGGTTGTAAATATGACGATACTGGTTACGATGCCTCATGATGAGGTTATAAAAAAGCGCTTTACCGATGCCTCACCGCAAGCCGAGTTTATATTTTGTGATGAAGGTAAAGCTTTGGATCAACAGCTCTCAAAATGCGACATAATAATAGGAACTGTACCGGTAAAAAGGCTGGTTGGCCTTGAAAAACTCAAATGGATACACCTAAGTAAAGCAGGCGCGAATGAATATGTAGAATTATCAAAAAAGGGAGTTCTGGTCACGGTGTCAAGCGGCGCTTATGGGCTTGCTATAAGCGAACACATGCTGGGAATGCTCCTTATGCTTATGAAAAAGCTCCACTTATATCGAGATAATCAAAATAGCGGGCTTTGGAATGATGAAGGCGCTGTTGATTCCATTTTCGGCGCCACTGTGCTTGTTGTGGGCGTTGGCGATATTGGTGGCGAATTTGCCAAAAGATGCCATAAACTTGGTGCATATGTTATCGGCATTCGGCGCATGATAGGAATGAAGCCCGATTACCTTGATGAGTTACATGACATGAGCGCGCTGCATGAGCTTATCAAAAGAGCGGATGTTTTGGCTTTATCGCTGCCTGGCGGTGAGGATACGCACCACATAATATCAAGATCAGAGCTTGAGATTATGAAGCGGGGAACGATAATTTTAAATGTTGGCAGAGGGAATGCGATAGATACGGAAGCGCTGGCGGACTTCGTGGCGGATGGACGCATCTGCTGCGGGTTAGATGTAACGGATCCTGAGCCTCTCCCAAAGGAGCATAGGCTTTGGTATATGAAAAATGCCTTCATTTCTCCGCATATATCGGGCTTCTATCATTTAAAGCATACGCACGACAGAATAGTGGATATCGCATGTGAGAATATCCGCAGATATTTTGATAAAAAAGAGCTTTTAAACCTGCTTGATGAGCAAACAGGCTATCGTATGTCTGATAACAGAGCTTGATCTCGTTTATTTTTTAAAGAAGGGTCATGCCTTCTTTTTTGTTTTATTTGTACAAAAATTTTTCACACCTAATTTAAAGCTTTATTTTTAACTCAAGCTCCTAAGGTTATGACTAAAAGGTTGATATTCTGCCGCAAGGCTTGGGTGGGTGCGCACTCCACCGAAGGAATTAACCTTTCTAAGATTGCGCCATTTTTATTGCTGTTGCCACTTTTATTATGATATAATCAGAATTGTTAACGCTGCATACCTGGGAGGGGGTCTTTCAAGATCATGGAGCGAGCGGATCATTGCACGAGAGAAAATATAAAAAAGCCTAAAAAATGGATTAAATTTAGGCACAGGCTTGTCACGAGTATTTTAAAAGCAATACTAAAGCCGTATTTGAGTTTAAAATGCGGTGTAAAAGTTAAGCCTTTTTTGGAGCAAGGTGATAAACAGTATCTTATACTCATGAACCACCAAACAGGATTTGATCAATTTTTAGTTGGCCTTGCTTTTAAAGGTCCTGTTTACTACGTTGCTTCGGAGCATATTTTTTCAAATGGATTGCTTTCGCGTCTTTTGTCTTATCTTGTGGCGCCTATACCCATAAAAAAACAGACAGTTGATGCCGCCGCAGTCCGCACTTGTATAAAGGTCAAGAGAGAGGGCGGTACGATCGCGATCGCGCCCGAGGGCAATCGCACATATAGCGGAAGAACAGGTTATTTTAAGGATTCAATAATTCATTTGGCACGTTTTTTTAAGATACCGATAGCCCTTTTTCGCATTGAGGGCGGATATGGCGTAATGCCGCGTTGGAGCGATGTGATAAGAAAAGGCAGCATGACAGCTTATGTGTCCAGGGTTATTACGCCCGAAGAATATGCTAAGCTTTCCGACAACGAATTTTATACACTTATTAAAAAAGAGTTGTATGTGGACGAGGCGGTGGCAGGTGATCTGTTCTATCATAAGAAAGCGGCGGAATACCTTGAAAGAGCCATGTATGTGTGTCCCTTCTGCGGCCTTTCCGTGTTTGAAAGCAATAAAGATATGATCGAATGTACAAAATGCGGACGGAAAATACGCTATATGCCTACAAAGGAGCTGGCCGGGGTGGATTTTGATTTTCCGTATCGCTTTGTTGCGGATTGGTATGACTATCAATGCGAATATGTAAGTAGTCTTGATCTTGGACTGTTTGGAGATAAACCTATTTACAGCGATGAGATCGCATTCTCACGTGTGATACTTTATAAAAAGAAAGAACGTATTTGTGACCATGCCAGGCTATCCCTTTATAATGACAGGGTGACTATACTGGCGGATGGCAAAGTGTACGACATGCCCTTTTTAGATATAGACGTTATGACGGTTTTGGCTAAGAATAAATTGAACATATATTTTAAAGATAAGCTCTATCAGATCAGCGGCAAAAAGCGTTTTAACGCTTTAAAGTATATGAACATTTATTTTAGAAAAAGCAATATGAGAAAAGGAGCGGATGATGTCAAATTTTTGGGACTTTAGCGTTTGGGGAGGCCTTTCCCTTGTCGCGGTATTGATGTTTGGCTTATTTTTAGCCAATTATCTTAAAAAAACTGTAAAATTTCTCCGTGATTCGCTTATCCCCACTTCGGTGCTTGGCGGCATAATTTTGCTTCTTATATCGAGCATATACGAGTGGATAACGGGCAATCTGCTCTTTAATACGGATTTCTTTGGTGGAAACGGCATGGCTGCTCTTGAGGTGATAACATATCACGCTCTGGCTTTGGGTTTCATAGCGACCGCGTTTAAAGGCGGCAGGGCGAAGCACACAAAAAAGCGTAACATGGAGATATTCAATACGGGAGTGACGACCGTTTCCACATATCTGCTTCAGGGTGTATTAGGGCTTGGCATCACGCTTATAGTAGCTCGGATCGTGACGGGCTTTTTCCCGGCCGCAGGCGTCATTTTACCGTTCGGATATGGTCAGGGAACAGGTCAGGCGCTGAATTATGGAAGTATATACGAGAGTGATTACGGTTTTGTTGGCGGAAGAAGCTTTGGTCTTACGATTGCTGCCTTGGGGTTTTTGAGTGCGAGCATAGGCGGCGTCATACACATGAATGTTATGAAAAGGCGTGGTAAAATAGTCGTATCAAGCGAAACTGCCGATGATATGCGTCAGGATGAGATACAGAAAAAGGGCGAGATACCCATGAACGGCACGATGGATAAGATGACGGTTCAGATAGGACTTGTTGTCATAACCTACATGATAGCCTATCTGCTTATGTACGCGCTGAGCTTGGCGCTTTTGGATATGAGAGCCACCATATATGGCTTTAACTTCCTTATAGGCGTTCTTATGTCTGCACTTATGAAGGTTATTTTAAGCGCTCTTACGAAGAAAAATGTGATCAAGCATCAATACGTAAACACCTTTTTGATGACTAGGATAGGCAATTTTTTCTTCGACATAATGGTGATAGCGGGCATTGCGGCCATTCGCCTTGACGTTTTAAAGAATTACTGGCTTGTAATACTCATACTTGGTGTGGTAGGCGCTTTGTCAACATATTATTATAACTATTATGTGGCAAAGAAGCTGTTTTCGGACTATACTCAGGAGCAATTTCTCGGGATGTATGGCATGCTTACGGGAACCGCGAGTACGGGTATAATACTTCTGCGCGAGATCGATCCAAAGCTTATAACGCCCGCTTCGGATAATCTTGTGTATCAGAATTTTCCGGCTATAGTGTTCGGTTTTCCGCTCATGCTCCTTGCAACGCTTGCTCCCAAGCAGCCCGAGCTTACGCTTTTGATACTTGCTATATTCTTTGCTGTTATGAATGTAATACTTTTCCGCGCCAGGATATTTAAAAAGAGGAGTAAATAAGAAGGCATATCCGTGTAAAATGGGAAAATTAGCTTGAATTTTCCCTTTTTATTATTTCCTTATGATTGTGCCGGACTATTTGATCTCCTGCTTTAGCGAATCAAATTCGGGTGCTGAAAAGAATTCTCCGAGAGTTATCTCAAGTCCGTCGCAAAGCTTTTTGATCGTGATTATCGAAGCGTCTCGCCTGCGCTAATCCAGAAGGCCATAAACAGTTGACGGCGTAACGCCTGAAATACTTGTAGGCTCATTTAATTTAAATCCCGATGCCTACAGAGTAAATAAGTTTTCTTATAACAATATTATTAATAGACATGATATTATGGCAAAAATCATAAAAAATATAAAAATATTATACACACTTGCGTTATGCCTGTTTTTTATGTATAATAATTTCTACCAATTAATTCCAAAAAGGAGTGCGTTGGACAAAATTTTTATAGGAGGTCTATATGACGACATTTATCAAGCGAATTCTTGCTACTGTAACGGTAATTGTATTTGTTTTTGCAATGCTGCCGATCTCGGCTCTTGCAGATGTGGATAGCGGGAACATGGGATTGCAGATCGGAGCTGATGCGCCCGGCGTAGACATCGTACTGAGGCGCACCAAAGATCTTGGCAGCGGTGAAATCTGGGATGGCGGCATTGCGGAGAACTTTGCGGGCGGCAGCGGCACAGAGGATGACCCCTACCTCATCTCAAACGGTGCGGAGCTTGCGTATCTGGCGGATATAATAGATGACCCCAATACCGATGAAAATCCGTCCCACGGACGATATTACAAGTTGACCGCAGATATCTATCTCAATGATACAGCCGATTGGGAAAATTGGGGAACGGAAGACGCCAATGGCGACATCATCGCTCCGGCTAACGAATGGACGGCTATTGGCTCTACAAGGAGGTTTGCCGGAACACTTGACGGAGATGGTCATGCGGTTTTCGGCGTGTATATCAATGAGCCGGGAAAGGACTATCAAGGGCTTTTTAGTTATAACAATGGCACAATAGCTAACCTTAGTGTTATGGATTCCTACATTTGCGGAGATGCTTATGTCGGCGGCATAGCAGGAAATAGTAGTTCCGGTACCATGATTAACTGCTATAACGGCGGTACGGTCGATGGCGGTAATTATGTAGGCGGTATATCGGGATATGGTTATTTTATAAGCTGCAGCAATGTCGGCACCGTCAGTGGCTATAACTATGTAGGTGGTGTGGCAGGATATAATCAAGGCAGAAGCATATACTGCTATAATTTAGGCGCTGTCAGCGGTAATCAAAGTGTAGGCGGCGTGACCGGGCATAGTAATTCTTATGGCAATATGATACACTGCTATAACCTGGGAGCAGTAAGCGGTGTCGACTACGTTGGCGGCATAACGGGAGAAAACGTATCTAACGTAGTCAACTGCTACAATATGGGCACAGTCACCGGCAGCTCGAATTTTGGCGGCATAACAGGATACAATTCATCGGGAAACAACTCCTTCGGCTGCTATTATCTGGATACCGCCTGTCCTTCCGGAAATTCATACGGCGTAGCTTTATCCGATGAGCAAATGCAGAGCGCGGAAAACTTTGTGGACTTTGATTTCAATAACGTATGGGCAATAGAGCCTGATACAGGGTATTCCTATCCACAGCTTATGAAAGATCTCGATCCGAGCTACGGCGGAGATTCCGCTGTATGGGATGGCAGCATTGCGGAGGGCTTTGCCTCGGGCACAGGAACGGAAAACGATCCTTACATAATAGAGACTACCGATCAGCTTGCTTATTTTGCAAATAGCGTCAACGGCGGAACAAGCTACGCGGGTAATTATATACGCCTTGCAAACGATATACAGCTTAACGACTACAATGCGAAATATTGGATCCTAAACGCAACACCTTGGATCCCCATTGGAACATCCGAGAATGTGTTCGAAGGTAATTTCGATGGTGATGGGCATGTCGTATCAGGAATTTATATAAGTATGGATGCTTCGAGCTCAAGCAAAGGTCTGTTTGGACGCAACTACGGCGATATATCCAATATCGGGGTCATCGATTCCTTTATCTGCGGCAATGGTGCCGCCGGCGGTGTGGTAGGATCAAACAATGGTGATATCGCTAATTGCTACAACACGGGCACGATAATGGGCAGATATAGTGTAGGCGGTGTGGTAGGAGGTCATCGTGGAGCTACTATTACAAACTGCTACAATGCAGGCACAGTCGAAGGTCAGAGCAGTGTCGGCGGCGTGTTGGGAGGCAACAGCGCTGAGTCAATGGACAACATCAGTGGCTGCTATAACACAGGTATCATAATCGGTTGTGAAAATACCGGCGGTGTGATCGGAAATTTTGAGGGCGATATAACAGATTGCTACAATACAGGTACTGTTATTGGCATACTATACACCGGTGGTGTAGTCGGAAACCATTATGGCGATATGACCAATTGCTACAATACAAGCGCGGTAGAAGGCAGGCACAGCGTTGGCGGTGTTTCGGGATTGGCATACAGGATTATTTCCAATTGCTATAATACAGGTACTGTCACCGGGGATAGTAATATAGGCGGTATAGTAGGCGAACACTATGATCGCGTCATCGCTTGCTACAACATCGGTACAGTCAGCGGCAATGAAAGTTTCGGTCCCATAGCAGGACTTGATGATGGCGATCAAGATGAAGAAATCGAGATCGACTGCTACTATCTTGACACATGCTGTCCCTTTGGTAGTTCATCCGGCACAGCACTAACCGATGAGCAGATGCAGGATGCGGAGAATTTTGCAGGCCTTGATTTTGAAACCGTTTGGATGATGGAAGGTAATCCCGAGTATCCTTATCCGGAGCTTAGATCAAACCCACATTTTATATATCCGGATGAACCGGGGATTCTCGGAGACTTTGACGGCGATGGCGAGATTACCGCAATTGATGCGGTAAATATCCTACGTGTTGCACTTGGGATTCTCAATGGGGACGGCAACATAAATGCAGACTATGACTGCGATGGAGAGATTACGGCTCTTGATGCTATAAAAGTGCTACGAGTTGCGCTTGGGCTGGTAGAAGGAAACGAACTATATTCCTACCCCGAAGCTTTATGGCCGTAATAGGCGGCGCGGGACTTGTTTTCTTTAAAAGAGGTAAAAAGGAGTAAAAGGTTGTGCAGGCTTTATTGGTAGCGATAATATTGCCGATAAAAAGACTTGTATAGCAGGCGCATAACTCAATAAACAACTTACGCCCGAGGCTTCAGCGCTTCGGGCGATTTTTGTTTAGAGCGGTAAACCGCATTTTAAAGATTCACGGACACTCCGCCGTTTATCATGTTGCCGGCGTGGCTCAACCTTAAATTAAGACCTGCCGTGTCTCCGTTTTTTACAGCTATGGAAAATGACAGCTCGATCGATCCCTCAAGCGTGAGCTGATGGAGCGCGCCTTCTTTTTTTAGCTTCTTTTGTAGCTTATCAGGAATAAGCACTCCGCCCGGCATATAGTCGATATAGGCTCCAAAGGCTATGTACTGACCTATTGCGGGATTGTATGCTTGCCCAGAATCGCCGGTGTATTCGCGCTTTTCGCTAAGCCCCAGAAACGTGCCGTTTGAGTCAAAATGACTGGATGCGCGTATGTCAAACACCTCAATGGGCGTTGTACCATCCCGGAAAGAACGCCTTATGCTTTCGGATACTCGCCTGCCTGATAGCATCAAAAGAAGAGGACCGTGTGCGGGACCGCCCTTATTGCAGACAAGCATAGATATGTCGGCTCGATCTGATTTTCGCACTATGTTGAGCCGCTCAATATCGACTGCCGGTACGCCTTCAAATTGAATAGTGGGTTCCTTGAGCTTTTTTGTGTCCTTTCGGAAGGACAGCATAGCCCAGGTGTGGGTCTGACTTAGCCTTTCAAGTGCATTCGCGGGATCGTTTTCAAAAAAATTATGAAATCCGGTAACTGAGAGCTCGGGATCAAGTCCCAAAAGCCTTGCGAGTTCCATTATGCGGTGCTTTTCATCTACATAATCGCCATTCCAAATGGCCTCTATATCGGTATCGGTATAGCTTCCAAATGGAGCAAGCTCCTCTGCGGAGGGGGTGCAGCACTGCGCTTCATCATAGCCTATCAGCTCCTTGTAGCTGCCCGTCGCATCATGCACATGTATTTTGAAAATTTTTATGTCGGGATTTGAAACGGAGAGCATCATGCACTGTCCCATATCCGATGATGAATAATTAAGCAGCAGGGAAGGGCCGATTGGATTTCCGAGCGCTCTGATATTTGCCTGCACCGCCATTCCGTTTACCGTAAGACCTTCTACGGAGTCCTCAAGAAGCGTTATCCAGCTGCTGCCGCGCCTTGATATGGCAAGCGTGTTAAAACTTGCGGGTTCACCCCTTTTAGCACGCCTATAGCCGTTTTGTTTGTACCAGTCGATCTCCGAGCGTATGAAGCCTGCAAGCGAGCGGCCTTTTTTATTGAATATGTTGCATGTACCAAAGTATCTAAGGTTATCCATAATATGATATTTCCGTTTCCTTGCTAATCGATGGTATGATCTCTTGTATCAAAGCCATCGTATTCGACACGCATTAGGGTAAGTCCCTTTGCCGGTGCGGTGATGCCAAGGGCATGCCTGTCTTTTTTTATAAAGGAGTCCTCGATTTTAGATGCATCTATCCTGCCCAGGCCTATATCGATCATTGTACCTGCCATTATCCTTACCATGTTGTACAAAAAACCGCTGCCTGTTACATGATAATAAAGCATCGAGCCATCCACCTTCCACTCGGAGCGGTATATGCTGCGAACGGTGTTTGAAATGGTCGAATTGGCGGCTTTATAGGCTAAAAAGTCATGCGTTCCAAGGAACAGCTTCGCGGCTTCCCGCATTTTTTCCATGTTCAAAGGATAGTGTACATGAAGCGCCGTATTCCTTTTAAAGGCCGAAGCGTGGGGCGAATTCAGTACGGCATAGCGATAGCTTTTTTTTAACACATCAAATCTTGAATGAAAGCCTTCTCCAGCTTCATCCGAATATTTTATGCGTATATCAGCAGGCAGCCCGACATTTAGCGCATATGCGAACTTTTCGGGAGGGATGCGGCTTTCAGTGTCAAAATGAGCTACCTGCGCGGCAGCGTGAACTCCGCTGTCGGTTCGCCCGGAAGCGTGGAGTGTCACTTCTTCCGCCGTAAGCTTTAAAAGCTCGCGCTCTATCACTTCCTGTACCGATATCCCGTTTGGCTGCCGCTGCCATCCCACATAGCCGGTCCCATCGTATTCGATTATCATGCGTATTCGTTTCATAGTTTACATGATATCATAACAGGGGCGCTGTGGGGAATATAAAAAATCAACCTGACCCGTATTTTAACGTTTATGCCGCAAATGACATCAGTGATATTGGGAATATGCAATTTTAATGGTTTTTTTACGAATGGACTTAGCATAAGATGTTAATATCTGCTATAATGGCATGATAATGGAGCGGAGGGTGTGCTTAAACCGTGTTTTGCGACTTCAGGTGCCTTGCGGCCGCGATTTTGCGCAAGCACAAAATCAGTCCCAATTCCACAGGAAAGGATACTTTCGCTGTATGAAAGTTATGGTGTTATAAATGGATAGAAAAGTAAAGTCTTTTGTTTCGGGCGCTGCGATACTCGCCGTTGCGGGACTTATTGTAAAGCTTATAGGCATGTTCTTTCGGGTGGGACTTGCGAATCTCATCGATACGGAGGGCATGGCCTATTATGAAACGGTATACCCTTATTACTCATGGCTTCTTGTGATATCCTCCTCGGGCTTGCCCACTGCCATATCCAAGATGGTTTCCGAAAGGGTAACTCTTGGCGATGAGCGAGGCGCGAAGCAGGTATTTAAAAACGCTCTCATACTCCTTGCCATAATAGGTGTCATAACGACCGTTATAATGCTGTTTGGCGCAAACCTTTTTTCAAGCCTTGCGCTGCCGGATGCGAATATTATTGAGATTGAAAAGCAAAGGATGTCGTTTGTCGCGATGGCGCCGTCACTTCTTTTTGTGTCGGTAATGTGCGCCTACAGAGGATATCTTCAGGGCAGGCAGATGATGGTAGGTACGGCTGTTTCCCAGGTGGTGGAGCAGGTCGTAAAGCTTATCGCAGGTTATTCACTTGCAATAGCATTCAGCCCAAAAGGACTTGAATACGCCGCTATGGGAGCTATAATTGGCGTGACGATCTCCGAGCTTGCCGCGCTAATATCGGTGTGGATAATTTATAACAGGAATAAGCGTAAATTCGTTGCCACGATAGAGCCGGTGCGCAAGCATCCGCGCATGACATTTAAACGGGTCGTAAAGCGGCTTGCTATAATGGCGATACCGATCACGATAGGCGCATCCATAATGCCGCTTACAGGCATAATAGATACAAACGCGATAGTTAACATATTGTGTGATACGGGTTATTCGCTTGAAGAAGCAAGGACTATGTACTCCATATTCAGGGGAAACATAACACCCATAATAAATATGCCGGCAGTGCTTACGATGGCGCTTGCCATGAGCCTTGTGCCAAATATATCCGCAAGCGCGATAAACGGCGAAAAGAAGCGGGTGAAGAAAGCTTCGAGGGTCGGCATAAAGCTGTCCATGCTGATAGGTATGCCCTGCGCTGTGGGGCTCTTTGTGCTCGCAAGACCCATACTTTCGCTTATATTCGGCAATCTATCGCCCCAAGAGCTTGATATCGCGGAGCCGCTTATGCAGATAAGTGCTATAGGCGTAATATTCCTTTCCCTGGTGCAGACGACGACAGGGATAATACAGGGCCTTGGTAAGCCCAGAATACCGGTGTTTTTTCTTGCGATAGGAGCTGTCGTGAAGGTGGTCAGCATAATAGCGTTTATGTCCATAAAGTCCGTAAATATAGCGGGCGCCGCAATTTCAACTACGCTTTGCTATGCGGTCGCCGGCGTGCTTGACACCATATATATATTCCACACGACGAATATGAAGCCGAGGATACTGGCTACATTTATAAAGCCGCTAATATGCTCCGCTTTTATGGGGCTTGCCGCATGGGGAGCGTACTCCGCTTTGATACTTTTAGGCTCAAATACCATAGCAACGCTTGGAGCTGTTATGGTGGGTGTGATCGTATACGCGGTCATGTGCGTGGTGCTTCATGTGTTTGACAATAATGATATGGAATTCATACCCGTACTTAAAAAAATACAAAGGATAACAGGTAAAAGAAGATGAAAAAGCTAACATTGCTCGGCATTTCGGGCATAGGAAAAAATGGCCTGAGCGCACGAGGCCTTGCCGCTGTTTCGGCGGCGGATGTGCTTTTTTGCCAGACCAAAAAGCATGTAACGGCAAGGGGATTTTCCGATTTTTTAAGCATGGATGACATCTACGATGCCGCACAGACTTATGATGAGCTGAATGAGCTTATAGCGGAGCGCATATTTTCCTCAGAAGGGGATAGCGTTCTTTATGCCGCGCTTGGGAAGATGGTAGGAAGCGCTCTTTTTGAAAAGCTGAGCGACCGCTGCAAGGCCGAAGGCGTTGAGCTTTGCATGATCTCATCTCCCGGCTTTTCCGAATACGCGCTTGACGCTATGGGGATATGCGAGGATAATGTGCTTTGCATAAAAGCAAACGAGTTTCCTTCGGATATAAATCCCGATATACCCATTGTGATAGAAGAGGTTGACAATCCCCTTATGGCATCCGAGATAAAGCTTAGGCTAAGCGAGTATTATCCGGACAGCATGACCGTATTTTTAGCGCATCTAAACGATGACCTTGAGTATGAAACGGAAAGCTTTCCTCTTTTTGAGCTGGACAGGCAGAAAAAATACGGTGTGGATTATGTCGTATACATACCGGCGGTAAAATGGACGGATCTTGAGCGCCATGGTGTAAATGACCTTATGAAGGTGCTCTATGAGCTTAGAAAGCCGGGCGGATGTCCCTGGGATATCGAGCAGACCCATGAAAGCCTGAAAAAAACACTTATTGAGGAAGCTTATGAGGTAATAGACGCCATAAACCGCAGGGATGAAACGGACTTATGCGAGGAGCTGGGCGATCTTTTGCTTCAGATCGCGTTCCATGCCATTATAGAGGAGGAGCGTGCAGCCTTTACTTTGAGGGATGTTGCCACCGAGGTCGTAAATAAGCTCATATACAGGCACCCGCATGTGTTTGGAGATGTAAAAGCGGATACCACGGACGAGGTGCTTTCAAATTGGGAGATATTAAAGCGCAAGGAAAAGAAGCAGAAAAGCCAGGAGGAGGCTATAATGGCTGTACCAAAGAGCTTTCCGGCGCTTATTTACAGCACAAAGGTGCAGAAAAAGGCAGCGGATGTCGGATTTGATTTCAGCAGCGCAAAGGAGGCTTTTTATAAGATACCCGAGGAGACCGATGAGCTTATGCGTGCTATGAACGGTGATGGTGATGTGAAAGAAGAGCTGGGCGATCTGTTCTTTGCCGTTGTAAATGTGGCAAGGCTGCTTAAAATAGATTCGGAGCTTGCGCTTCATGCCGCTTCAGAGAAGTTCGCAGATAGGTTTATAAATATGGAGCGTCTTATAATCTCCGAGGGCAAAAACCTGCATGAGATGACTCTTTCACAGATGGATGAGTACTGGGATCGGGTAAAGCTGATATAAATGGCAAAAAAGCTTGTAATATATGAAAAATACGCTTGAAAAAGTGTAAAACTGTAGCTATAATTATTTTTGATTCGTTAAGGAAGAATTTAGATAAGGAGGAACTAAAGAATGAATAAGGTTGAGCTTATCAAAGCCGTAGCTCTTGAGACGGGAATAAGCAGGAAGGATACCGAAAAGGTAGTGCTTGCTATGCTCGATACCATCATGGATACCGTTCAAAACGGCGAAAAGGTCCAGCTTGTTGGCTTCGGTTGCTTTGAGCTTCGTGAGCGTGTTGGCAGGATGGGTCATAATCCGCAGACTCAGGAGCAGATCGAGATAGCTCCGAGCAAGGCGCCCGCATTTAGACCCGGTAAGGTATTTAAAGAAAAATTAAACTAAAAGAGTTTATTTATAGATAAAATCTGATTATTTAAAAATGGGCGATTTTTCTCGCTCATTTTTTATATAAAATAAAAATGAAGCTTTTTGACGGTTTGCATTATCCTTACATATCTGCTATAATGTTAAATGATTAATTGTTTAAGAGGTTTGCCGATATTATGCAGAAAGAAAACAAAAAGAGTAAGAGCAAGATAATAAGATTTGCTTCATACTACAGGCCGCATCTTGGCACATTCATACTCGATATGACCTGTGCGCTTATCATTTCGCTTATAGATGTATTTTATCCTCTGGTATCAAATTATGTTTTAAAAACATTGCTGCCGGAGGCAACTGTCGATGATAAAAAGTTCAGCCTTTTCTTTTTGATAGTGGCGCTTGCCATCATAATACATATCGTGCGCGCATTTTTGCAGTACATAGTGACATTTATCGGCCACAGGCTGGGTCTTAGCATTGAGACGGATATGCGAAGGGATGTTTTTGTGCATCTTCAAAAGCAGCCCTTCAGCTTTTATGACAGATCAAGAACGGGGCATCTTATATCGCGCTGCACCAACGACCTTTTTGATATAACGGAGCTTGCTCACCACGGCCCCGAGGATCTTTTCATATCGGTAGTTACCATAATAGGCTCGTTTATAGTGATGTTTGCCATTGAGTGGCGGCTTGCCATACTGCTTGCATTATTTGTACCCATAATGCTTATATTCGTGATACTTCTTCGCAAGCGCATGAGCAGGACTTCAAAGCGTGTTAAGCAGAGCGTAGCCGTTATAAACGCAGGGATAGAGAGCTCCATATCAGGCGCAAGGGCTGCTAAAGCGTTTGCCAATGAGGAGTATGAGATAAATAAGTTTGACGCGGGCAACAAGGTATACTTTTTTGCGCGCAGCGAATATTATAAGAGCATGGGCATGTTCATGGGCGGCATGGAGCTGTTTACCAGCATATTAAAGGTGTTTGTTTTAGGGCTTGGCGGATACCTCATCATGATGGAGCGCATGGATATGGTGGCTTTGCTTACATTCTCTTTGTATGTGTCGTCCTTTGTGTCGCCAATCAGAAAGCTTGCGATGTTTGCCGAACAATATGTGGTCGGTATGGCCGGCTTTGAGCGCTTTACCGAGACCATGGATATAGAGCCCACTATAGTGGATGAACCAGATGCCGTTGAGCTTGATAACGTTCGCGGAAGCATAGAGTTTAAGAACGTATGCTTTGCCTATAATAACGATCAAAATGTGCTGTCAAATCTGAATCTTACCGTTAAGGCGGGAAGTAAGCTTGCGCTTGTCGGTCCCTCCGGCGGAGGCAAGACAACTATATGTCATTTGATACCAAGGTTTTATGAGGTAGAATCGGGCAGCATAAATATAGACGGCAAGGATATAAGGGACGTGACTATGGCATCCCTTCGCCGAAATATCGGTATAGTGCAGCAGGATGTGATAATGTTCGCGGATACCATAAGGGAGAATATCCGCTATGGCGATCTTAACGCCACGGATGAGGACATAGTAAGAGCCGCGAAGGCTGCCGAGATACATGACGATATAATGGGCATGCCAAACGGCTATGATACGATAGTCGGTGAGAGGGGTATAACGCTTTCGGGCGGACAAAAGCAGAGGGTATCCATAGCAAGGATATTCTTAAAGAACCCCCCGATACTCATTTTGGATGAGGCCACAAGCGCTTTGGATTCCGCAACGGAAGCGCGCATAACGAGCGCTTTTGACAGGCTCAGCGAAGGCAGGACGACCATTATGATAGCGCATAGGCTTTCTACAATCAGAAACGCCGATGAAATAGCCGTTATAGAGGACGAGGGCATAGTCGAGTACGGAACCCATGACGAGCTTATGAAGCTTAGGGGTGAGTACTATAAGCTTCGTACTGCTCAGGTAGAATAGTTTTTTTGGAGAAGTGGATGGATATAGAATATGATGGCTTAAAGGTGGAACTGCAAAGGGGTGAAACGCTGTATGACGGTATAGTTAAAGCAAGGCTTAAGGGAGACTTGCTTTCAAACATGCCTCTTGCCGCCATGATAGGCGGCGATGTATACAGTCTTGATTTTAAACCGAATAGTGACACCTCTTTAAAGCTTATTTTTTACAGAGATGAGGAGGGTATGCGCGTATATGAGCGAACCCTTCAATTTGTATTACTTATGGCTATGCAGCGCCTTTATCCGAATGTGCGTGTATTTGTTAATTGCACCATGAATTACGGTTTGCATGTCACAACGGATAAAGAGGGAGGTCTTTTACCCACAGAGGTGCTTTTAATAAAGGACGAATGCAGGCGCATAATCGAACAGAATATTCCCATCGTAAAAAGGCGCGTGAACATAGATGAAGCGATCGCTGTCTTTGAAGCATACGGCAGATACGACAAGATTGAGCTTATAAAAAGTCATGCCATCGAAAGCTTTGATATTCATGAGGCGGGAGGCGAATATGCAGACTGTCTTTATGGAGAACTTGCGATATCAACGGGCTGCGCTTTTGTATTTGACCTTGTGTGGCTAAATGGCGGCATGATGCTCATGCTTCCGGACAGGAAATATCCGGATAGACCTGCAAAATTTATCGAAAGCCCCAAAATATTCGCCACATTCAGAAAAAGCGATGCGTGGGGAAAGCTTATGCGCTGCGATAGTGCGTCTGAGTTAAATTTTAGGGTAAAGGATGGCAGTATACATGAGCTCATAAGGGTAAATGAGGCGCTGCATGAGAGGGAATTCGCGAAGATAGCCGATCTTATAGCGCAAAAGAAGGCAAAGGCGGTGCTTCTTGCGGGTCCTTCGTCTTCAGGCAAGACAACGAGCGCGAACCGAATAGCGACGCAGCTTCGTGTACTGGGACTTGATCCCGTTATGCTTTCGCTGGATAATTATTATATAGACAGAATCATGTGCCCGAAGGACGAATATGGAAATTTTGACCTTGAGCATATAAAAGCGCTCGATGTGGAGCGATTTAATTCCGATCTTTGCGCTCTTATGGACGGCCTTAACGTGGAGATACCGGAATTTGATTTTAAAACGGGAACACGGCGCGAACAAGGACGCAGCATGCGTCTTTTGCCCGGGCAGCCGCTTATAATAGAGGGCATACATGGATTAAATCCGCTTCTTATAGGTGGGCATGCAAGCGCAGACAGGCTGTTTCGTGTATATGTGACGGCGCTGACGACTTTAAACCTTGACGACCATAATCGAGTAAAAACCACGGATGTAAGGCTTTTCAGGCGAATAGTGCGTGATTTTGAAACAAGAAATTCAAGCGTTGAGCATACGCTCTCCATGTGGCCTTCGGTAAGAGAGGGCGAGGAGCGATGGATATTTAAATACCAGGAGGAAGCGGATTATGTATTTAATTCAACCCTTCATTATGAGATATGCGTCCTGAAAAAATATTTGTACCCTTTGCTTTGCGCGGTGCCAGAGGAAAGCAAGTACAGCTTTAGGGCAAAGAACATGCTGAATTTTTTGGATCACTTCATTACGGCTGATGTGGAAAGGGATATTCCGCCAACTTCAATACTTCGTGAGTTTATAGGTGGAAATACGTTTTATACATGATGCACAAGTATCAGAGCTCCATCCTGCGAGCTCTTTTTTTGCATAAAAATGCCCAAAATACTTGCAATCCATGTCTTATTATGGCAAAATAAAATTGTGTGTGGGTAAAATGAAAAGCAGCACTGAAAAGGAGGAACCATGGAAAAAAACATTATTTTAAGGTGTGAGGGGATATCAAAGACATATATTCAGGGCGAAATCAAAACAGAGGCGCTTAAAGCTTCGGACCTTGAGATAGAAAAAGGCGTGTTTTATGCCATAACGGGAAGATCAGGCTCGGGTAAATCCACGCTTTTGCACATACTCGGAGGACTGGATCGCCCCACTTCCGGTAAGCTTTATATTGAGGATCAGAGCGTATTTGACCTGAAGGAAAAGGAGCTTGCCATTTTAAGACGAAGACGCATCGGCTTTGTGTTCCAGGCTTATAATCTTTTAAATGAGCATACGGTGCGTGAAAATATCACCATGCCGGTAGAGCTTGATGGCAAAAAGGTCGATGAAGAGCATTTTAATATGGTTGTGGAGTCGCTTGGACTGGCGCATATGCTCCATAAATATCCGGATGAGATGTCGGGAGGCGAGCAGCAGAGGGTAGCGATAGCAAGAGCGCTTGTAAGTAAGCCGGCGATAGTGCTTGCGGACGAGCCCACAGGCAATCTGGATCCAAAAACAGGCGATGAAGTTTTGGCGCTGCTTAAAAAGACCGCTAAATTGTTTAATCAGACCATAGTTTTGGTAACGCATGATATGGAGATAGCGGCCATGGCAGATCGGGTTATCCATTTGAACAATGGATGCATTGAAAGTGAATAAGCAGGTTTGATATTTTGAGCGGGCATGTTGCTGCTTTTGGCGATAGTGTCCCGCGTTTTTTATATGGGGCGTTTTTAGTGCGATCGGATGTGCTATAATCGATGTGGAGATTTTGCGTATATTTTAAGAAGGGAGGTGCATGCTTTATGAAGCATTCGCCGGAACAGTGTAATCAAAATGATAGAGAGCTTATTATCTATAATGATTTTCTTTCCCGCACCGACAGCTTTGTTGGCAGGCGTTTAAGCTCATATGAGCCTCAGCATTTTCGCTCCGGGAAGGTCATACATGACTGCATATGGGGCACGACTAAATTCTTCCCATGGGAGATACAGCTTATAGATTCGCCCCTGTTTCAAAGGCTTAGGTATATAAATCAACTGGGTCTTGCGTTTCTAACGTATCCTTCGGCGCATCACTCGCGTTTTGAACATACCCTTGGAGTTGTCGCCGTGGTTACAAAGATGGTGGACAGCATAAATCAGGAGGGAAGCGTTGAAGAATGGAGCGGGCATAAGCCTAAGATATCCTATGAAAACATATTTAAGCTTAGGATGGCCGCCCTTCTTCATGATATCGGTCATTGCTTTTTTTCACACGTTTCCGAGAGCATATATTCCCAAATGGAGGAGCTTTCGCTGTTAAAGTCAAGCTTTGAGGTGTTTAAAAGGGCTCAGCCCCATGAACTGCTTGCGTACATGATAGTGAATACTCCTTCATTCAGGCGATTCCTCGAAGAAAAAAGCGATTATCCCTTTAAGGGCGATATGGCTGAATTTACACGTGATATAGGGCGGATGATCGTGGGAGCAAAGCTTGAGCCCCGCTTTGATGAGACTGCGGGCGCTATGGTGTGTCCTTACTATATGACACAGATAATAAACGGACAATTTGACGCTGATTCACTGGACTATCTGCGCCGTGACAGCTATGCAACGGGTCTTGCGCTTACATATCACATCGACAGATTCCTCTATAAATTGCGCTTTGAGGAGCGGATCGAAGCACATGATGATATGGAGATAGTTGGACAATATATGACCATCCCGGTGTCAGGAATATCATCCATAGAGGAGATGATGTTCAATAAGCTCATGCTGAGCAGATACATATATCAGCATAAGAAGGTCGTGGCGGTAGAATCCCTGGTTCGCGATGTGGTGCATGGATTAAATGCCAACGGAAAGCTCCTGCACCCCTGTGATTTTTTGGAGTTCACCGACAGCGACATATACAGGCTTTGTGAGGATGGGGCGCCCGAGGAGCTTGTACCCAAGATCGCAAAATGCCATATAGATGCTGATTCAAAAAAGACAATATCGGAGCTGGTACATGAAATTATGAACCGTGATCTTCCAAAGCGCGCGGTCATTATAAATTGCGCTACGATGAGGGATAAGCATACCGGTAAAGTACTGCTCCCGGATGAGCTTGCAAGCAGTATAAGGCGCATCCCAAAGCTTAGAAGGCGCATATTTGAAAAAGCGCGGGAAATACTCGCTAAAAAGGGTACTTCGCAGGAAATAGAGCTCTTTGATGTACACATAGCCGTGCCAAAGCCGGGCTCGACCAAGGATTACTCGGGCGTATACGTTGTAAACGATAAGTCAAAGCTCATACCGATCTCACAGGTGGTGGATCTTAATAATATAGCGGCTTCATTTAAGACCCATTCGTGGAATGCGTATGTGTTCTCAAAGGGCGATCTGATACCCATAGTCGAGGAGGCGGCAAAGCGCGTGCTTTTTGAATTTGACCTTATCTTTCTCGATGCTTATTCGGAAAACTAAAGGACAAGTCGGTATATTTTAAAAACCATGTTGACTTGAGACAAAAACGGCGTAAACTAAATCTTGTAAGCCTGCGAGCCTTTGCGCGTGCGGGCTTGCATCATTGCTTTTTTGAGATGGTGTGTGAAAAATAAGATTTTACACCGATATCTGTGCCTTTTGGTGTGCAGCATTAGAACTTTGCGGCCTTACAGCTGACAAAATGGGTTCAAATAAAAAAGGAAAGGAATAATTGATCAATATGAGTCAGGAATGTACACACGACTGTTCATCATGCAGCAGCGATTGCGCGTCCAGAGAGACGCAGCAGACGGATTTTAGAGCAAAGCCCCATCAGCTTAGCAATATTAAGAAGATAATAGGAGTGGTAAGCGGAAAGGGCGGCGTTGGCAAGTCCATAGTGACCTCGATGCTTGCGGTTTTAGCAAATCGCTCGGGACTTAAAGCGGCGATACTCGATGCCGATATAACAGGTCCGTCCATACCCAAGGCATTTGGCATAAAGACCAAGGCTACGGGAAGCGAGATGGGGATACTTCCTGTCTCAAGTAAGACCGGGATAGAAATAATGTCCGTAAATCTCCTCCTTGAGGACGAAACTGACCCCGTAGTTTGGAGAGGCCCCGTTATCGCGGGTACTGTAAAGCAGTTCTATACGGACGTTATATGGAACGATATCGATGTGATGTTTATAGATATGCCTCCCGGAACGGGCGATGTACCGCTTACCGTATTTCAATCATTACCCATCGATGGTATAGTTATTGTAGCATCTCCTCAGCAGCTTGTCGGCATGATAGTCGAAAAAGCCGTTAAGATGGCTGAGCTTATGAACATACCTGTTATCGGCCTTGTTGAAAACATGAGCTATGTGGTATGTCCCGATTGTAAGAAGCCCTATCATGTATTTGGCGAGAGTCGTATCGATGAGATCGCGAAGAAGTTTGGCGTAAACAGCGTAGCAAAGCTTCCTATAGACCCAAAGCTTGCGGCGGCATGTGACGCGGGGCTTATAGAGCTGTTTAGCGGAGACTGGCTGAACGGCATTTATGAAACCATAGTGGAGCTTTAAGCTGATTTTATCATTTACCATTTACCGGCGCTTTTGTGCCGGTTTTTTATTTCAAGGGCATCTGTCCTTGACCCATTCTTTCGAGGGCTCTGCCCTCGAGCACCCGCTGGGGGCTACGCGCCCCCAGACCCTGCGGCAGGGCAACGCCCTGCACCCATAACTTGTGGGGCTTGGGCGAAAAATAAAACTTGGAATAAAAGGCGAAACTTTCTTGTTTTGCACAAAGTTCCGCAGGATGCAGGTGCAGGACGGCAAGTCCTGCCGCAGGGGTTCGGGGACGAGTAGTCCCCGAAAGGGGCTTGGGCGAAAATAAAAGTTTGGCTTTTCGTGCCGGTTTTTTATTTTTCCGAGCTGAATGATGCCTGCTCTGCCGGGAAGAATAATCACATGAGTATCGGTGATTTTTTAATATCCTTCGTAGCGGGCGGAGCGGCCTACTGCCTTATGGAGCTTTTTTACAGAAGAAGGACGCATATCAGCATGGCAATAGCCGGAGGGCTGTCGTTTGCTGTGCTTTATGGCCTATATTCAAGATACGAACCCGGCTGGATATTCGCAATAGCGCTTGGTATCATATTTATAACGGCGGTGGAGCTTATAGTAGGCTATATAGTAAACATAAGACTTAAGCTTAATGTTTGGGATTACTCAAAGCTTCCCCTAAATCTTTTTGGACAGGTCTGCATCCCATATTCGGCCATATGGGGCATTTTATCATACGCCATTTTGCTCGTGACGCCGATCTGGAGCAATATTCTTGTACAAATTAATGCTTTTTTTGCATAAATGTGTTAAAATAACTTAACTAAAGATATAGGAGGAGCTATATGTACAACGTTAAGATCGAAGGTATGGGCTGCGCGCACTGCATAACCAGAGTAACAAACGCGATGCAGGCGATAGACGCCGAGATAATCGAGATAAGCATAGGAAACGTCAAGGTGGATTATAAGGGAGACCGTGATGATGTAAAGAATGCTATCGAGGATCTTGGTTTTGACGTTATCGCCATAACGGAAGAATAATGGAGAATACCGTAATACTCGGCATGTCCGGCGGAGTAGACTCTTCCGTGGCGGCGCTTAGGCTAAAGCAGCAGGGTGTAAACGTGATCGGCGTATTCATGAAAAACTGGGAAGAGGCTGATGAAAACGGAGTATGTACTGCAACGCTTGATTACGAAGAGGTAAGGCGTGTTGCCGAGCACATAGGGATACCGTATTATACGGTCAACTTTGCCGAGGAATACAGGCAGAGAGTTTTTTCATACTTCCTTGATGAATATAAAAAGGGAAGGACGCCCAATCCTGATGTGATGTGCAACTGTGAGATAAAGTTCAAGGCGTTTTTGGACTTCGCTATGGGCATGGGAGCTGCTTCGCTTGCGACAGGTCATTTTGCGCGCCTGGATAAAACGGGTGAAAGGGTGAGGCTTTTTAGGGGTGTGGATGCCGGAAAGGATCAAAGCTATTTTTTAGCGGGGCTTACTTGGGAGCAGCTTAAAAACGCCATATTCCCGGTCGGCGATCTTACAAAGCGCGAGGTGAGGGAGCTTGCTTTAAAGGCGGGGCTTCCAAACGCCCTGAGAAAGGATTCAACCGGCATATGTTTTATTGGAGAGCGGGATTTTAAGCGGTTTTTAATGGGATTTCTGCCTGCGATGCCCGGTGATATCGTAGCGCTTGATGGGCGCGTGATAGGAAAGCACGATGGACTTATGTACTACACCCTGGGGCAGCGGAGGGGTCTTGGAATAGGCGGGATGGCGGACGGAAACGGTGAAAGCTGGTTTGTTATCGCAAAGGATATGGAACGTAATCGTCTTATAGTGCAGCAGGGAGAGCAGGATGAGCTTTATTCCCTGGGGCTTTTTGCCTCAAAGATGAATTACATTTCCGGCGAAGCGCCCGCGCCCGAATTTGAATGTACCGCAAAGTTCAGATACAGGCAGCCCGATCAGGCTGTGCGCGTGAGGGTGCGCGGCGAAGGCTGCGTGATGGATTTTAAGGAGCCCCAAAGAGCCGTTACGCCGGGTCAATGGGTCGTGCTGTATCAAGGTGAAGAATGCATAGGCGGAGGTCCCATCGACGAAACAAGACCCCTTAAACCGATCGCTTTGCCGAAATAGATCCGCCTGACAAACTAAAGACGCTGAGGGAAAAGTCTGTGTTCTGCGGATTTTCCCAATTCCACCAGAAAGGAGATTACAATTGTGCGTTTTGAATACTCCATAACGGGAATGAGCTGCGCCGCATGCTCTTCAGCAGTTGAGCGAGCCGTAAAACGATTGCCCGGCATAGAGGCGGCTCATGTCAATCTTACCACCGAGCGGCTTATGGTAAGAACCACCGCATCTGAGGGAGAGATTGATCCGACTGAGGCTATAGAAAATGCCGTAGCGCGTGCAGGCTTTAAGGCAGCGCCTGCAAGAAGCCTTAAAAAGCAGGCGGAGCTGGATGAGGAGCGGCATAAAAAGGAGCTTTTCTCAAAAAAACGCAGGCTTATAATTGCTGCCGCCTTCTGTATACCGCTTTTTTATATATCTATGGGCACCATGATAGGTCTGCCATCGCCCATCACTGCAGAGACGCCGCTTTTATTTTCCGTAACTCAGCTTATACTTTTGATACCCATCATTATTGCCGGTCTTGGCTTTTATAAGCGAGGCATAATGGCTCTTATAAGGCTTCATCCGAATATGGATTCGCTGATCGTGATCGGTACCGTGGCATCCATGGCATATTCGATATATTCGCTTGTGCGCATAATAAACGGAAATGCTCATGCAGCGCATGACCTTTATTTTGAGTCGATAGGCGTTATACTTACGCTTGTTATGCTTGGAAAATACTTTGAAAGCAGGGCAAAGGGCAAAACCGGCGAAGCGCTCAAGGGGCTTATAAAGCTTGCTCCCGATACCGCTGTGATAGTCGGAAAGGATGGGCTTGAACGTGAGATAGAGGCTGAGGAGCTTATACCGGGCGATATCGTAGTTGTAAGACCCGGTGTATCCATCCCGGCAGATGGCGTTATAACGCATGGCAAAACCTCCGTTGATGAATCCATGCTTACGGGTGAGAGCCTGCCTGTCGATAAGGCGGAGGGCGACCATGTGACCGGCGGAAGTATGAATCTATCGGGTATGGTTCGCTTTTGTGTGGAACATGTGGGTGAAGATACCACCCTTTCAAAGATGATAAAGCTCGTTGAAGAAGCTCAAGGAGGTAAGCTGCCTATAGCAAGGCTTGCGGATAAAATAAGCGGTATATTTGTGCCCGTGGTTTGCGTAATTGCTGTTATCACATTGATTTCCTGGCTTATCGCCGGCGAAAGCTTTGGCCTTGCGCTTAAAGCTTTTGTTTCCGTGCTCGTAATAGCCTGTCCATGCGCCCTCGGGCTTGCGACTCCTACCGCCATAATGGTGGGAACGGGCAGAGGCGCCAAGATGGGTATTCTTATAAAAGACGGAGAAGCGCTGGAGACTGCGTGCCGTCTTGACGTAATGGCATTTGATAAAACGGGAACGGTCACTATGGGAAAGCCAAAGGTCACCGATGTATGCCCAATTCTTTGCGATGAAGCCGAATTTATAAAGCTGTTTGCCTCCTGCGAAAGATCATCGGAGCATCCGCTCGGAAAGGCTATTGTGGAGCATGCGCAGAGCCTTGGGTATGAGCTTTATGAAGCATCCTCGTTTACCGCTATAAGCGGCATGGGCGCTCATGTTGAGTTAAACTCTCGTGATATTTATATAGGTAATGCGCGCTTGATGAAGGAGCAGGGCATACCAATCGTTGATGACGCGCTTGCTATCCTGTCTAAGCTTTCAAACGAAGGTAAGACCCCTATGTTCATGGCGGCAGATGGCGCCGTTTTAGGGGTAATAGCCGTGGCAGACGCGGTGCGTCCAGAGAGCGCGGATACTATAAAACGCCTTAAAGCACGCCATATAACCCCCGTTCTCATAACCGGTGATAACAAAAACACGGCAAAGTCTGTAGCAAATCAGCTTGGTATTGAATCGGTATATAGCGAGGTGATGCCGGGTGATAAAGCTGAAATAATCGCTAAGCTCCAAAGTGAGGGAAGGCTTGTCGGCATGGTGGGAGATGGAATAAACGATGCTGTTGCGCTTGCAAAGGCGGACGTGGGCTTTGCGGTGAGCAGCGGTACTGATGTCGCGATAGCTGGCGCTTCTATAGTGCTCATGCGGCATGGTATAGCCGGCATTGCGGATGCTATAATGCTTTCAAAGCGCACCATGCGCACCGTAAAGCAGAACCTTTTCTGGGCATTCATATATAATTGCATAGGCATACCCATAGCAGCAGGCGTGCTTCATATATTTGGAGGACCCCTGCTAAGCCCCATGATAGCCGCGCTTGCCATGAGCTTTAGCTCAGTTACGGTACTTACAAATGCTCTAAGGCTTAGAGGTGTCAAGCTTAAATAAATCTGATCCCGGTTCACATCTTTATGAGCCGGGAAGATTTTATATTACATGTAAAGGTATGCTTAAAATAGACAAATATGTAAAATTGAGTATTGGATATTTGTAAAAACTTTAAGTATAATCATTTAAAACACAATTTATGGAGGTAAATCTGTTGTTATTTCACGACAAACAGCTACAGGATGTGGCAGCCGAATTTCAATGCGACATAACGCAGGGCTTAAGTGAGGAAAGAGCGCTTTTGCAGCGCGAAAAATTTGGCCTAAATAAGCTCCGCGAGAAAAAAAAGAAGACACTATTCCAAAAATTCATAGATCAGTTTAAGGATGTAATGATACTTATACTGATCGTTTCGGCGATCATCTCATTTGTAGTCGCTCTAAACGGTCATGATCCGAACGAGTTTTTTGAACCCGCTCTTATACTGCTTATCGTTATTTTGAATGCAGTATTAGGCGTTATGCAGTCATCTAAGGCGGAAAAGGCGCTGGATGCTTTGAAAAATATGTCAGTGCCCCACGCAAGGGTCGTGCGAGAAGGTAAGGAGTATGTGATCGATGCTGCCGACCTGGTTCCGGGTGATGTGATAAGACTGGAGGCGGGCGATTTTGTACCTGCCGATGCGCGTCTTATAAGGAGCAGCAGCTTAAAATCCGAGGAATCCGCGCTCACAGGTGAATCGGTGCCCTCCGAGAAGGACGCAAGCGCCATTATAAAGTCTGATGCGCCGCTTGGCGATAGGGTCAATATGGTATTTTCGGGATGCAGCATAACCTATGGCACCGCAACGGCTATAGTTACAGCAACGGGCATGGATACCGAGATGGGTCGTATCGCTAACCTCCTTGATAATGAGGAGGAGGGGCAGACCCCGCTTCAGATGAAGCTTTCAAAGCTTGGTCAGTACCTTGGAATAGTAGCGCTTGCCGCGTGCGCCATCATATTCGTGATAGGTCTTACAAGCGGTATGGAAGTGCTGGATATATTCATGACAGCCGTTTCCCTTGCCGTTTCTGCGATACCCGAGGGGCTTCCCGCTATAGTTACGATAGTATTATCGATTGGCGTTCAGCGCATGGTAAAGCGAAATGCCATTATAAGGCGGTTGCCCGCTGTTGAAACGCTTGGCGGAGCTTCTGTAATATGCTCGGATAAGACGGGAACGCTTACGCTCAACCGCATGACGCTTATGTCGGCTTATCTTGACAAGACGGGTAATATTGAAGACATATCCTCCAATAATTCCGAAAATGTATGCGAGCTTTTAAAATACGGTACGCTCTGCAGCAACGGTATCGTGGTATTTGACGGAGGTGAGGAAAAGCATATAGGCGATCCTACCGAGACCGCCATAGTGCTTGCCGCGCATAAAAACGGCATGCCCAAGGCTGAGCTTGACAGGCAGTATCAGAGGCTTGGAGAAATACCCTTTGATTCCGACAGAAAGATGATGACCACTATAAACCGCATAGACGGAAGGCTTGTGGTAATAGTAAAGGGCGCTTTTGACATAATGGCATCAAGGTGCCAAAAGGGCGATATAAAGCGTGCCGCCGCCGCAAACGAGGAGATGAGCAGAAAGGCGCTCAGAGTGCTTGCCGTTGGCTACAGGTATATAGACGAAGTTCCAAGCGAGCTTCGTCCCGATGAACTGGAAAAGGATCTTATCTTTATGGGACTTGTGGGCATGATCGATCCTCCGAGACCTGAAGCTAAAAAAGCCGTTGAAATATGCCGCAGGGCGGGTATAAAGCCAGTAATGATAACAGGTGATCACGTTGTTACAGCATCGGCTATAGCAAGGGAGCTTGGCATTTTGGTCGATGGAGATAAAGCCATAACCGGCACCGAGCTGGATATGATGACGGACAGCGAGCTGGATAACGTTGTAGAGAGCATATCCGTATATGCGAGGGTATCGCCTGAAAATAAAATACGCATAGTAAAGGCCTGGCAGCGCAAGGGTCAGGTGGTGTCGATGACGGGTGACGGCGTAAATGATGCGCCCGCGCTTAAAGCCGCCGATATAGGCTGCGCTATGGGCATAACCGGAACCGATGTAGCAAAGGGTGCGGCCGATATGACGCTTACGGATGACAACTTTGCTACCATAGTTGAGGCTGTGCGCGAGGGTCGTGGCATATATGCGAACATACAGAAGGTGGTGGGCTTCCTTCTTGGCACAAATATAGGAGAGATACTTACCGTATTCTTTGCGATGCTCATATTCAGGGAAACCCCGCTGCTTTCCATGCAGCTTCTTTGGATAAATCTTGTTACGGATAGCCTTCCGGCGATCGCACTTGGTATGGAAGCGGTCGAGTCGGATATTATGACAAGAAGGCCTAAGCCTAAAAATGAAGGTCTTTTTGCAAACGGTCTCGGCGCCCGCGTAGTGCTTTTGGGATGTATGTTCGGAGCTTTGACGCTTACCGCTTTCTATTTGGGAAAGACAATGGGAGGTACGCTCGAGCATGGACAGACCATGGCGTTTATCGTACTTTCGCTCTCTCAGGTGGTTCATGCCTTCAACATGCGTTCCGATCGTTCGCTGTTTAAAACCGGTTGGTTTACAAATAAAAAGCTCAACGGTGCAGCGCTTATATCCATAGCTTTAGTCGCCATAGTATTATTTACGCCTGTTGGTACGGCGTTCAGCATCGTAATGCTTCCTGTAAACCTCTATCTCATAGCTCTTGGCCTTATATTGGTTCCTACGCTCGTTATGGAAATATCAAAGGCTGTGGGACTTATCACGCATAGGAATAAATAATTGCCGGCACACATATTAAGTATTGTTGTTTTCTTCTTTTTCGGGGGCTTTGCCCCCGAATCTGTCTTTTGGGGAGCGCTTGCCTCCAAAAAACTTAACTTTAAAGGCGTAAGTTTCTTTATTTATACAAAGCCCTGCTTGATGTAGATGCATCTAGGCGAATCATGCTTGGGGATTGGGGATGAGTAGTCCCAAAGAAAAATAAAATTTAGGAGATCGATATGATAAGAAAACCGATAATAGGTATAAGCGCATGGTGGGATGATGATAAAAAGGCATACCGCAGCAGTAAATATTATGGTGATATGGTAACAAAGGCAGGCGGCATACCGATCATTTTAACGTATACCTTTGAGGGTATATCTTTTTTTGATGGCGTGCTTTTTACCGGCGGAAATGATGTTCCGGGCGAGATCGGCGGCTATGAGGAAAGCGATATCGTAAAGCTTGATGATCCGCAAAGAACCGAGTTTGAGGTTCTCCTTTTTAACGCGGCTTTTGAGGCGAAAATGCCCATACTTGGGATATGCAGGGGCATGCAGCTTATAAATTGCCTGCTTGGAGGGAGCTTACATAGAGATATTAAGGAGGCCGGCTTTAAAGCGCGGCACGGCGATGAATGCATGCATGGCATGGTAACTGAAAAAGGAACTCTCGCAAATAAGCTTTACGGCGACCGCATGGAGGTAAACAGCATACACCATCAGGCTGTAAGAAGGCTGGGCAAGGGATTTATAGCTTCGGGATGCAGCGATGATGGAGTGATAGAGGCCATAGAGCATGAAAACGGCCTTATATTGGGCTTGCAGTCGCATCCCGAGATGATGGGCTATATTCCACCGTTTGATTGGCTTGCCCGCAGCGCCAAAGTCTATAGTGGCTTATAAAAAAAGAGTCCGCAAGAGAGGGCGGTCCAATAAAACAGTATAAGAATGTTTTCGGGAAGCGGCATGAGTAATCATGCCGCTTTTCCGTTCATAACGTCATAGAGTAAATTGGCGGGGAGTATGCCGATATAGTTGTAGCTGATGGTCACATCCTGCACTCGATGTCCGCTGGACTTGTCCGGTGCATGAACATATACGGTGCTGACCATATCGTTCAGTATAGTGGATGTCAGCTTCTCCAAATACAGGTAGTTCTTTGCCTGTCGTATAAACCTATCAACATTCTCCGCTTGATCTTCTTGATTCTGTATTTCGTTTTCAAGCATTTCAATCTTGGCTCTCAGGTCTGCCTGCTCCTGCTCATAATCATCAGACAACATCTGAAAGCGAGCTTCGGACAGCTTTCCGTTGACCATATGCTCATAAATACGCTTAAACAATCTGTCCAGTTCAGCCAGACGGTTTTCGGATTTCTGCAAGGTTCGTTTCTTGGCAGAAAGCTCTTTCTTTGCTTCCTCACTTCGCTTTGCGCCCAACGCCCTGCGGAACGCATCCTCATAATCGGCAACACATTGGATCACTAACCTCATGTGTTGGAGTGTGCCTTCTTCCAATACCACAGCACGGATGAAGTGGGTGTCGCAGACTTCCTTGCCCTTTTTACGGGAAGTGGAGCATACAAAGTGGTCTTGTCTGGTTTCAAAACTGTTGCTGGTGCAGTAGTACAATTTCTCACCACAATCGGCACAGCGGACGAGACCGGAGAACATATTGGTCTTGCCTGTTCTGGCGGGTCTGCGTTTGTTCTTGCGAAGCTCCTGCACACGGGCAAAGGTTTCTTCGTCAATAATGGCTTCATAGGTGTTCTCGAAAATCTTCCATTGGTCGGGAGGGTTTTCGATTTTCTTTTTGCTCTTGTACGACTGCTTACGGGTTTTGAAGTTGACCATGTGACCAAGGTATTCCATCTTTTCC